>NZ_JBAGKV010000036.1:0-55452 GCF_037049705.1 Janthinobacterium sp. LPB2021202312-11-4 | reverse complement strand
CTAGAACGATTATTTCTTTCAGTTATTTATATAGCTGGCAGTCGCATATCCATAACCGATAAAAAAACGTCATCGTCTTTATAAAATCTGCAATGACGATCAATAAGAAGCTATAGCAGCCAGAAGTGTCCCGGATACAACACTAACTCGGCTCTGGCGACCGTTTTTGCTGTTGGATCATCCTCTTGTCGCCCCTGCGCGAATCTTTAGAATCCACTCCATCAGCTTTGTCCAACTCTCAAATCTCAACGCTTTCGGGGAATACCACCATGATGAACGCCATGCAGATGCAGATGCCAATGAACGCCAACATGCCAATGATGCCGATGATGGGCATGCCGATGATGATGGCGACCATGACTTGCGACATGATGGACGACGGCATGATGTGCAAAATGATGCCGGCCGCTGGCATGGACATGGCGATGTTCATGAACAGCGCTGAAATGATGCAGATGATGATGAACTGCGGCAACATGAGCATGATGTGCATGTCCCCGTCGGCCATGGCCATGCCGATGATGAACATGATGATGCCAATGCCGATGATGGGCATGCCGATGCCTTCGATGAAGTGCGTGATGGAATGCACCATGATGGCCGACTGCATGATGTGCAAAATCATGCCGATGGCCGGCATGAATATGGACATGATGAAAAACTGCTGCGCCCTGATGATGAAAATGATGAACGACTGCAGCATGCCGATGATGATGAGCTGCAACGGCATGCCGCTGATGTGCTGCACCTGCTGATCCCGGGCCGCACAAAAAAGCCCCCGAGGCCATAAGGCCTCGGGGGCTTTTGCATTCCTGCCAACACCACAAAAATCCCTGTAAAACAGAGACCCCCACTGTGGGAGCGGGCTTGCTCGCGAAAGCGGTGTATCAGTCGACATTGTTTTGCCTGACACACCGCTTTCGCGAGCAAGCCCGCTCCCACAAGAGATTTGGTGTTCAGTCCAGGCGTTCGGGGTAAGTGACGACCAGATAGGCGACGGCTTCGCTGTCCGCCGGGTTGCGATAGCGGTGGGGCTGGTCGGCGTAGAACAGGATCGAGTCGCCGGTGGAGAGCAGGTAGCGTTCATCGTTGACGCTGATTTCCAGCACGCCCTGGGACACCACCAGGTTCTCCTGAACCCCGGGGCCATGACCCTCGCTGACGTCCTCACCCAACGGGCTCAGGCGCAACTCGTAAAACTCCGATTGGCGAGCCACGTCGAACGGAAACAATGCCCGACTGACAAACGCGCCACTGGCACTGACCAGCCGCTTGCTCTGGCTCGCCGACAACACCGCCACCCCTTCAAAGGCCCGATGCTCCAGAAACGCGGCCACCGACACCTTCAAACCCTTGGCGATTTTGCACAGCACTTTGATCGACGGCACACTGCGCCCGGACTCGATCTGCGCCAGCATCGCCCGGCTCACCCCGCACTGGCGGGCGAGGGCATCGAGGGACAGATGCCGCTTGCCGCGCAAGCGTTGCAGGTTCTGCGCGACCCGATCACAGATCGGATCTTCTTCAAGAGATTCCAGGTTATTCAAGTCCACGACGGGTTCGTCGGCGCTCGCCAGAAAGCGCGAGGGTTGCTGCACGTTCACGCGTGACGCGTCTCGGAAGCCTTGGCTGCTTGCACCCACTGAAAGGCCTGCAAGCCGGCGTTGCGTGCGTACATTTCCCACATCGCCCGTGCCCGTTGCTGAGCCTGTTTGCGTTTGCGGTAGCTGGCGAAGTCGATGACGTTGGCAGTCGGATTCATGGGGCACTTCACTGTGGTGATGAATGACGGGATGAAGCGAGAGTAACCAACTATTTTTATAACGATAAATACTGATTTTGTATTTATTAATTCTTTTTGGTTCTTTAAAGGTCGGCGACAGGACCCAAGTGTTGGTGGGGCAACAGGGATTCGGCAGGCTGTGCTCGGGCGATACACGAGGCTGGAACGGGGTTAAGACATAACACGTTGATAAATAAAGGTTTAGTGGCTGGCACGGAGGCTGCAATGGCTGTTTGCAGTCAGCCCTCCGAAGGATAGCCCCATGACCCAGACACTGCCTCAGGCCTTGTTGTCACAAGCCGCGACTCGCGGTTCGGCCATTGCCCTGCGCTATAAACAGTTGGGCATCTGGCAGGTCCGGCGCTGGAGCGAACTGGCGCAGGATGTCAGCCTTCTCGCCGCCGCATTGCAGCAGCACGGGTTCAGCCGTGGTGATGATTTGCTCATTATCAGCCAGGCCCGGGCCGAAGCCTTGCTGCTGGCACTGGCGGCGCAATGGCTGGGTGGCAGCGTCACGTTGCTGGACCCGGACCTCGACCATCGGCAGCGCCTGACAAGGCTGAAACCGGCGTTTGTGTTGGCCGAAACCCTCGACGCGGTGCAGCAGGTTCGCAGTACTGATCATTCACCACTGCTATTGCTGTACCTCGACGGACGCGGCCTGAATGCCGACAGCGATTCCGGGTTGAGCGCGTATGCCGACTTCACGGTTGGCATCACGACAGAGCCCCCGGTGCCGGTCTCTGAGTCAGCGTCCACAGCCTTTATTTTTCATCCGGTGCATGACGGCCAGCCCCTGCGCTTGAGCCACGGGCAGTTGCTGGAGGGCGCGCGCAAGTTGCTGTCCCGCGAGCAACTTGGCGCCGACGAAGAAGCACTGGCGGCCCGGGTCTTCGCGGCCAGCGGTCAGGCGCGTTACCTGCTGACTCCGTGGCTGAGCGCCGGGTTTCGCCTGAATTTCCCGGAAGCCCTGGCCACCCGCGACACCGACCGCCGCGAACTCGGGCCGACGCTGGTACTGGGCACCCGCGAGTCCTATGCGCGTCTTGAACACTGGGCGCGGGAACGCTTGCCGTTGCCGGGCACGCTCAGCCATCGCCTGTATCGCTGGGCAATGCTGGCGAACGCAAACCCCGTGCGGCGCTGGCTCGGCCATTGGCTGATCCGCCGGCCCTTGCTCGACGTGCTGGGCATGAGTCGATTGCGCGTGCCGTTGCTGGTCGGGCCGCCGCTGACCGAAGAAAGCGCCGCATTCTTCGGCGCCTTGGGCATTCGCCCCGGCAACTGGCAGGAACCCGCTGCCCCACGCGAATCCGCCGATGTTCCGGCGCACCTGATTTCCCACTCCGTCTGACGAGCCCCCATGAGCGCAACCACTGAATCCGTTTTACTGCGGCTCGATGACATCTCCCTGTCGTTCAAGGGCGTCAAGGCCATTACCTCCATCAGTTTCGCCGTGAAGACCGGGGAAATTTGCGCGCTGATCGGCCCCAACGGCGCCGGCAAAAGTTCGCTGCTGAACGTGATCAATGGCGTCTACCAGGCCCAGAGCGGCAGCGTCAGCTATGCCGGGCAGACCCGACGCCGCATGCGTCCGCACCAGGCCGCCGAGGGCGGGATTGCCCGGACCTTCCAGAACATCGCGCTGTTTAAAGGCATGAGCGTGCTCGACAACGTGCTGACCGGTCGCAACCTCAAGCGCCGCAGCAGCTGGATCGAACAGATGCTGCGCCTGGGCCGCGCGCCTCGGGAGGATGACGAGCAACGCCGTCACGCCGAAAAAGTCATCGAGTTCCTGCGCATCCATCCCTGGCGTCATGTGCTGGTGGGCAAGTTGCCCTATGGCTTGCAGAAACGCGTGGAGCTGGCTCGGGCCCTGGCTGCCGAGCCGAGGTTGTTGTTGCTCGACGAACCGATGGCCGGCATGAACGCGCAGGAGAAGGGCGAGATGAGCCAGTTCATCCGCGACATCAACCGCGAGTTTGGCACCACCGTCGTGCTGATCGAGCATGACATCGGCGTGGTCATGGGCCTTTCCGATCACGTAGTGGTGCTCGACTACGGCCGCAAAATCGGCGACGGCACCCCTGAACACGTGCGCACCAACCCGGAGGTGATCGCGGCCTACCTGGGCACGCGCCGCTCCCGCGCGGAGGTGCGCTGAACATGGAGTTTTTCTTTGAAGTGCTGATTGGCGGGCTGCTGGCTGGCGTGATGTACGCCTTGGTCGCGATTGGTTTTGTGCTGATTTACAAGGCGTCCGGCGTATTCAACTTTGCCCAGGGCGCGATGGTGCTGTTCGCGGCGCTGACCTTTGTCAGTTTGCTGGAACGCGGCTTGCCGTTCTTCTGGGCCTTCGTCGCGACGCTGGCGAGCATGGTGGTGCTGGCGTTGCTGATCGAAAAAATGGTGCTGCGGCCCTTGGTCAATCGCCCGCCGATCATCCTGTTCATGGCCACGCTCGGGCTGTCCTACATGATCGAAGGTTTGGCGCAGTTTCTGTGGGGCGCGCAGGTCCATGGTTTGGAACTGGGCATCCCGGATGAGCCGCTGGAAATTCGCGGCATGCTGCTGTCGCAGTTCGACCTGTTCGCCGCCGGCACCGCCGCGACGCTGGTGATTGCCTTGTCGCTGCTGTTCAACAAGACCCGGGTGGGCTTGTCCTTGCGCGCGGTCGCTGATGATCCGCTGGCGTCCCTGGCCGTGGGCATTCGTCTGCCACGGATCTGGGCGCTGGTGTGGGCGGTGGCGGGGTTTGTCGGGCTGGTGGCGGGGCTGTTGTGGGGCGCGCGTCTGGGGGTGCAGTTCTCGTTGTCGCTGGTGGTGCTCAAGGCATTGCCGGTGCTGATCATCGGCGGTTTCTCGTCGATTGGTGGCGCGATTGTCGGCGGTTTGATCATCGGCGCGGCGGAAAAAATCGCCGAAATCTACCTCGGGCCGATCATCGGCAGCGGCATCGAAAACTGGGTGCCTTACGTCCTCGCCTTGCTGTTCTTGCTGGTGCGACCTGCCGGTTTGTTCGGCGAGCGCGCCATCGAGCGGGTCTGACATTTTTCAAGGAATGCTTTCATGCTCTATCAAGAAGCCGGACAACTGAACAGCAGCTACGCCGCCGAGCGCCGGACCTTTCGTTTGCGTCAGGACCGCGTGGCGCTGTGGCTGCTCTTGGGTTTTGCTTTTATCGCGGTGCCTTGGCTCGGTAATGACTATTGGTTCAGCGCGATTCTGGTGCCACTGCTGGTGCTGTCCCTGGCGGGGCTCGGTCTGAACCTGCTGACCGGTTACGCCGGGCAGCTCTCCCTGGGCTCGGCGGCGTTCATGGCGGTGGGTGCGTTTGCCGCCTACAACCTGCAACTGCGCGTGCCCGGTTTGCCGCTGCTGGTGAGCTTCGCCCTCGGGGGCGTGATCGCTGCGTTGGTGGCGGTGCTGTTCGGTTTGCCGAGCCTGCGGATCAAGGGTTTTTACCTGTTGGTAGCGACCCTGGCCGCGCAGTTTGTCGTGGAATGGGTGCTGACCCGCTTCAGTTGGTTCACCAACGACAACGCCTCCGGGGTCATAACTTCGCCGCCGCTGCTGATCGCCGGTCTGGATTTCAGTTCGCCCAAGGGCCGCTATCTGCTGACCCTGACGGTGGTGGTCGCGCTGTTCTGGCTCGGCAAAAACCTGGTGCGCAGCGAGTTGGGCCGCAACTGGATGGCGGTGCGTGACATGGACACCGCCGCAGCGGTTATCGGCATCCGTTTGTTCAAGGCCAAGCTGCTGGCCTTTGCGATTAGCGGGTTCTACCTCGGGGTGGCCGGGTCGCTGTGGGCGTTCGCCTATCTGGGCACCGTGGAACCCCACGGCTTCGACTTGAGCCGCTCATTCCAGGTCTTGTTCATCATCATTATCGGTGGCCTCGGCAGTGTGCTCGGCAACGTCCTTGGTGCTGCATTCATCGTTCTATTTCCGATTCTGTTGGCCAATGTCTGCGGGTTACTGCCCACGGGGCTGATCGATTCCGGTCAGTTGGAAAACATCCAGAAAATGCTCTTTGGCGGGCTGATCATCGCCTTCCTGATCAAGGAACCCGAAGGCCTGGCCCGACTGTGGCAGCGCTTTCGCCAACGGGCCAGGGTCTGGCCGCTGCGCTACTGATTGCCTTTATCTCCGACAAAAACACCATTACGAGGAACTGCCTTCATGACTCACCGCAAAACGCTGCATCGCCTGGCATTGGGCCTGGCTTTACTGACCGCCGGGCTCAGTGCCGGCGCGCAGGCTGCCAACGAACAGTATTTTCCGTTGCAAAGCTATCGGGTCGGGCCTTACGCCGCTGGCGGCACCGGATTCTTCGGCGGCTTCATCGATTATCTGCAATACGTCAATGCCAAGGGCGGGGTGAACGGGGTCAAGTTGACCTGGAGCGAATGCGAAACCGAGTACGTGGTGGAGAAGGGTGTTGAATGCTACGAGCGCCTCAAGGGTGGCTTGAACGGTGCGCCGGCCGCCGCCACCAACCCGTTGTCGGTGGGCATCGCCTACGCGACCCTCGATCGCTCGACGGCCGACAAACTGCCGCTGATCACCATCAACCACGGCCGCACGGACTCCACCGACGGCAGCGTTTTCCCCTACGTGTTCCCGCTGCAGCTCAACCCGTATTCGGAAGTTTCGGCGATCATCAACTACATCGGCCAACGTGAAGGCGGAGCGGACAAACTCAAAGGCAAGAAAATCGCCGTGCTCTACCACGGCTCGCCGTATGGCAAGGAAACCAACGGCGTGCTGGAAACCCTGGCGAAGAACGCCGGTTTCGAACTGACCCTGCTGGAAGTGCCGCACCCCGGCAACGAGCAACAATCGCAATGGCTGAACATCCGTCGCCTCAAACCGGACTGGGTGATCCTGCGCGGCTGGGGCGTGATGAATCCGGTGGCACTGAAGTCGGCGCAAAAAGTCGGTTACCCGGCGGATCACATCATCGGCAATATCTGGAGCAACTCGGAAGAAGACGTGGTGCCGGCCGGCGCGGCGGCCAAGGGTTTTATCTCGATTACCACGCACCCGTCGGGCACCGATTTCCCGGTGCTGCAAGGCATCAAGCAAAGCGTGGTGGACGCCGGCAACGGCAACCTGGCCGACCCGAAACGCTTCGGCACCGTGTATTACAACCTCGGCGTGGTGAACGGCATTCTCAACGTCGAAGCCGTGCGCCTGGCCCAGGAAAAGTACGGCAACAAACCGCTGACCGGTGAGCAGGTGCGCTGGGGTTTCGAGCACTTGAACCTCGACGATGCGCGGTTGCAGGCACTGGGCGCCAAAGGGCTGGTGCAGCCGTTGAAACTGTCTTGCGCCGATCATGAAGGTGGCGGTGCGGTGCGCTTCCAGCAGTGGGACGGCCAGCGCTGGAACCTGATCAGCGATTGGGTCCAGGCCGACCGCGCGCTGTTGCGGCCGATCATCGAAGCTTCCGCCGCCCAATACGCGAAGGAAAAAGGCATCACCCCGCGCAATTGCAGTCAGGAGCAATAAGGTCCGATGAGCCAGAGCCCGATAGCCGACCCGCTGCTGAGCGTGGAGCAGGTCGAAGTGTTTTACGAACAGTCGATTCTCGCCCTGCGCGGCGTTTCGTTGCAGGTTGGCCAAGGGCAAATGGTTGCGTTGCTCGGGGCCAACGGTGCCGGTAAAAGCACCACGCTCAAGGCGATTTCCAGCCTGGTGCGGGCCGAACGCGGTGAAGTGACCCAGGGCCGGATTGTCTACCAAGGGCAAGCGATTACCGAAGCCGATCCTGCCAGCCTGGTGCTGGCGGGGCTGGCTCAGGTGCTCGAAGGCCGGCACTGCTTCACGCACCTGAGCGTTGAGCAAAACCTGTTGATCGGCGGCTTTGCCGGGCGGCCGTCGCGCAAGGTCCTGAGTCAGCGGCTGGAGCGCATCTACGGCTACTTCCCGAGGTTGCGCCTGCAGCGCAAACGCCTGACGGGCTACACCTCCGGTGGCGAGCAGCAAATGGTCGCCATTGGCCGTGCGCTGATGTCCGAGCCGCGTCTGTTATTGCTCGATGAACCTTCGATGGGGTTGGCGCCCCAGGTGGTGGAGGAGATTTTCGAGATCCTCGCCCGGCTTAATCGCGAGGAAGGCCTGAGCCTGTTGGTGGCGGAGCAAAACATCAACATCGCGCTGGATTACGCGCAGTACGCGTTTGTGCTGGAAAACGGCCGGGTGGTGGATGAAGGTTCGGCGGCCGAGTTGGCCGCGCGGGAGGACTTGCATACTTACTACCTCGGCGCAGCGGGGTAGGCTGGCTCCTACAGATCAAACCCGATCCCCTGTAGGAGCAAAGCTTGCTCGCGAAGGCGTCTGGCTTGACACACCGCGTCATCGTTCATCGCGAGCAAGCTTTGCTCCTACGGTCAGGGCGTCAGGTCTGGCGAATCGCGTCATCGTTCATCGGGGCATCGCTTCATGCTGCTTGCGATACGCCCCTGGCTGCACGCCCACCGCTTTGGCAAATGCGCGGGTAAACGCAGCAATCGATTGATACCCCACTGCCGCGCAGACTTGCTCGACGGTGTGGTTGGTCTTGAGTAACTGGCATGCATGGCGAACCCGCAGCGCCAGCAGCACCTGGCCCGGCGACTGACCGGCCAATTCGCTGAAGCGCTTGAAGAACGCCGAGCGCGAAAGCCCGGTGCACGCCGCCATGTTTTCCAGCGACCACGGCTGTTGCGGCTGCTCGATCAACTGATCCAGCAGCGGCGCGAACGCCGGGTGCCGAGCCAATGCCATCAGGCCGCCGAGGTTCTGGTTGTCGGCCACTTGTTGGCGCAGCACATAGAGAAACAGCAAATGACTCAGGCGTTCGAGTAAGGCCGAGGAGGGCGCTGGCAGTCGCTGGCATTCTTCAAGGATTAGCTCGAACAAGGCCCGCGCGGCGCTGAGTGACGGATCGCCTGCGCGCAGGATGATCCAGTCCGGCAAGCCCTCGATGATCAACGACGACAACCCGGACTTGAAGTGGAAGAAGCCGCAGACCAGCCCGACGCCGTCCTGGGCCTGGCTGTCGAGCGCTGTCATGGCCATGCGCGGCAAGCGCCGGGCGTCGTCGGCCTGTTCGGCACTGGACAATCGATAGTTCAAATCCTTGAGCAGAAACACCGCGTCCCCGGCATTTAAACGCTGGGCCTGCGCCTGGCCGTCGATGTGCAGCCAGCAATGACCTTGCACCACCAAATGAAAACTGGCCCGCGCCAAGCCGTGGGTGCTGGCGTGCCAGCCGCCGCAATAACGGCCGACATGGAACAGGCTGGCCTGCAATTCGAGGCTTTCTAATAACCAATCAACCAGGGGGCTGGACGAAATCATCTAATGGAAACACTCAGAAGCAAGTAATCGCTACTTTAGAATATGGATTGCAATTCTTATAACAAACAGACTGGCCGAACACCTCAACAACGGGAGTCCGACCATGTCACGCGTCACGCTACACACCCTGCAAAGCGCCCCGCAAGCGGCTAAACCGTTCTTGGAAAACGCCCAGAAGACCTCCGGGTTTATCCCGAACCTGTTGGCGGTGCTGGCCAATGCCCCGGCGGCGCTGGAAACCTACGTTACGGTATCGGCGCTCAATGGCAAGGCTGAACTGAGCCTGGCCGAGCGCGAGGTGGTGCAACTGGTTGCCGCCACCACCCACGGTTGCGATTTCTGCGTGGCCGGCCATACGGCGGTGGCCCTGAACAAAGCGAAATTGCCGGATGACGTGGTCAGCGCGTTGCGTGAACAAGGCACCGTGCCTGAGGCCAAACTCGAAACCCTGGCGGCGTTTGCCCGTGAAGTGATCGCCACGCGCGGCAAGGTCAGCGAGCAGACATTCAGTGATTTCAAAGCCGCCGGTTACACCGAGGGCAATGCGCTGGAGGTGATCCTCGGTGTCAGCCTGGCGACCTTGTGCAACTTTGCTAACGTCTTTGCCGGGACACCGCTCAATCCTGAGTTGGCCAAGTATCGCTGGCAGTCGGGTCAATGATTCAAAGGAGAAAAACACCATGCTCAATCCGGCATTGAGTCAATGGCTGGACGCCCAGGCCCACGCGCTGGATGTCGGCGAGGGCGACCCGCAACAGGTGCTGTCGCGCCTGGCGAGCGCCGATGTACTGCGCGTCGGCATCAGCCAGGAACTGGGCGGCAGTGGCGGCAATCTGGCCGATGCCGTGGAAGTGCTGGCCGAAGTCGCCAGCCATTCCCTGGCGGCGGCGTTTGTCTTCTGGGGCCAGCGCGCCTTTATCGAATACCTGCTGCAAAGCCCTAACACGCTGCTGCGCGAAGGCCTGCTGCCGTCGTTGCTGGTGGGCGAGTTGGCCGGTGCGACCGGGCTGTCGAACGCGATGAAATTCCTCTCGGGGATCGAGACCTTGCAAGTGCGCGCTCAGCCTCGGGACAGCGGCTGGTCGTTGAGCGGTCGGCTGCACTGGGTCACGAACCTGCGCAAGAGCGGTTTTGTGGTGGCTGCCGCCATCGACGACGAGGCCGGCGGCCCACCGTTTGTACTGGCGATCCCGGATGCGCTGGCCGGAGTGAAACGCTCGGCGGATTTGCAGTTGATGGGCTTGCAGTCGAGCAACACGGCAGCGCTGGATCTGGACCGGGTCGAGGTCGATCGGGACTGGTTGCTGCACGAAGACGCCCGAGTGTTTCTGCCTGCTGTGCGGCCGGCGTTTCTCGGCTTGCAATGCGGCTTGGCGATTGGTTTGGCGCGCCGCTCATTGCAGGAAGTGGAAGCGCATTTGCAGGACGGTCGCTCAATCTTGCTGGAACCCTTGAGCGAACAACGCGCCCAGTTGGAACACACCGTCAGCGAACTGAAAAACGGGCTGTTGGAGGGTCGCTTCCTGGCGCGTCCGGCCGCGCTGTTCCGCCTGCGCATTGCCTTGGCCGAATCCGCCGCCAGCGCGGTGCAACTGGAGTTGCAGGCCAGTGGCGGCAAGGCCTACCTGAGCGAGCATGGCAGCGGTTTCGCCCGGCGCTGGCGCGAGTCGGCTTTTGTGCCGATTGTCACGCCGAGCCTGGTGCAATTGCGCGCCGAACTGCAACGCCAGGAACGGGAAACGCTGGCATGAGTGGCCCGTTATTGCAGGCCAGCGGCATCAGCCTCGGTTACCCACGGGAGTCCGGTTGGCAAACGGTGCTGGAGGATTTCGACTTGCAATTGCGGCCCGGGGAAGTGGTGTCGATCCTCGGCCCCAGCGGCGTCGGCAAGTCGAGCTTGCTACGGGTGCTGGCCGGGTTGCAGACGGCCCATCGCGGCAGCGTCAGTTTGCTCGGCGAACCGTTGAACGGCCCGCATCCCCGGGTTGCGGTGGCGTTTCAAGACCCGAGCCTGTTGCCCTGGCTGACCCTGGAAAAGAACGTCGCGTTCGGCCTGGATTTCGCTCGCCAACCGCACCTGAGCGCGATTGAACTCAAGGGGCGAATCGACCACGCCATCACTGCCGTCGGCCTGCAACACGCCCGGCAACATTACCCGGCGCAACTCTCCGGCGGCATGGCCCAGCGCACTGCGATTGCCCGTTGCCTGGCCCGTCAGCCGCAAGTGTTGCTGCTGGACGAACCCTTCGGCGCGCTGGATGAAGTGACCCGCGCCGACATGCAACAACTGCTGCTTCACGTCATTGCCGAACACAACACCGCTGCGGTGTTGATCACCCACGACATTGATGAAGCCCTGCTGCTTTCCGAGCGGATTCTGCTACTGGGTAACAGCCCGGCGCGGACCCTCGGTGAGTGGCGCATCGACCTGCCTCAGCCCCGTGCCGAGCTGGTGGACGAACTGGGCGCGCTGCGTATCGAGATTCTCAAAACCCTTCGGCGGGCGAGCCGCAATCCCCAAACCCAACCCTTGCCTGAACCGTCGGAGATTGACCATGTGCCTGGACGACTTCACTCACACACGTCGTGACTTCCTTAAACTCAGCGCCTTGCTGACCGCCGCCGGCGCCTTGCCGCTGCTCAACAGTCTGCAAGCCCGCGCCGCCTCAGAGCCCGACGCCCCGGTGCGGATCGGCTACTTGCCGATCACCGACGCCACGCCGCTGCTGGTGGCGCACAACAACGGTCTGTTCGAAGCCGAAGGCATCCAGGCTGAGCGCCCGGTGTTGCTGCGCAGTTGGGCGCAGGTGATCGAGGCGTTTATTTCCGGCCAGGTCAACGTGATTCACTTGTTGTCGCCGATGACCGTTTGGGCGCGCTACGGGAGCAAAGTCCCGGCCAAAGTCGTGGCCTGGAACCATGTGGGCGGTTCGGGTTTGACCGTGGCGCCGGGCATCACCGAGGTCAAGCAACTGGGCGGGCAATCGGTGGCGATTCCGTTCTGGTACTCGATTCATAACGTGGTGGTGCAGCAACTGTTTCGTGATCACGCACTGGTGCCCGTGAGCAAATCGGCGAACTCGGTAATTGCGCCGAACGAAGTCAATCTGCTGGTGTTGCCACCGTCGGACATGCCGCCGGCCCTGGCCAGCAAACGCATTGCCGGCTACATCGTGGCCGAGCCGTTTAATGCCCTGGCTGAAGAGCTTAAGGTCGGCCGGGTCCAGCGCTTTACCGGGGACATCTGGCGCAATCACGCCTGCTGCGTGGTGTTTATGCACGAGCAGGATTTGAACAACCGCCCCGAGTGGTCGCAGAAAGTGGTCAACGCCATCGTCAAGGCGCAACTGTGGACCCGCGACAACCGCGCCGAGGCTGCGAAATTACTCTCCAAGGACGGCGAAAACCGCTACACGCCCCACGCTCAGCAAGTGTTGAGCCGGGTGTTGGCGCCCAATCCGGTGGACCGCGAGCAATACCTGGCCAGCGGCGCGATCCAGCACAGCCACTGGGACGAGCAGCGCATCGACTTCCAGCCATACCCGTTCCCGAGTTACACCGAAGAACTGGTCCGGCGCCTCAAGGACACGCTGATCGAAGGTGATAAAGGTTTCCTCGCCAGCCTCGACCCGCAGCACACCGCCCGGGATCTGGTGGACGACCGCTTTGTGCGTAACGCCATCGCCGCCGTCGGGGGGCTTAAGGCGTTCGGCTTGCCGGACAGCTTCGAACGCAGCGAGGAGTTCAGTCTCTGATGCGCAAACAAACCTCATCGCTCCTGCATTGGGGGCTGGGTGTGGCGGGGCTGTTGTGCCTGTTGCTCGGGTGGTGGCTGGGTGTACGACTGTTCGGTGGTACCGAGGGCCTGGCAGCGCGGTTCTCACCGCAAGCGACGCTGGTCAGCCTGGTGGAATTGCTCGGGCGCGGCGAGTTGTACGAGCATGTGTTCGTCAGCCTCAAGCGCATCCTCGTCGGGCTGCTGCTGGCATTGCTGATTGGCGTGCCGTTGGGGCTGCTGATCGGCAGTTATCGACATCTTGAATCCGCGACGACGCCGGCCTTTCAGTTCCTGAGGATGATTTCGCCGCTGTCATGGATGCCGGTGGTGGTGATGCTGATGGGGGTGGGAGACCAGCCGATCTATTTCCTGCTGACCTTCGCTGCGGTCTGGCCGATCCTGCTCAACACCGTGGCCGGGGTGCGTCAGCTCGATCCGCGCTGGCTGCAACTGAGCCGCAGCCTGAGTGCAACGCGTTGGGAAACCTTGCGCAAGGTGATTTTGCCGGGCGTGCTTGGGCATGTGCTGACCGGCGTGCGGCTGTCCATCGGCATTCTGTGGATCGTGCTGGTGCCGTGCGAAATGCTCGGCGTCAGCGCCGGGTTGGGCTACTTCATTCTTGATACGCGGGATCGACTGGCCTATTCGGAACTGATGGCGATGGTGCTGCTGATCGGCGTGCTGGGCTTTGCCCTCGATGCACTGGCGCGCGGGCTGCATCGGCGTTGGGGGCATGCGAACCTGGGGTAGATCGCGAGCAACAAACAGCAATCTCGCTGTGTGCGGGCTTGCTCGCGAATGCAATCGGTCATTCAACATTTATGCTGACTGACACACCGCTTTCGCGAGCAAGCCCGCTCCCACAATTGATTCTGGGTGAGTCAGATATTTGTGAGCACTTCCCTCAGGGCCAAGTTCTAGGGTTTCCAGATCTCGACGTCTTTGGCATCCACTGCCTTGGGCAGCAAGCCTTCGGCAAAAAATGCGTCGGCGATTTTTTGCTGTTCGCCCAACTGATCGGCTTTCACCGGTTCAACCTGATAACTGCGATGGGCATTGGCGGCCTCGACGGTTTCCACATCAAGGTTGCCCCAGAGCGGGCCGAGCACTTGCGCGGCATCGCGGGGATTGTGTTTCACCCAGTCGCCGGTCTTCTGCAATTGCTGGTAAACCAGCTTCAAGACTTCAGGGTGGGCCTTGGCGTAGGTGTTACTGGTCAGGTAGTAGCGTTTGTAACTGGCCAGACCGGTGCCGTCCGCCAGGGTGCGGGTCGGCAGTTGACGTTGTACGCCGGTGAGGAAGGGTTCCCAGGTGACCCAGGCATCGACCTTGTTGTTCTCGAATGCCGCCCGGCCATCGGCCGGTGACAGGTAGGCCGGCTCAATGTCGGAAAATTTCAAACCGGCCTTGTTCAGCGCCGCGATCAGCAGGTAGTGCGAGCCGGCGGCTTTAGTCACCGCAATTTTTTTGCCTTTCAAATCCACCAGTCGCTGCAAGGGCGAATCCTTGCGCACGACAATCGCCTGGGCTGAAGGCGAGGGCGCCTCCTCGGCAAAATACGTCAGTTTGGCTTGGGCGGCCTGAGCGAAAATCGGCACGGTGTCGGCCACGTCGGCGCTGATATCGACATTACCGACATTCAACGCTTCCAGCAGCGGCAAGCCACTGGAGAACTCGTGCCAGGTGACATCGATGTTGTTCTGCGCAAGGGTCTTTTCCAGGGTGCCCTGGGTTTTCAGCAGGGTGATCAGAGTCGATGATTTCTGGTAACCGATCCGCACCGTTTCTCGCGCCTGGGCCTGGAGCGTGAAAGACAAGGCGAGCGCAACAACCAGACCGGTCAGGACAGCGTTTTTCAGGGGCTTCGACATGGCGGACTCAACAGTTAGCAAAGGAGAAGGTGGCTATCTGTCATGAGCATAAGGTTCTAAGAATTATTCTTTAAATAATTTTTAGGTCTGAGCTTAAGGGTTTTTAATATTCTATACAGGAATAACCAAATCGTTATTTATTCCTTTTAATGTTCTTTGATCAGGTGCATTTTGAAGGCCTGCACCTCAGTGCGGTTTTGCCCCACATCAGACAGGAAGCCTCAAACATGACTATCAAAGCGATCAACGTTCGTAACCAGTTCAAAGGCGTCATCAAGGAAATCCTGGAAGGCGAAGTGGTTTCCGAAATCGATGTTCAAACCGCGTCCGGCATCGTTACCTCGGTGATCACCACCCGCTCGGTGCGCGATCTGGAATTGAAAATTGGCAGTGAAGTGATCGCGTTCGTTAAATCCACCGAAGTGTCGATTGCCAAGCTCTAAATCCTGTTTAGAGGAAACACTGTCCTTGTGGCGAGGGAACTCGCCACAGAGAAGCCTCCTGATCACACATTTTGTGTGACTCGAGATTCTCAGCGGGAAATCAACCCACGCTCAATCGCGTAGTTGAGCAACGCCGCCGGTTTGTCGATGTTCAGTTTGCGGCGGATGCTCAGACGATGGGTTTCCACCGTGCGCACGCTGATGTCGAGCTCGCGTGCCATTTCCTTGTTGTTCAGCCCCAACAGCATTTTGCACAGCACCTCGCTTTCACGCGGGGTGAGCTCGTTGTCGGTGGGGCGCTCGGCCGCCAGTTTCTGGGCGATTTCGGCGCTGTAGAACGTGCCGCCGCTGGCAATCGCTTCGATCGCCGCAATGATTTCCCGCGATGGCGAATTCTTCAGCACGTAGCCGCTGGCGCCTGAGCGTACCGACTCGCTCACGTACTCGTTGTTGTCGTACATGCTCAAAATCAGAATCTTGATCGACGGATGTTCGCGGCGCAGCAGCCGTGTCAGCTCAAGACCGTTCATGTCCTTGAGGCCGATGTCCACCAGCAGCAGATCGGGCAGGGTCCGGGCGACCATTTCAACCGCGCTGGCACCGCTGTCGGCTTCACCGACGATGTCGAGAAAATCCACTACCGCCAGCAAGGCACGAATGCCGTCGCGGACCAGGGAATGATCGTCAACGAGGGCGACGCGGATCGGAAAGGGAAGGCTCATCAGTTATTTCTCTTATTGTTGTGCAACGGTGATCGGCTCAGGCGGCCGTCACACTCAGGGGCAGCAGCACATTCAGCTCGCTGCGGCCCGGCGTTGAATGAAGGTCGAGTCGGCCACCGAAGTGCTCCACCCGTTCACGGATATTGCGCAAGCCGATACCGGCGTTCAGGCGTTCGACGCGATTGACGTTAAAACCGATGCCGTCGTCGACGATGACCAGGCGCAGTGCATCGTCGGAACCTTGCAGCGTGATCGACACCGTACTCGCCTGGGCATGCCGTTCAATATTGGTCAGGCCTTCCTGGGCGATGCGGAACAGCGCCACCGCCGCGCCGTCCACCAAATCACACTCGACCAACTCGCTTTCATAGTTCACCTGCAAACCACTGCGTTGCTGGAACTCGGCGGCCAGTTGACCCATGGCGGCGGGCAGGCCCAGGGTGTCGAGCAGCGATGAACGCAAGTCATGGGAAATGCTTCGCACCTCGCCGATGGCACTGCCGAGGCGCTCGGTGGCCTCGTGTAAAACATTCAGGCCATTGTCGCGGCCGGCCTCGATCAAGTGGCTGGCCAGTTCGAACTGGAACTTGATCGACACCAGCAACTGGCTGATGCCGTCATGCAGTTCGCGGGACACTCGCGAGCGTTCCTCTTCCTGAAGACTGACGATGCGCTGGTTGAGGCGCTGGAGTTTCTTGTCGGCCAGGCGATGTTCGCTGACGTTCAGGGTCATGCCGCTGATAAACACCAGCAGCACGGCAATCAGCGCGACAGCGGCGATGGCAAGCATGGTGCCGTGGATGCCCTGGGCGACTTCATTACGGGCTTGCTGAGTTGCCTGTTCGACGTCTTCAAGGTAGATGCCGGTGCCGAGCATCCAGCCCCAACGGTCCAGCATCACCACATAGGCGAGCTTGTCAGTGACCGCCCCGGTCGAGGGTTTTTTCCAGGCATAGCGTTGAAAACCGGCGCCGGATTCGGCGCTTTTCAGCAACGCCTGAATCACCGGCAAGCCGTGGGGGTCGGTCATGTTCCAGAGGTATTTGCCGACCAGTTCGGACTGCCGCGCGTGCATCAGGCTGCGACCCTGGCGGTCATACACGAAGAAGTAGCCGTCAATCCCGAAGCTCAGTTTGCGCAGCTCTTCGAGCACGCGCTGCTGCGCGACTTCGTCACCCTTGCCGTCGGCGTACAGCGGTTCGATCAGGCTCTTGGCCATTTCTACGTAGTTTTTCAGTTCGGCCCGTTTGCTGGCGAGGATGCTGTCCTCGATCAACTGCGCCTGCTGCTCGCCGAGCTGTCGATTCTGGACGATAACCAACGCGCAAATGACGGCAATCGCCAGGATCAGCGGCAGGATGCCGAGGGCAACGATTTTGTGTTTGAGCTGCATATCTACTCCTGTCCAGACCGGGCGACGGTGCGGCAGGGCCGTTGGCGGGTGTCGTGGTGGGGGCATGATAGGCCAAAAAGACCTTTACTTCGCCAGCCTGAAGCGCGGGCGGACTAACGGGATCGGGCGATCTGCGTAGTACTACGTAGAAGGGCCTTACGTAGTACTGCGGATTTCACTGATGGCGACATGCGCGGATATTAGGCAGGCTCGCATAACGGGCACCAATTATAAAAATTATCGCCGCGGCCTATCGGACTGCCGGCAGGAGACACGCAATGACCCGTCTGGTTAAACACCTCGCCTGGTTTGTCGTGGCTGTCATTGGAGCGATTGCGCTGAGTGTCGTGGCCCTGCGCCGCGGCGAAGCGATCAACGCCCTCTGGATTGTCGTCGCCGCCACCGCCATCTACCTTGTTGCCTACCGCTACTACAGCCTGTTCATCGCCACCAAGGTGATGCAACTCGATCCCAATCGAGCCACTCCCGCCGTCCTCAACAACGATGGCCTGGATTACGTCCCGACCAACAAACACATTCTTTTCGGTCACCACTTCGCCGCGATTGCCGGCGCCGGGCCTTTGGTCGGTCCAGTTCTGGCCGCGCAGATGGGTTACTTGCCCGGCACGCTCTGGCTGATTGCCGGGGTGGTGTTCGCCGGTGCGGTTCAGGACTTTATGGTCCTGTTCATGTCCACCCGCCGCAATGGTCGTTCCCTGGGTGACATGGTCCGCGAAGAAATGGGCCGGGTTCCCGGCACCATCGCGCTGTTTGGCTGCTTCCTGATCATGATCATCATCCTCGCGGTGCTGGCGCTGATCGTGGTCAAGGCTTTGGCCGATAGCCCGTGGGGCATGTTCACCGTGATGGCGACCATCCCGATTGCGATGTTCATGGGCATTTACATGCGCTACATCCGTCCGGGCCGCATCGGTGAAATCTCGGTGATCGGCGTGGCGCTGCTGCTCGGTTCGATCTTCGTCGGTGGGCAGATTGCCGCTGATCCGGTCTGGGCCAAGGCCTTCAGCTTCACCGGAATCCAGATCACCTGGATGCTGATCGGCTACGGTTTCGTTGCGGCGGTCATGCCGGTGTGGCTGATTCTGGCCCCGCGTGACTACCTCTCCACCTTCCTGAAAATCGGCACCATCATCGCGTTGGCCATCGGCATCCTGGTGACCATGCCCGAGCTGAAAATGCCGGCCCTGACCCAGTTCATCGACGGCACCGGCCCGGTGTGGAAGGGCGGTTTGTTCCCGTTCCTGTTCATCACCATCGCGTGCGGTGCGGTCTCGGGTTTCCACGCGTTGATCGCCTCCGGCACCACGCCGAAGTTGCTCGCCAGCGAAGGCCATGCCCGTTACATCGGCTATGGCGGCATGTTGATGGAATCGTTTGTCGCGATCATGGCGATGGTTGCCGCCTCGGTGATCGAGCCGGGCGTGTACTTCGCCATGAACAGCCCGGCCGCCGTGGTCGGTGGTGACGTGATTCAAGTGGCGCAAACCGTCAGCAGTTGGGGTTTTTCGATTACGCCGGAAGCGCTGCAAGCGGTGGCCCACGACATCGGTGAAACCACCGTGCTGGCTCGCGCCGGCGGTGCGCCGACCCTGGCCGTCGGCATTGCGCAGATCCTGCACAGCGTTCTGCCGGGTGAAAACACCATGGCGTTCTGGTACCACTTCGCGATCCTGTTTGAAGCGCTGTTTATCCTGACCGCCGTCGATGCGGGCACGCGGGCCGGACGTTTTATGCTCCAGGATTTGCTTGGCTCCTTCGTTCCGGCGCTCAAGCGCACGGAATCCTGGACCGCCAACCTGATCGCCACCGCCGGTTGTGTGGCGATGTGGGGGTACTTGCTCTATCAAGGCGTGATCGATCCGCTGGGCGGCATCAACACCTTGTGGCCGCTGTTCGGCATCTCCAACCAGATGCTCGCCGGCATCGCGCTGATGCTCGCCACGGTTGTGCTGATCAAAATGAAACGCCAGCGCTACATCTGGGTGACCTTGGTGCCAGCGGCGTGGTTGTTGATCTGCACCACCACCGCCGGTTTCATCAAGTTGTTCGACGCTAATCCGGCGATTGGCTTCCTGGCCCTGGCGAAGAAATACAGCGATGCCCTGGCCAGCGGTCAGATCCTCGCCCCGGCCAAAAGCATCGACCAGATGCAACACGTGATCTGGAACGCCTACACCAACGCAACGCTGACGGCGCTGTTTCTGTTCGTGGTGTTCAGCATCCTGTTCTACGCGCTCAAGGTCGGGATTTCGGCTTGGGGCAGCAAGGAACGCACGGATAAAGAATCGCCGTTCCAGGCCGTGCCGGACGCGTGATCGAGGATCGCCACGATGTTCAATGACCTGAGTCGCCTCGGTAAATACCTCGGTCAGGCCGCGCGCCTGATGGTCGGCATGCCCGACTACGACAATTACGTCGAGCACATGCAAACCAAACACCCGGACAAACCGGTGATGAGCTACGAGATGTTCTTCCGGGAACGTCAGGAGGCGCGCTACGGCAGCAAGGCGGGGCCGAAGTGTTGTTAACCTCGTAGGAGCAAGGCTCGCCCGCGATGGCGATCTTCGGGGCGCCATCGCCGGTAAACATGACCTCTGTAGGAGCAAGGCTTGCCCGCGATAGCGATCTTGCAGGCGCCATCACCGGTAAACATAACCTCTGTAGGAGCAAGGCTTGCCCGCGATGACGATCTTGAAGACGCCATCGCGGGCAAGCCTTGCTCCTACCGTTTTGGTTTGTATTGTCAGTGGCCTTGATTGCTCTTGATCAGATCGTAGGCCCGGCGCACCAGCGGATTCACCGTATTCGGCCGAATCCACAAGTAATACGTCACGTCCGGCAAGCGCGGCAATCCATCGTTTTCCCCCAATACCCGCATGTCCGGCCCGAGCATTTCCATGCTTCTCGGGGTCACGCCCAGCCCTGCGTGGGTCGCGGCTTTAATGCCGATCAGGTTCGACGCCAGGTATGCCTGGCGCCAGGGAATGTTCGCCCGCTCCAGCGCTTCCAGTGCATAGCGACGATAGATGCTCGGTTCATCCACCAGAATCAGCGGCAGCGGTTCGCCGGGGTTGTGAATGTACTGCGCCGAGCAAATCCACCACACCGGCGAGGTGCGCAAGGCGAAGCCTTCAAGGCTCGGGTCCTGGCGGGTAGAAATCACCATATCCACCTTGCCCCGGTGCAAGTCATCCATCAGGAACGGACTGCGCCCGACGTCGATCTCCAGCCGCAAGCGCGGTGCTGAACGGGCGATGTGACTGAGCATCGGCGGCAGGATGGTATCGGCGATGTCATGGGGCGAACCGATGCGCAGCACACCGCTCAAGCTGCTTTCCCGCAGGGAATTGAGCGCGTCATCGTTGAGCGAAAGCATCTGCCGCGCATGCCTCAGCAATTGCTGGCCGGCCTCCGTGAGCTGCTTTTGCCGCCCGCGCTTCTCGAACAGACTCACGCCGACCTGTTGTTCCAGGCGCTGCATGTGTTGGGTGACCGACGATTGCGTACGGTCCAGTTGCGCGCCGGCCTCGGCAAAACTGTGGTAATCGACCACGGCAATGAAGGTGCGCAGTAATTCGAGATCAAGGGTGGACATGGCAGTTTTTATATCAAGGGCACGAACCTAAACATTACATATTTTTATGTTTTCGGCGAAACGAATTTTATTGAGTGGCCTGAAGAGCCAGTAAAAGCGCCGTTATAAGCATTTTTCTAAAAAACAAAACCTTCCGAGTTATAACGATATTAGATATTTGCATTTCCGTTGCCTGAGCGCTGTACCTAGGATGCCACTCATCAGGTCGGGGTACGCCGATCATCCAAGAGGGGAAATCCATGTTGTTCGAGCGCTCACCTGTAAAACGATTGTTGCCTGTCATGCTGGGCGCTTTGGTCTCGTTGGCTGGCATGAGTGCCGCTCAGGCTGATGCCACCCTTGAAAAAATCGAGCAACGTCATGTGCTGGTGGTCGGCGTGCTGCTGTCCGGCGGTCCTTTTGGCGGCATCGATCCCGCCAGCCAGAAACCTCGCGGTTTGAACGTGGACCTGGCTGAAGAACTCGGCCGGCAACTTAAAGCCGAGGTGCAACTGGTGCCGGTACTGCCGGCTAACCGCGTGCAATTTCTGCAACAGGGCAAAGTCGATTTGCTGATCGCCAACATGGAATGGACCGCCGAACGCGGCGAAATCCTCGGCTTTGTGCCGACGCCGTTCTACCGTGTCGGCGGCACCGCAGCCGTCCTGAAGGACAGCAAGATCACCCGCTGGGAAGGCCTGAAAAACCAACCGGTCTGCACCTCCCAGGGCAGCAGCTACGTCAAGCCGCTGACCGAGTTGGGCGCCGAGATCAAGGCGTTCAAGAGCTCGTCGGAATCCTTGCTGGCCCTGCGCGGCAACAACTGCGTCGCCGCCGTGCACGACGCCACGCTGATCAACCCGTTGATTGCCGACACCGCCGAATGGCAGGGCTATCGCGCGATCGCCCCGGAACTCAACCCGGCGCCGTCGGTGATCTGGACCCGCCGTGGCGAAAGCGACACCCAGGCCAAACTCGACCCGATCATCAAAGAGCTGCACCGCAGCGGCTGGCTGATCGAAGCCCAGACCCGCAACCACATCACCCCGGCATCCCCGGCGCTGGTCGAGTTTCAGAAACAGTTCCAGGCCAACGGCGCCTGAGTCCGGCTCTCGTTTTCAATCGATCAACGCTCAAGGTAGCCGTGCATGAAGCCACTTTTTTCCGCTAAAACCCTGACCACCCTGTGCCTGGCCGGGTGCGCCGCGCTGGCCGCCAGCCTGGTGCAGGCGGACGCCACCCTGGACAAGATCGGGCAACGTCACGCCGTCAGTGTCGGGGTGATTCTCAGCGGGCCGCCGTTCGGCACCATCGACCCGAAAACCGGCGAACACCTGGGCTATAACGTCGAATTGGCCAAGGGCATCGGCCAGGCGCTGGGGGTCGAAACCAAGACCGTTTCGGTGCTGGCGCCTAACCGCGTGCAGTTCCTGCAACAGGGCAAGGTCGACATCCTGATCGCCAACATGCAGTTCACCGAAGAGCGCGCCGAGATTCTCGACTACGTGCCGACACCTTATGAAGAAGTCGGCGGCGCCGCTTTGATTCGCAAAGGCTCGGGCATCACTCAGTGGGCCGATCTCAAGGGCAAGCCTGTGTGCGTGTCCCAGGGCAGCAACTTCATCAAGCCGTTGCAGGAAACCTACGGCGCCGAGATCAAGGCCTTCCGCAGTCAATCCGAATCACTGTTGTCCCTGCGTGGCAATGGGTGTGTGGCGGCGGTGCATGTCAGCCCGACCATGCATGCGTTGTTGAGCGATGCCGAATGGGCCGGTTATGAAATTCCGCTGCCGGGGGATTTGATCCCGTCGAATTCGGTGATCTGGATTCGCAAAGGCGAGCACGACACCCAGGCCAAGCTGGATGCCATCGTCCGCGACTGGCACCGCAGCGGCTGGTTGATCGCGTTGGGCGAGCGCACCGGCATGGCGCCATCCCAGGCCCTGCGAGATCTGCATGAGCAATACCGCAACGCCGCGCCATTGGCGGTTCAGCCATGAGCCAAGGGTTGTTCGCGACATTGCAGCAGTTGCTCGGCGCCCGTCACGTGCAAAGTGGCGAAGAGGCCGCGCCGTACCTGACTGACAAGCAGGGCCGTTACGTCGGCCAGGTGATCGCCGCCATACACCCGGCGAACACCGAGGAAGTCGCGGCGGTGGTGCGCGCTTGCGTGGCGTCAGATACGCCGGTGGTGGTGCAGGGCGGCAACACCGGTTTGATGGGCGGCGCGACCCCCGATGCGAGTGGCCGCGCCGTGCTGTTGTTGCTCGATCGCCTGAACCGGGTGCGCGCCGTTGATACCGACAATGACACCCTGACCGTCGAGGCCGGCTGCATTCTGCAAACCGTGCAGGACGTGGCGCGTAACGCCGGACGCCTGTTTCCCCTGAGCCTGGGCGCCGAAGGCAGTTGCACGATTGGCGGCAATCTCGGCACCAATGCGGGCGGCACGGCGGTGCTGCGTTATGGCAATACCCGCGAGCTGACCCTGGGCCTGGAAGTGGTCACCGCCCAGGGCGAAATCTGGAATGGCCTGCGTGGTCTGCGCAAGGACAACACGGGTTACGACCTGCGCGACCTGTTTATCGGCAGCGAAGGCACCCTCGGCATCATCACCGCCGCGACCCTCAAACTGTTTCCGCTGCCCAAGGCCCAGGCCACTGCGCTGTTGGCCTTTGACTCATTAGCTCAGGCTGTAAAATTTCTGTCCCATGCCCGCGCCGGTTTCGGTGCCAGCCTGACCGCGTTCGAATTGCTCAGTGCCGATTGCCTGGCCTTGCTGCGCGAGCAGTTTCCCCAAGGTCCGCAACCGTTTCTCGGCGCTGCGCAGCCGTGGTTCGCGCTGCTGGAACTCTCCGACAACCACAGCGAAAGCCATGCCCGCGAAGCCTTTGAAACGGTGCTCGGTGAAGCTTTTGAACTGAAACTGCTGGCCAATGCGCTGATCGCCGAAAGCCTGGCCCAAAGCGAAGGGTTGTGGCTGTTGCGGGAGAACATGAGCGAGGCGCAGAAGCGTGCCGGGCGCAACATGAAGCACGACATCTCGGTGCCGATTTCCGAGGTGGTGGCGTTTGTCGCGCACACCGATGCGCTGTTGCAAACGCATTTTCCCGGCGTGTGGAATTTCACCTTCGGCCATTTGGGCGACGGCAACCTGCATTACAACGTCTCTCATCCGCTGGATTCGACGGTCGAGGCGCACATGGCCAACTACGCGGCGCTCAGCCTGTTGGTCCACGACAGCGCCCACGCCCACGGCGGCTCCATCAGCGCCGAACATGGCATCGGCCAGCGCAAAACCGGTTTGCTGGAGCGCTATAAAAGCCCGGTGGAACTCGACCTGATGCGCCGCATCAAGCACGCCCTGGACCCGAAAAACCTGCTCAATCCGGGCAAAGTCGTGGAGGTGTTGAAGCCATGAGCCTTCGTCTGTCAAAACGTGTGCAGCGGGTGTCGTTGTCGGCTAATGCGGCGGCCAAATCCCAAGCCACGGCGTTGCGTGAAACCGGTCGCGACATCCTCGACCTGACCACCGGCGAGCCGGATTTCGACACGCCGGAGCACATCAAACAAGCGGCCTGCGCTGCCATCGCCGCCGGTGCGACCAAGTACACACCGACGCCCGGAGTGAAGGCGTTAAGACTGGCCGTACAGCGCAAACTCCAGCGTGAAAATCGGCTGGATTACCCGCTCGAATCCATCGTGATTGCCAACGGCGCCAAGCAGATCATCTTCAACGCTTTCGCTGCGACCCTCGACGATGGTGACGAAGTACTGGTGCCGACGCCGTACTGGCCGTCGTTCCCGGACAGCGTGCGCTTCAATGGCGGCGAGCCGGTATTCATCGAATGCGGGTTGGCCCAGGGCTGCAAACTGACGCCGGGCCAGTTGGAGCAACACATCGGCGAGCGCACCCGTTGGCTGATCCTCAACGGCCCCGGCAACCCAAGTGGCGCGGTGTACAGCGTTGCGGAATTGCAGGCGTTGGCCGAGGTGCTGCGTCGGCATCCGCAGGTGCTGATTCTGCTGGATGAGCTTTACGAACATATCCGCTTCGATGGCCAGCCACCGCAGAGTTTGCTGAACGTCGCGCCGGATCTGCAGCCGCGTTGCCTGTTGGTGGGCGGCGTGTCCAAGACTTACGCCATGACCGGTTGGCGCATCGGTTTCGGGGCCGGGCCGCAGGTGCTGGCCAGCGCGATGGCGGTGGTGCAGTCGCAATCGACTTCAGGCGCTTCCTCGGTCGGACAGGCTGCTGCGTTGGCCGCGTTCGATGGTGGGCTGGATTTCTTGCCGGTCCAGGTCGCAGCCTATCAGCAGCGTCGGGACCTGTTGGTGACGGCGTTAAAAGCCGTGAACGGTCTGGAAGTGCTTGAACCCCATGGGGGCTTCTTCGTGTTTGTGCGCTGCGAAGGCCTGTTGGGTCGTTTTCGCCCGAACGGCGAACGCCTGCAAAACGACGCCGACGTCGTCGCGTATTTGCTGGAGGAGGGCGTGGCCGGTGTCGCGGGCATTGCTTATGGCTTGTCGCCGTGGTTTCGCCTGTCCATCGCCACCGCGACCGACAGCGTTGCCGAAGCCGGACGCCGCATCGCTCACGCCTGCGGGCAATTACGGGGCGACGCATGAGTCATCTGTTGGAGCTGTTCGTCCACTGGACTGCCGGGTTTGGCCTCAATTACAACTTCCTGCTGGACGCCTATCAACGCGGCACGCTGGAGCAGGGCGCGCTGACCACCGCGCTGCTGTGCCTGTTCACCATCGTCGGCAGTTTGCTGGCTGGTGTCGGGTTGGCGGCGATGCTGACCTCGGGCAAACCCTGGCTGGCAAAACCGGCACGGGTGTTTATCGAAGTCACCCGCAACACACCGACCTTGGTGCAGCTGTATTGCGCGTTCCTGGTGCTGAACATGCTGCTGACTCAAGCCGTCGGCACGGCCAACCCGCTGACCCCGTTTGCCTGGGTGGTGATCGTGATCTCGCTGCACAAAGGTGCGTTCCACGCCGAAGCCTTGCGCGCCGGCATCGAGGCGGTGCCAGCGGTGACCCTCGAGGCCGCCAGCTCCCTGGCCTTCAGCAGCCGCCAGTTGCTCTGGAACGTGCAACTGCCACTGGCCCTGCGCTTTGCCTTGCCGTCGCTGATCAACAACCTGATCGACCTGGTGAAAATGACCGCCGTAGCCTCGGCGATTGCCGTCGGTGACATCACCTACGCGGCAATCATGATCTGGACCCAAAGCGATAACGTGCTGGAACTGATGATCCTGATCCTGAGCTTTTTCGGCCTGCTGAGTTTTATCGTCAATTGCGTGGGGCGCTTGCTCGAAGCGCGCCTGAGGATGCCCGGCTATGGCCATTGAATCGTCCGTCAGCGCACCGCTGGCCTGGCCGCGCCGGCATGTCGGCAAGTTGCTGTTGTTGGCTGGCGCGGTGTTGTTTCTGCTGTACTTCGCCCCGCAAAGTCCGGTGTTCAAGGCCTTGCTGCAATGGTCGCCGGCCTTGGCCGTGGGCTTCGGCCAGAACATTCTGATCAGCCTGGTGGCGATCGGTCTGGGTTCGTTGTTGGGCTTGCTGGTGGGCGCATTGGCCGTATCGCCGCTAAGACTGTTGCGCTTGCCGGCGCAGATCTGGGTGCAGATTTTCCGCAATGCACCGTGGCTGGTGCTGATCTATTTCACCACCTACGTGTTCCCGTTCGAAATCAAGCTCGGCAGCACCTACGTCTCATTCCCGGACTGGGTGAAAGTCACCATTGGCCTGGCGTTGCCGGCGAGTGCCAACGTCGCGGAAATCTTCCGCGGCGCCATCGGCTCGATCCCCAGCACCCAATGGGAAGCGGCGCGGTCCCTGGCCTTCACCCGTGGGCAGATTTTCCGTTCGATCATCCTGCCGCAGTGTTTCAAGCGGATGTTGCCGCCGTGGATGAACCTCTACGCGGTGATCACCATGGGCACGGCGCTGGCCTCGCTGGTGGGGGTGCATGACGTGATCGACACCGCGCAGATCGCCAGCAACACCGTGAACATGACCGGTTTTACCGTAGTGATTTACCTGAGTTTGCTGGTGCTGTTCTTTGCCTATTGCTACCCGATTTCCCGACTGACCCAACGCCTGGAGCGACGTTATGCCTTCTATTGAAACCGTCGCCGAGCCCCTGGTCAGCCTGCGCGATTTGCACCTGTCATTCGGCGCCAACCCGGTGCTCAAGGGCATCGACCTCGACGTTCATCGCGGCCAGGCCGTGTCGATCATCGGCCCGTCGGGCTCCGGCAAATCGACCATCCTGCGCTGCATCACCGGGCTGTTGCAGCCTCAACGGGGCAGCATCCGCGTCGGCGCCACCGACGTGCACACCCTGGCCAAGGAAGCCCAGCGCATCGAGTTGCGCAAGCGCGTGGGGTTTGTGTTCCAGCAGTACAACCTGTTCCCGCATTTGTCGGTGCTGGAAAACCTGATGATCGCGCCACGCAAGGTCTTGGGGCGCAGCCGGACTGACGCCGAGAAAGAAGCCCGGGCATTGCTCGCCAAAGTGCGCATGGAACACAAGGCTGATGCCTATCCGGGCCAGTTGTCCGGTGGCCAGCAACAACGGGTGGCGATTGCCCGGGCCTTGGCCATGCGCCCGGAATTGATTCTGTTTGATGAAGTGACCTCGGCCCTCGATCCGGAAACCGTCGGCGAGGTGCTGACGGTGATTCGCGAGCTGACCGAAGAGGGCATGACCTGCGTACTGGTGACCCACGAAATGCGCTTTGCCGAAGAGATCAGCGACATCGTCTACTTCACCGAAAACGGCGTGATCGTCGAACATGGCAGCGCCGCACAAATTTTCCAGCACCCGGGCAGCGAACGAACCCAAGAGTTCTTGCGCCATGCCTTGGGTGATCCGGGACGCCGCCCGGCACATTCCAACGATCCGTACCTGTTGACCAACCTGAGCCGCTACAGCCTGTCCGTGTAACCGAGGAGCTAATTCATGAGTACCGATAACCGTGCCGTCGTCATCGAGGATTTCCTCAAGAAAATCCGCGTCATCAATCAACGGGGCGTTGACCGCGCCGCGCTGGTGGAAATCGTCGCTTTGCTCGAAACCCTGGCCGAGCGCCGCGACCTGTTCAATTTCCACACGTTCCCGGCGCCCGTGCCGGGGCAGGGCAACACCGCGTTCCGCTATCGCCTGAATGACGACGGTGACACGCCGACGCTGTACCTGAACTCGTTGCTGCCGGGCAAAAGTACGCTGCCGCACAACCACGAAACCTGGGCGATCATCAGCGCCGTCGAAGGCCAGGAAATCAACTACGTCTACGGGCGCAGCGATGAAGGCCGCGAGCCTGGCTTCACCACGTTGCACCTGGAAAAAGAAGTGATCGTGCAACCCGGCACCTCGATCGCGTTCCTGGGCGAAGACCTGCATGGCATTCGTGTCGAAGGCGAGTCCGCGACCCTGCATTTCCACCTGTATGGCTTGCCGCTGGAATCCCTCAACGGCCGTTATGGCGTCGAGGCGGACGGGCGGATTCTCAACTACAACGCCTCGCAAATGGCCCCGTCGATCAAGGCCTACGCATGATCGATCTGTATTACTGGCCGACTGGCAATGGCTTGAAGATCGGCATCCTGCTTGAAGAACTTGGGCTGGATTATCGCCTATTGCCGATCAACATCCGCGAAGGCGAGCAGAAGCAGGCAGCGTTCCAGCGCATCAGCGCCAATGGGCGGATTCCGGCGATTGTCGATCATTCACCTGAGGCGTTGGACGCGCCGCTGAGCCTGTTTGAATCTGGCGCGATCCTCAATTACCTGGCCGACAAGGCCGGGCGTTTTCTGCCGCCAGCGGGGACTGCCGAGCGGCAAAAGGTCCAGGAATGGCTGTTCTGGCAGGTCGGACATGTCACGCCGTACCTGAGCCAGTTGCAACTGTTCAAGGAGAAGGCGCCGGAGCCGATTCCGTTCGCCCTCGACCTACTGAATGCCGAGGCGACGCGGCTGTATCGGGTGCTGGAAACGCGGTTGTCCGAGGTGCTGTATGTGGCGGGAGAATACTCCGTCGCCGACATGGCGATCTTCCCGTGGATTCAGCCGCTGCGACAGGGCCAGGACCTGGCGCACTACCCGCAGATCCACGCCTGGCGCGAACGCCTCAAGGCCCGGCCCGCCATTCAGCGTGCCTACGCCAAGGGCCGCGCCATCGCGGCCAATGAGCGCTCCCTCGCGCTTCAATAACTCTATTTTTCAAGCGGGACTTCCATGAGCCAGACCGTAACTCCAGGGCAACTGCAGCAGTGGCTGTTCGACGGGCAGGAAATCGCCCTGTTTGACGTGCGTGAGCATGGCCAATATGGCGAAGCCCATCTGTTTTTCGGCGTGAACCTGCCCTACAGCCGCCTGGAGCTGGAGGCTCGGCGTCTGGCGCCGAATCCTCAGGTACGGCTGGTGATCTATGACCAGGACGGCGGCGATGTTGCGGCGCGTGCCGCCCGGCGTTTGCAGGCGTTGGGTTATGGCTGCGTGCATGTTCTCGAGGGCGGCGCCGAGGGGTGGCAGGCCGCCGGTTTCCAGCTGTTTGCCGGCGTACATGTGCCCTCCAAGGCGTTTGGCGAGTTGGTGGAAGAGGCCAGCCATACGCCGCATGTCACCGCCGCGCAACTCGCCGAATGGCAAGCCCGGGGCGAGCCGCTGGTGGTGCTCGACGGTCGGCCATTCGATGAATACCGCAAGATGACCATTCCCGGTTCGGTGTGCTGTCCGAACGGTGAGCTGGGTTATCGCGTGCACGATCTGGTGCCGGACGACAGCACGCCCATCGTGGTCAATTGCGCCGGTCGAACCCGCAGCATTATCGGCGCGCAGACCTTGATCAATCTGGGCGTGAAGAACCCGGTCTATGCGCTGGAGAACGGGACGCAAGGTTGGTATCTGGAAGATTTGCAACTGGAACACGGCAGCACGCGGCGCTATGCCGATGAGGTGTCGTCGGACGCCTTGCCGGCTCAGCGCTTGGCCGCCGCGCAACTGGCGCAAAAGGCTGGTGTGAAAACGGTTGCGGCGGCGCAGGTTGAGCAGTGGTCGCGGGAGGCTGGCCGCAGTTTGTTTCTGTGCGATGTGCGCACCGCTGAGGAGTTTGCCGCCGGCAGTCTGCCGGGGGCGCAACACACGCCGGGCGGGCAGTTGATTCAATCCACGGATCTGTATGTCGGCGTGCGCCAGGCGCGGTTGGTGCTGATCGACAGCGATGGCGTGCGTGCGCCGATTGTGGCGAGTTGGCTGCGGCAGTTGGGGCATGAGGCTGATGTGCTTGAGGGTGGCACGAGCAGTGGTTTGGTGTTGCCCGGGCTTGAAGTCGCCGCCACTGAAGCGTTGCCACTGATCACACCGCAGGCACTGGCCGATGCGTTGAAGGACGATGCGGTCGCGCTGATGGATCTGCGCCCGAGCATGAGTTATCGCAAAGGTCATATCGCGGGTTCACGCTGGTCGATCCGTTCGTTGCTGGCGGCCGAATTGGCGGGGGAACAGCGGCCAGTGGTGTTGCTGGCGGACGATCCGGCGTTGGCGGCTTTTGCGGCCCTGGAATTGCCCGAGCGTCAGCGCAAGCAGACTCGACGGCTGGACGGCGACTGGCGTGCGGAAGGCCTGGCACTGGACGAGGAGGGCAACACACCGCCGGATGAGCAGTGCATCGACTTCCTGTTCTTCACCCACGATCGCCACTCCGGCAACAAGGACGCGGCGCGGCAATACCTGGCGTGGGAAATCGGTTTGCTGGCGCAGATGAGCGAGGAGGAAATTGCCAGTCTCAAGCCACTGAAAGCGTCCAGTGCTGAGCGGGTCCGTACTCGGCTGATCCACTGCGCGCGCACTGAAAAGGGCAATGGTGCTCGCGGCGTCAACGTCCCGGTGACGCGGTTGAGCACGGTGCTGTTCGACAACCTGGCGCAGATGCGCGACGCCCGTTCCCGCCGGGATCATGAGCGCGTCCTGAGCTACGGCGCCCGAGGCAACCCGACGGCGTTCGCCTTGGAAGACCTGGTCACCGAACTTGAGGGCGGCTATCGCACGCGCTTGTTCGGCACAGGCCTGGCAGCGGTGGCGCAAACATTCCTGGCCTACCTGCGGCCCGGCGATCATGTGCTGATCACCGACGCGGTGTATTCGCCCGTGCGGCGCTTGGCTCGAGAGTTTCTTCAGCCGTTCGGCATTCAGGTCAGCTACTTCGCGCCGGACGGCAGCGACCTGCCAGCGCTGCTGCAAGCCAACACCAAAATGGTCTACACCGAAGTGCCCGGTTCGCTGCTGTATGAACTCTGCGATTTGCCGGCCATCGCCGCCCTGTGCAAACCGCGCGGCATCCTGTTGGCGGTGGACAATACTTGGGGTTCGGGCTACCTGTACCGGCCGCTGACCCTGGGTGCGGACATCTCGATCATGGCGCTGACCAAGTACCTGAGCGGTCACAGCGACGTGGTCATGGGCAGCGTTTGCACGCGTCAGGAGGTCTGGCAACCGCTGGCGGCCATGGGCGACACCTTCGGCAACGTCGTCAGCCCCGACGACGCCTATCTGGTGCTACGCGGCGCCCGAACCCTGGCGACTCGCCTCGAGGTCCACGAACGCCAGGCACTGGAAATCGCCCACTGGCTCCAGGTTCAACCCCAAGTGAAACGGGTGTTCCACCCGGCATTACCCGATCACCCCGATCATGCCTTGTGGCTGCGCGACTTCAAGGGCAGCAACGGTTTGCTCTCGTTCGAATTACGCGATGCCGACGCGGCTTATGTCGAGCGCTTCATCGATGCGCTGCAACTGTTTGGCCTGGGCGCTTCCTGGGGCGGTTATGAAAGCTTGATCACCGTCGCCGATCTCAAGGAACGGGATTGCCCGACAGATCCCTTGTTGAACCCGGTGCTGCGCTTGCACATCGGTCTGGAAGACGTCGAGGCGTTGATCGAGGATCTGGCGCGGGGATTCGCTGCGGCGAGGTAACCCGAGGTCGAGGCAGCGAATCAGTGATGGGCGGCAGCTACCAGAGTTTGTCGCTTCCCACATCGCGTCGTTCCGGGCCAGCGGGGTTGCCGGTGTTCACCAGCCTTCTCTCCACCAGCACATTCTGTAACGCCTGGCGGGCGGCGGGTTCCAGTTGATGCTCTCGCTCCTTGAGTTCAAGCAGGATGGGGCTGGACCAGGCGCGATAGGTTTGCTCGGCAAGACGAACGGCGGTCATCTATCTCTCCTTGATTAAGCGCCCGCCAACAATGAGGGCGCTGTTCGATGAGGTAGAAACGTTAGTTGAGGAAAGCGCTGGGTGCCAGCCTGGCGTGACTATCGAGTCATGTTTTTGACCGGAATAAAACTTCTCTTCGGGCTAAAAGCAACGTAACTTCCCGCGCCAAATAATCATGACTGTTTAAGGATGATGTGCGTGGGGGTTTATCGGCTGCTGTTGGCGATGCTTGTGGCGATTTCTCATATGGGCATGACGTTTGCGGGGTTCAATCCAGGCGTCATTGCGGTGGTTTCTTTCCTGCTGATCAGCGGCTTTGTGATGACCGCTTTGATCGAGCGGAACTACAACGCATCCGAGCAGTTTCCGTTGTTTTACATTGATAGGCTGTTGAGGCTCTACCCGCAGTTTCTGCTCTACTTTGTCAGTTCCTGCACCGTGATTTATTTCCTGCTGCCCGGCACGCCTCAAGCGGCGGCGCTGACCGTCAAAAATATCGTCACCAGCCTGCCAATCGTGCCGATGGGTTTCTACATGTACGGCATCACCGTGCCCGAGATACTGCCGCCGGGCTGGTCGCTGGGGCTCGAAACGTGTTTCTACCTGCTGATACCGTTTCTGCTCGTCTACAAACTGCGGGGCATTGCGTTCGCGGTGTCCGTGGCGGTTTTTATGGTCGCGTTGCTGGGTTACATCAACACCGATGTCTACGGCTACCGATTGCTGCCGGGCGTTCTCTTTATCTTCCTTTGCGGAAGCTACCTGTACCGGTTGCAAACTAAAGGGAAGGTCATTGTCGCCGGCACCGCCGCGATTGCTGCACTAATGTTCCTGGCCATTATCACGGGCGTTATTGCTCGGCGCCCCTTTAACGCGGAAGTGACCATGGGCATCGCTTTGGGCATCCCGGTCGTGTATTTCCTGAGCCTATTGAAGTACCACCGGATAGACGAGTTGCTGGGGAACATCAGCTATGGGGTGTTTCTCAATCACTTTGTGGTGATGTATGTGCTGCGCGCATTCTGGCCTGTCGCCTACGACGCGCCGATCATCACAGCCGTTCTGGTGTTGTCATTTGTGCTGAGCGGTCTGTCGTATTACTTCGTCGAGCGGCCAGCGTTGACGTTTCGTCATGCACTGCGCACGGGCACCCGAGATGGCGTGGGTCGAGAACTGGGCAGCGGATCTGCGGCTTAGGGGAGGGCGTTTATCGCGCGCTGGACTGGCGCGCGATAAATCCGTACGGGATCAGGCGCAGGCTTGGCCGAGATGGCTGTCCTGCGCCCCAGCGATGAGGTGAAGCGGGATGTGCTGTTGCACTTCAATGACAGGCACTTCGAAACTGCCCACAATTTGAAGCTGTCGCTCACTCAGCCCGGTCGACTCTTCTTCCTTTGCCTTAGCCATTCTCGCGTGGTTCATTGCGATTTCATTGAGAGTTGACACGTTACATCTCCCGGTGACTGACCAAGCGTATCGCTGGAGTCCTAAGCGTTGATTTGATTGCTGCCGCGTCAGAATTACGTCGTTCTGGGGCTGCTAGCACCGGCCTTTGCAATCCTTGAGCCAGATGGCGTCAGGTATTGGGCGCTATGCTTTTACAGGCGACGAATGGCGTCTCAGAGTGCCGGTTCAAACGCACCAACCGTCAGGCTGCTTGAATTATCGAGACTCGCCGGACTCCATGGCTTGAGGGGCAGCAGTTCCTCAATGGCGGTGAACTCCGCCTCGAGGCAAATTAATGACTTCATTTGACGACTTTCGCATCAAATCCCATGAGCTTTTGATCGAGCTGGATGCCGCAACCATGGGAATGATGACGTTGGTGACATCAAAGTGCGTTTCAGGTCCGGAATGGGACGCTGCCACGCAGCGACAACACGAGGCCTACGAACGCTGGAACGCTTTTCTGAATATTCCAGCCATCACCGACAAGACTACCCCGGTGGTCTGAGCTGCCGGTGATCGGCAGTCGTGAATCATTTCTCGAACTCAGGCTCCATAGATCCAGAAGCATTCGCTTCTCTGCGACGGATATTCCCAAGGGGTTGACGCCATGACATCAGTCGATGATTTCAGGATCAAGTCACATGCGCTTCTGGTGGATCTCGATGCGGCCACAGCGGAGATGATGCGGCTGATCTCATCCCGCTCGGTATCGGGACCGGTGTGGGAGGAGGCGGTCAAACGCCAGCATGATGCCTATGTGCACTGGAATGCGTTTATCAATAGTCGTGACGGGACCGATCCTTCTGTGCCGCCACCCGTTGTCTGAACAGGCTGCTTGAGCCGCGCGTCGATTTGTTGAAGCGTCGACACCGCCGCAAGAGACTCGGCTGCTGTAATTGTTTGCCAAATGAAGCGATACCGGGTCAGCCCTGTGCCTGTCGAGCCAGGCGCGCGCCGTCTTTTCTCAGAGCAAATACCTGAGCCGTCACGCCAATAATGAGCGTAAGGGCTATAAAAGCCAGCGCACCTTTGAGCAATGGCGAATTCGGGTCAGTGACGATGGGGTGGCCATCGGGGACTCGACGCAACGTCTCCGAGACGGTCGGGACCATCAGCAAGAACGCCGTCAAGCTCAAAAGGATGGTTTCAAGGTATACCCCTGCTCGGCCCAGCCAGGCAACGAAGCCAACCCCGTAACCGGCGAGCAACAGCACGATCGTGACCGCCCCGATCACCGGGCTGATCGGTTGATGGGCCACCAGAAACACAGTCAAGCCGCCGATCAGCATCGACACGAAATAGGCAAGGCCGGCCCGCGACCGTGGGACGATGCGTCCGTGTTTGATGAACATGCAGGCGGCCAAGGGAATGGCTGGCAAGCTTCCAAGGGTGTGTACCCAGCCAAGGGCAGAGATCCCGAACATTCGACTATTCCTTTTTGATTGGATGATGTAGATAACGCAGCGAACGCTGTTGCGTTGCCGATCAACCGCGTGAAAGCGTTATGATTCGGGGCTCAGACTATTGAAGGCGTGGCCGGACTGACATGACGGATCTACTCGAAGACTTGACCATTCGTCCAGAGATGCAGTTAGAGGGGCTGGCCACAGGGGATCTGCTCTCGCAGGTACTGGCGCAGATTCGTCTGACCGGGGATCGCGTCTACTCCACCACACAGGCTTTGGGTCAACGCCTGAAACTGGACGAAAAGAGCTCGCACATCTGCGTCCTGCAAAAGGGACAGCTGCACATCGAAGGCGCTGACGGGCAGGTCCAGACGATCGAACAGGGCGACATCCTGCTGTTGCCCCACGACCCGTCTTCGTTGAGCATCACGGCCTCCAAGGGGCCTGCGTCGCTCGTCATCTGTCGATTCTGGTTCGATGCCAGTAGCTTCCAGGCCATGCTGTTCGCCCTGCCATGGCTGATCCATATCAAGCAAGCCGAAGCCGCCGCGTGGGCAGAAGGTATCCTGCATTTCATGCTCATCGAGGCCAATGACACGCAGCCTGGAGGCGCGTTGATGGTTTCGCGCCTCATTGACCTCACCGTCATTCGCATCCTGCGAACCTGGGTTCAGCACGGCATGGCCTCAGGCTGGCTAGGGGGCTTGTCCGACGAGCGCATCGCTCGGACCCTCAGAACCATCCATGAAAAGCCCGAGCAACAATGGCGCATCGATGCACTCGCCACAATCGCCGGCATGTCACGGTCAAGCTTCTGCGATCGGTTCAGCGCGCTGGTGGGACGCTCACCGCTGCGTTACCAGAATGAATGGCGACTGACCCTGGCAAAAACGATGCTGGCCAAGCACAACAGCCGCATCGGCGAAGTGGGGTTTGCGATTGGCTACGAGTCCGAGGCTTCTTTCAGCCGCGCCTACAAGGCGTATTTCGGACGCTCGCCACGGGACGACAACAGCCTGGGCGGGGCGGAAGAGCACATTTGAATCAGGCGCGGGACCCCGCTCTATCGCTGCTGAAACGCTCTTTTCAGCACCCGTGCCATGAGCCGCCTGGAAAATCCATTGAGCTTAGGTGCTCCGTTATTGCAGCGGAATATACACATCCGTTTGCCATTGATCCTGCGGTGTCTCCGGATAGACGCTCAGATAATGGAAGAACAGCGGCTGATCGCGAAGTTCTTCGCCACTGGCCGGAAGCCAGTCGCGATAGATCGGATAGATCGATTCGCCGATGTGGTCCGGTGACCCTACATGCCGCACCACGACGCAGCGACCGCCAGCAATGACGAGCTCGCGCACGCCGAATTCATTCGGTTTCACGGCCTCTTGAATCTCGCCGCAGATTGCGAAGCGAAATGCTTGCGCCGTTGTGGTGTCGGGGTTGCCGTAGGGAATGCCAAAGCTGCGACTCGAGGCCACCGGCGACTGCCCGCTCTGCATACGCCACTCGATGAACGTGCGCACGCTTTCATTGACGAGCCCGGTGGGGCCGCAGTGTTCAAGTGCTGCGACCCGGACTTCGGGGAATTCCACGATTCGTACTTGCATGATGAGGGTCCTGGAAAAGTGAGGGATGGCGAACACCGCATGCCAGACCTGCCAGTTCGGCGCCTTCCTGAACGCACTCGGCGTCATACCGACCGCCCGCTTGAACGCCCTGCAAAATGCCTCGGGGCTTTCGAAACCAGCACCGAGTGCCGCCTCCAATACCGAGTAATCCGCGAGGGCGGCCAGCCGGTGTGCCGCGCGTCGTAGCCGCATCAGTTGCACATAACGTGAAACAGGCACGCCGACGAATGCGGTGAACTGGCGATGGAAGTGAAACGCCGAAAAATTCGCCACATGACTCAGCGTCTTCACCGACAAATCACCTTCGAGATGGTCATCAATGTAGGCGAGTACGTCGTTGAAGCGTTTTGTGTAAGCGAAGTTAATCGGCGTGTCGGACACTGGGACAAGGCTCCTGGAAGTGCGGTCGGCAATAGAGTCGACTATAGCGACGTGAATGTGCCTAGCCGGGTTTGCTCAAGGCGCTCTTTGCGCTGCGATTAACCTTTCCACACCTGCACGTTTCCCATTGTGCTCCGCAACCTTGACCTGGCTCAAACTCATCACCCGCCGTTGGTGGCTGAATATGAATACAGTATTCAGTCAGCCTTTCGGCACCCTTTGAGGGAAGCAATTGATGAGCGACCCAAGCCCCCAGGCGACACCATCGGTATCGGTTCAGTTTCCGTCAGGGCTGATCGCGGCATGCCTTGCGTTAGTGATCGTATTGATCCTGCCATTGCCTGCGGATCTGCCCGTTGCCGGGCAACGGATGTTGGCCATTCTCGTATTTGCGGTGACGGTGTGGGTTACCGAAGCGGTGTCTTACGAAGCCAGCGCGATCATGATTACGTCGCTGATGGCCCTACTGATCGGCACGGCACCCACGCTTCAAAACCCTTCACTGACGTATGGTTCGTCGGCCGGGATCACGATGGCGCTCAGCGGCTTTTCCAATCCGGCCCTGGCGCTGGTGGTCGGTGCGCTGTTTATTGCCGCCGCGATGACGCACACCGGGCTGGATCGGCGTATCGCGTTGGTAACGCTGGCGAAAGTCGGCGGCAGTACTCGGCGAATACTGCTGGGCGCCATGGTTGTCATCGTGTTGCTGAGTCTGGTAGTGCCTAGCGCCACGGCGCGAAGCGCTTGCGTGGTACCGATCATGATGGGTGTGATCGCCGCATTCGGGGTCGCCAAGCGTTCCAATATCGCTGCGGGCATCATGATCATCGTGGCGCAGGGGACGAGTATCTGGAACGTCGGCATTCAAACCGCCGCTGCGCAGAATTTGCTGACAGTCGGCTTCATGGACAAGATGCTCGGCCAGCGTGTGTCATGGATCGACTGGTTTATCGCCGGCGCGCCATGGGCCATCATCATGTCGATGGTGTTGATCTTCATTGTGCTGAAAATGTTGCCCCCCGAAACTGACACCGTGCCCGGTGGCAAGGCTGCCATCGTGGCTAGCCTGGCTGAATTGGGCCCCATGACAGGGGCGCAGAAACGCCTGGCATTGGTCTCTGGCCTGCTGCTTTTGGGCTGGGCGACTGAAGGCAAGTTGCATGCTTTCGATACAACCTCGACCACGTATGCCGGGCTGGTTCTGTTGTTGCTGCCCCGTTTCGGTGTGATGACCTGGAAAGACGTTCAAGCCCGGATTCCGTGGGGTACGGTAATTGTCTTCGGCGTCGGCATCAGCCTGGGGACCGCGCTGTTGACCACCCAGGCCGGGCAGTGGCTGGGTGTCCAGGTTGTCAGCCATACGGGCCTGGACAAGATCGGCACGTTGGGGGTGTTTGCGGTCCTCAGTGCTTTTCTCATCCTGATCCATTTGGGCTTTGCCAGTGCCACCGCGCTGACCTCGGCGTTGCTTCCGATCCTGATGGCTGTCCTGCAAACCCTGCCCGGGGATTTCAGTCGATTGGGCATGACCATGCTGCTGGGATTCGTCGTCAGCTTCGGCTTCATACTGCCCATCAATGCGCCGCAAAATATGGTGTGCCTGGGCACAGACACCTTCAATCCAAAACAATTCGCCCGGGTTGGCGTGGTGATTACGCTGATCGGTTATGGCTTGCTGTTGGTGTTTGCCAGTACTTACTGGGCGTGGCTGGGGTGGATGTGAGGCGACCCCGAGCCACCCCTGATCGTTGACGTCGCCCTTGCCAAAGGGCAGGCACTCGCTGTACTGCATCAAAGGCGTGATTTAGCCGCCAATGCCTGGGCATCCGCACCTGCGGGGAAGTGCAATTGCCCGGTCGTATCGTTTGCCGCGCGCCAGACGGTCTCAGCCACGTCGAGTTCGGTGGTGCATTGTGCGGCGCCCAACGTGGCAAAAATACGTTGAGCAAAGTCGACGTACGCCTCGGGAATCATCCCCGCCATACGTTCGCCGGCGTTATCGCTGAAGCGGGTGGTGGGGGCGTAGCCAGGTTCCACCAGTTTGGCGCTGACGTTGAAGGTGGCCAGTTCCAGGGCCAGTGAGCCGGTAAAACCTTCGATGGCCTGTTTGCTGGCGGTGTACACGGCGACCATCGGCATGGACACCAGGGTCGCACTGCTGGTGACGTTCACCACAACCCCTGAATGGCGGGCGCGCATCTGCGGGATCACTGCCTGGGTCATGGCCATCACGCCGAAAGTGTTGGTTTCAAAAATTTGTCGTGCAGTGGCCATAGGCGTCGCTTCGAAAGCACCGAACAGGCCGATGCCGGCGTTATTGACGAGCACATCAATCGGCCCACTGGCTTGAAGTACTGCGGCGATACTCTGCGGCTCGGTCACGTCGAGCGCGAGGATACGCAGGCGCTCCGAGGCTGGCAGCAGCGCCGTGTCGGGTCTGCGCATGGTGGCGACCACGTTCCAGCCTTTGGCGAGGAAGTAACGCGCTGTTTCAAGGCCGTAACCAGACGAGCAACCAGTGATTAGAACGGTTTTCATGGGTGTTTCCAGGTGGTGGGTACCATGACGAAGATAACCTTACCGCTTAAGACTCTCTATAATCTGAAGTCCACATTTCATTCGTATAAGTCTCCTTATGAGCGATCCGCTGTCTGACGTTATCGCGCTGCTCAAACCCCGCGCCGTGTTTTCCAAAGGCATCAGCGGCGCCGGGCGCTGGGGCGTGCGTTATTGCGAATTTGGCCTGCCGAGTTTCTGTGCAGTCCTGGAGGGCAGTTGTCGTTTGGCCGTCGATGGGCAGCCTGAAATGATCCTGCTAGCGGGTGATTTTCTGCTGTTGCCGAAGACACCTGCTTTCACACTCTCCGGGTTCGATCCTGTTGAACCGGTCGCGATGGTGCCGGTTTATGGCACCACTCAGACAGACGAATTGCGCCACGGCGATCCCGAGGGGCCTGCGGATGTGCGGCTGCTGGGTGGTCATTTCGACTTTGAGTCTCCCGACGCGGCGTTGCTGGTGGCGATGCTCCCGGGGTGCGTGCACGTGCGCGGCGTCGAGCGCCTGGCGACACTGGTGCGGCTGCTGCGTGAAGAGTCGACGGCGCAGGAAGTGGGCCGTGAGTTGATTCTGACGCGGTTGGTCGAGGTGCTGCTGATCGAGGCGTTGCGCTCCATAACGGCGCAGCAGACGCCCCCTGGCCTGTTACGCGGGCTCACTGATCCGCGCCTGTCCAAGGCGCTGCGACAGATGCACGCAAACCTCGCACATGGGTGGACGGTGGCGCAATTGGCAGGCATTGCCACACTTTCGCGTTCTGCGTTTTTCAAGCGATTCATCAGCACCCTGGGCCAGGCGCCGATGGAATACCTGTTGGTGTGGAGGATGGCCGTCGCCAAGGATTTGCTTCGTCGCACGCAACAGGGCATGGCCGAGATTGCTGAAGGCGTCGGCTACCGTTCCGCCAGTGCGTTCAGCACCGCGTTCACCCGGCACGTTGGCGTGCCGCCCAGCCACTACGCCAGAGGCGCGGGTCTCAGGCCGTTGACGACAGACCCCCGGCCCACGAAAACCCCTCTCAACGGGAAGCAATAAACCGTGCAGTGTTCTAATTCCCAAGCCATTCAGTGTGTTGATCACCATCACAATGACTTTGCTGGACTGCTTTATGCTTTCATGTTGATGAATACATCGGCCACGACAGGGAGGCCGCGACTCACAAGCGTTATCAATCTTGTCCCTGAATGAACACTCGGCGTGTGTGTTGAAGAAAAAACCACAACTTAGTTTGTCTTTTATAAAAAATGCCGCTATGTCACAGGTTTTTCCTGATGCCCAAGGCGATGAACGCGGAGATGGTTAGTGATCCCTCTACTGGTATGTGACGACTCCAACATGGCCCGAAAGCAGGTGTTACGGGCGCTGCCGGCTGACTGGCCGGTTTCGGTCACCGAGGCCAGTAATGGTCGCCAGGGAATGGACGCTATCCGGCAGGGGCTGGGCAAGGTAGTACTGCTTGACTTGACCATGCCGGAAATGGACGGTTACCAAGTATTGAGCGCTATACGTGCCGAAGGATTGATGGCGCAAGTCATCGTGATCTCCGGTGACGTTCAGGAAGAAGCGGTGCGCCGGGTGCATGAGCTGGGAGCACTGGCGTTCCTGAAAAAGCCTTTCGACGAAAGCGAGTTGCGCCAGACGCTTAGCCAACTGGGCCTTTTGGCAGAAGTCGGCCAGCCTGCTCCAGGGAGTCGTCCGGCGGCGAGCACGGTCATCAGTTTCCAAGATGCATTCCGCGAAACAGTTAACGTTGCCATCGGCCGGGCGGCAGCATTGATCGCAAAAGTGTTGGGGGTCTTTGTCCAGTTACCGGTACCGAACGTGAACATCCTTGAAGTCGGCGAATTGCACATGGCCTTGAGCGACGCCGGCAGTTGCAAGGATCTCACGGCCATCTGCCAGGGATTTATCGGCAGTGGCATCGCCGGCGAAGCGTTGCTGATGTTCCACGATTCGGAAATTGCCGACATCGCCCAATTGATGCAACGACAAAGCGCCGAGTATTCGGACCTGGAAATGCTGCTGGACCTGGCCAGTGTTCTGATTGGCGCTTGCCTGAGCAGTATTGCGGAACAGATTGATGTGGTGTTTTCCCAAGGCCATCCACAAGTCCTCGGCCAACACACGGCTATCGACGAACTGATCCGGGTCAACCGGCAGCACTGGAAAAAGACCTTGGCGGTGGAAATCAGCTACAGCCTGGAAGGGCACGATATTCGCTTCGACTTGTTGTTGCTGTTTACGGAAGACTCCATCGAACGGTTAACCCATAAACTCGCCTACCTGATGAACTGAGCCATGAACGATTCGATCGATCTGAATGAATTCCATTGGTTGCTGGCGATCGTCCAGAGCATCGATGTCGGGGTGGTGGTGCTGGACCGTGATTATCGTGTGCAGGTGTGGAACACCTTTATGGAGAACCGCTCCGGCGTGCAGCCCAAGGACGCTCACAATCAGTGTTTTTTTGGTTTGTTTCCCGAAGTGAATCGCGAATGGTTCACCCGCAAGGTGGAAAGTGTCGCCACTCTGGGGACGCCAGCGTTCACGATCTGGGAGCAGCGACCTTATCTGGTGCGTTTCAAGAACTACCAGCCGATCACCGGCCAGGAAGAGTTCATGTACCAGAACACTACGTTGTTGCCGTTACGCTCCACCGACAGCCACATCAATCATATTTGCCTGGTGATCTATGACGTCACCGATGTCGCAACCAATCGGCATCAGCTCCAGGCGGTTAATGTCCAATTACAACAACTCTCCAGTACTGATCGGCTGACGGGGCTGTATAACCGCGGCCATTGGGAGGAAAGCCTGAAAGTCGCTTTTGCCCGACATCAGCGCTATGGCAATGCCACCAGCCTTGTGATGTTTGATATCGACCACTTCAAACGCGTCAACGATACCTATGGCCACCCGGCGGGCGATCAGGTCATTGAACAAGTGGCCAGGCTGGTCCGCGAACATGTGCGCGACAGCGATGTAGCGGGGCGTTATGGAGGGGAGGAGTTCGCAGTAATGCTTTCGGACACCGACAAGGTCGGCGCCCATTTTTTTGCCGAGCGGCTGCGCCAGGCCGTCGAAGCGCTGGAAGTCCTGCATGATGGGCACCGCATCCGTTTCACTATCAGCCTGGGCGTGGCCGACCTGAGCTCGTCTTCGACCAGCCACGCCGACCTGATTGCCAGGGCGGACCAGGCGCTATATGTGTCGAAGAGCGCCGGGCGTAATCGGGTGACGGTATCCGAGTAGCGTGCCAGGCGCCGATCTGTGTAACCGCTTAAAACCCATAATGCAGGCCGAGCATTAATGACTGGGCGCTGTAGCCCGTGCGTACATCGCCTTGGGGCAGGCCCTGAATGTCACCGAAGTGCGCATCGCGAGTCTTGAGGTATCGATAATCCAGGGACATGGACCATTGATCGGTGAGCTCGAAACCTACCCCGGCCCCAAGTTGGTAGGCCGATACGGTGTCGCGATGAGTATCGCCGAAGTGCACGCCGCCGGCTTCCAGGCCACTGATCGACACAGTGCTGTAGCCCAGGCCGCCGCCAATGTAGGGCGTGAACCGACTGAAGGGCGCCGGCAGATTCAAGACGTCATACCAGAGGTTGGCCATCAGGCTGGTGACTTCCTCTTTGCCTTTGCCGGGGATGCTCCCGCCGCCTTCGTAGACCCGGTGATTGAACTGGGTCAGGGTGTTTTTGCGGTAGCTGAGCTCCAGTTCAGGCCTGAGGCCGACGGGAAATCGCCAGCCCAGTGCCAGTCCGGTGGCGTAGCCGGAGTCCAGCGGTTGGTTGAACTGCATTTCGACAAAATCGAGGTGGTTCTGATTAAGGTCCTGCGCGGCAACCCAGTTCAGGCCGCCCATGACACCGATGTAAGGGCCGAGCGTGTCGGCGGAACTGGACGCCGGGGTGATAAAGCCCATGCCAATGATTCCTGTAACAAGATACTGAGTGCTTTTGAGTAGGTTCATGCTCGGTCCGAAGTGTGCCGTTATCGATAAGTAAGCGAAGGGGGGCTCAGGCGTGAGCGTTCAACACGCCCGCTCCCGGGGTCTTTCATCAGCGTTGCCAATGCGTGTCAGGATTGTCAGGCACGAGATGGCTCATCACATGCGCTCGTTGTTCTGCCAGCGTGCGCAGGTTTTCCAGTGCGGTGGTCATGGCTGCCGTCAGCATTTTTCGTAACAGCGCGCGGTATAAAAAACTCAAGGGGCCGGAGATTTTTGCGCTGTGGGTGACCCGGGTTTCAGCGGGGGAAAGTCGATACATCTGGTGATCGAACTCGAGGTCGATCCAAAGCAGTCTTGCGGTGTTCCGATAGCTTTCATGCATTCGCACCGCTTCCAGTTTCAGCGGCATGTTCAGGCCATTCTTGAGGATGCACTTGCCCCGTGTTCCAGGCTGGAACGGACCATCGAGTTCACAATGGCGGACGTCGGTATCCCATAACGGCGCGTCGGAGAAGTTGCTCCAGATCTTCCAGATTTCAGAAGGCGGCGATTTGACGCTGACTTGTACATTTACATCGTTCACGGCGACACCTTCGTTGTGTGGGGCGCGGTCATGCTGGAGCGTGAGGCAACTCAATGCCTTACGCAGCGGGCGCGGATTGACTCAACACTTGAGCGGTAATACTGGCCTGACCGATTTTTTCGCCCCGATTGAACAGGTCGATATAGATGCGGTTCGTTTTGAATGGCTGATCCTGTGCGTCAAAACCGGCTTGCGGTGCCAACGACAGAGGGCTGTTCCTGGGGATGGGCCGATCCAGGGTGAAACTCAAGGCCAGCAGGTTCATCGGGGTATTGAGTGGGATTTGCAGATAACGGTGGGCAATCTGCATGTAGCACTGGCGAGCAACTTCGAGGAAATAGACCATCGAATAGTGCTCCGGGTCGCCCTCCTGGAAGATGTGCTCCTCCGGCACTTTTACCGTGTCTACGCTCAAGCCCTGGGTGATACCGCTCATGTCACTGACGATGATGTTTTCTTCTCGGGCCTTGTGCAGCAACGCCTTGTCGCGGCAGCGTGTAGCCGTGAACTCGCCGGCGGGCGACGTCTCGAACGCCGAGTTGTAGGCCATGCCAAGAACGCACGTGCACATCAGCTTGCCGGTCTGCATGACCTTGGCATTGAACACCTGTGGGTCGTTGCCTTGTTCCAGATGAATATCAATCGCGCCCTGTTTCTGCACGTATTGCTGGAACTTGATGCTCAGGGTTTTGACATAGGCGACTCGGCCACTCAGGGGCGGCGTGGCCAGTTCAATCAGTTGCAACACGCCTTCGAGCAATAAAATGCCAGGGATGTGATCAAGGGGATGGTCGAAGAAATACGGGTGCGCTTCATTCACCACAAGCTGGGCGTGCAGTGACTGAGGGCCACGCTGGACGTTGGTGATCACACTATTTTCCGGGCGACGTTTCCAGTGCGCGGGGCGCTGGGCATCAGACCCACGGTGCAGGGCGAAAAGCCCCTCCATGGCACGAGTTCTGACACGCAGTCCTGAGAGCACGGTGCTGGTCAGCAAGTTACTGAGTTCCAGCACATCGACGCCGTCGTGACGCGGTTCCCTGACCAGGCTGACAGGACGGGCAGGCGGAATGACGGGTTGCAGTTCCTGGGGCGCCGCGTGAGCGAAACGCAACGTGAACGGGTGCTTGACGGCAGTGGCGGATTCGATTGCAGCCGGTCGCCATTCCTGAAGCTTTTCAGTAAATAACCACAGCACGGCCTTGCCGGCCTCGCGCACCTCGATCACCGTGTGAGCCGAGGCACGCAACAGCACCGCCAACAGGGTTTCGATGCCACTGGCTTCCGCCAGGAAACCGGTCATCTCTTGCAGTGAGCTGCTTGGATGCGTTGCGTCCGGTTGCAGCTCGCAGACCTCAATGTGCTGGTATTGACTCCGTTCTTTGCCCAGCAGTTGGCAAGCTTCTTCCAGCGAGTTCGCCGCATGGCCCAGCACCGCTGCGCGGATCACCAGTAAAGGCTTGTCGCTGGAGCCTGGTCGATAGGGACGCAGCGCAATCACCCCCAACCCTTCACCTTGCAGTGTCGCCGAGTGCCGGGCGCGTTCGATCTCTATTTCGCCACTGATAAAACGCCCGGCACCGAGCAAGAGAGTCGTCACGCCTTCCTTGAACCATTGCGGCGATGCCAGCAAGGTTTGCCAAAACAAACCGGGAGTGCCAACCAGGGTTTGATGGAAGCCTTTGAAGTCAAAAATTTTCGCCGGGTAGCCGGACAGCATGTTCGGCAACATGGTTGCCACGTCCGTCACTTCGACACCCGGTGGCACGCCTTGGGCCTGGGAGTAGAACGTGTGGGCGCCGCTATACGCATTGCTGAAACGCTCCCCACCCATGTTGCAGCACATGACCATCGCGGTCCCGGATGAACCGGCCACACCCGGCAAGCGTCGCAGTAGATGATTGATCCGATCGGTGATCAACAGCTTGAACGGATCGACATGTGCCAGTGGTTTTGGGCCCATGCCGAAACCGTCGATATCAATGACGCGATCCTGCGCGAGGAATTGGCCCAGCAAAGGCTGACCCGCAGTGGCCGCGCAATCAACGAAGCGTCCATAAGGGAAGCTGACTGACGGTGCTGCGGGATGATCGAGTTGTTGCTTGAGTGACTGCAAGGAGAAGTGACTGCCGATCGCCGCTTCGGCTTCGACAATGGCCAAGTCCAGCATCAGCACGCCGGGGGCGACCCGGGGGATGGCAGGGCGGTTGTCGGGGATGTATTCCTCCACCACCAGATGCGCATTGGCGCCGCCAAAACCAAAACTGGAGATGCCGACCCGGATCGCCGACTGACGATCGGCAAGGGGTTGTACCTGCTCTGTGGCCAACTGCAGGCAAGTCTCATCGACTTTTGCGCTGGGGCGGTAGTCGGGCTGAGGTGGAATACCCTTGTGACGCAAGATCATCAGCGCTTTGGCCAGTGAAGCGCCTCCAGCGGCGGCCAATGGGTGACCAATGACCGACTTGATCGAACCGATCGTTATCTTTTTGCCAGCGGTGCGATGAGGGGCGAAGAAGCTGTTCAACGAATCCAGTTCTGTCGCATCCCCCAGCGGAGTACCGGTGCCATGGGTCTCGATGTAGTCCACGTCGTTGGGATCAATACCGGCATAGGCACGCTGGTAAGCCGTGCACTGAGCCTGTTTGCCAGGCGCAAACACTGAGCCTTCGGCGCCATCGGCCGAGAGTCCCAATGCCCGCAAAACCCCCAGGGGGCGGCGCTTGGCAATCAAGGCCCCGGAGACTGGCTCGACCAGAAAGGCAACCGCGCATTCGCCGGGCACAATGCCGTCAGCGTCCTGTCCGAACGCCTGCATTTGGGCTCGGGAGGAAAAGGCTGTGAGCTGCGAGAATCCCAGAAACAGCGCTGGCGGCAGTACGGTGTTCAGTGCCATGACAATCGCGTTATCCGCCTGGCCGCTGTTGACTAAGGCTTGAGCCATGTCGATGGCGTAGGGGAACGAACTGCAGGCGGTGTCTACCGATAATGCCGGGCCACCCAAAGCGAAAGTCGCCGCCAGCTCGGCAACTTGTTCACCTGGCGTATAGCCCCGTGGTGTATCGGCTGTTCCGCTGACGCCCGTGACGAAGTAACTCTCATCACTCCAAGACGTCGCGACCACCAACGCCGTGCGCTCGTTGATCAATACCGAGCCTTGCGCGGCGAGCTGGGTGAGGAGTGTCTGGAGCACTTTCTTGCCGATGGCGACCTGCCGTCCTTCATGCCGCGAGGGGGTCGATGCGTCGTCCGTCAGGCAATAAGCACTGTCCAGGTAAGTGCGATCTTTTTCGCCTTTCTTGGCTGAATAGATGGACGCTTTGTTCAGCTCCCAGCGTGTCAGCATCGAATGAATGGGCGCCACCTGTCCCTGCGAGAGCAAGTGCCAAAGCGCATCCGTTGACGGTGCCCCGGGAAACTCTCCTGCCATTGCACTGAAACAAAAATCGTCCTCTGTCGCTACCGCGCCACTCATATCCGTTCTCCCGGTTGTCAAAATGCTGGGTGACCTTTGCGATCACCCGGATTCCATTCCATTTGCTACAACGGCTCAGCCCAGTCTTGTCAGCAACGACACTGCGTCTTGCGGGGTACGCCGTGACATCAGCGCCTCACCGGCAAATTCGCTGACAGGGCACTGTTGCGCCATTGATTGGCAGAGTGTTTCTCGGGCAAAACCGCTGAGCCCCAACTGTGCGAAAGGCATCTTGATGTCGATCGACGTTTGGGCGTCGGGGATCAGCGGGGACAGGGCGTTTAAAAGCTGATGGCTTATCTGCTCTTGAGGGGCTGTGGTGCTTGTTGGTTGTGCTTCGCTGAGTACCACTGAGGTCGACTCGGGGGAGGCCAGGGCGGCTTTAATCAGTGCGATAGTTTCTTGTGGAAACTTGGCGTTGACCAACTCAGTGCTGTTGGCCTTGAGTTGCGGCCACACAGCGACAACGGCTTCCTGGAAGTCCAGTTGCACCAGGGAGTCCAGGCCCAGGCTTTCATAACTTTGCTTCTGGTCGATCTGCTCAACCGTAAAACCGGTGATCGTCGCCAGTTGATCAAGTACCCAGGCTTCGACATCCAGGGCAGGTGCCTGCGGATTGGCGTCAAGCCGTGCCAGCAAAACAGTAGGCGAGGGCGCATCAAAGAGCGATGAGGTGAGCTCTTTCTTTTCCGGGAAGTGCTGAGCCAGGGACTCGAAAATATCGACCAGCCCCAAGGAGTCGATGCCCAGACTCTCGAAACTTTGATCGAAGTCGATTTGTTCCCTTTTGAATCCAGTGACCGAGCTTATTTCGGCGCGCAGCCATTGCCCGTAGCTGAGCGCAGGCGTTTGCTGCACAACGGGGGCCGATGCCAGCACTACCGGGTTCGAGTGCACGGGCTCCAGGACTGGCAAACTTTTGTTGACTGGCGCTTCAACCCCGTGGGCATAAACGCCTTCCAGGACTTGTTGATGCGCATTGAAGTAATGCGCAGTGACCGATTCGGCCTGCTCCAGTACACGCATCAATATTGATTCTTTTTCGATATTGGAATCGCAAAGTGAATCAATGATTTTTTCTGAAAGAGAGAAATAGCTATGGGCTATTTTTCCATTGGACACGATGAATTCCTGCACAACATCGTTGAGTTGGACGCGCATGAGGTTCTCCTAACCAAAGTCGGTATATGTTTTCTATCAACAAGAAATCAAAAGTCATGGCCCAGGGGCGGGCCTTGTGTCACTCAATGAAGCAAACCGGCAGTAGCCATATAGAGACTTAAAGTTGGAGTTCTACTATGTCGATCTCGGAAGATGTTGTTTTTCTGGCTCCCTTGAGCAGCCCGGATCTTACGTTCAGATAAGTGAAGAGCGTGATTGCATCAGCCCCCTGGAAAGCGATGTAGCCGTCAGGACGAATCAGCATCAATGTGCCCTCTTTGGCATGGTAGCGCTTGTGCAGCCGCCAATCGGGGTCCAGCAACGTCGAGTGCCAACGCGGCAGATCGGCGCTGCCCAGAGCATCGATGATGCAATACGCCTTGATGCCTGGGTAATCCTTCTCCACCGACTCGGCCAGCGAGTAATAGCCCGGTAACAAGGGTGAAAACTGATCGGCCGCGCTAAAAATCAGCAGCGTGAAAGTGCCCTGGAACAAGTCAATCAAGCGTTTAGGCGGCAACCCTTGCAGTTGCCACAACTCGACATCCGGCGCCAGTTGACCTGCGCGGGGCGCAGACGTCGGGAATTCGGGTTTCTTGCCTTTTTTGTCCCAATTCATGCGCTGCTTTTTTGTCAGCGATTCTTGAAAGTAATCACTTTTACCGTAGTGATATTGATGGCCGGAAATCATCGTAGGCAACTTGCGCTGAACTTTACGTCGGTTGCTCAACAGTGGCAGAACATTGTCCCGCAGCCAGACGAGGGCGCGATGCCTAAGCGTAATCAGCCCAGTCAGTCGGTGTGCGGTGTTCTCCACTTCCAGGGCGACCGGGTAGCGCTCTTCGTTGTAGCTATCCAGCAGTGATTGATCCGCCAGGCCCTGATCGACATAGGCCATTTTCCACGCCAGGTTGTAGGCTTCGGAAACGCCCAGGTTCATCCATTGCCCACCGATCGGGCTGCCGATATGCGCCGAATCGCCCACCAGAAACACAGAGCCTTGTTGCAGCGACTGCACGCGACGATGTTGGAAAGAGGCGATCGTGGTCGATGAAATATTGGACAGCGTCATCTTTTGCCCGCGTCCTTCGCACAACCGCTGAAAGTTCTCCAGGCTCAGGGACGGGCGCTCACCTTCTGGCGGCAGGTCGTAGGGCATCTCGATGAACAGCCGATAACGGGACTGGGCGCTGATCGGCGCGACCGCCACATAACCATCCTGCGCACCGAGGAAGAAAGCCCCTTCGTCCTTGCTTCCAGACCACTCGATATCGGCATCGGCCAGCATGAAGAATCGGTCGTAAGACGATCCTTCGAAGGTCATCTCAAGACGTTTTCTGATGTTGCTGCGAGCACCGTCGCACGCGACTACCCAGCGACTGGCGAAGGCTTCGTCGCGGCCATCGGCATGATGGAGCGTCATTCGCACAGATCCCGGCTGGTTTTCTATGTCGACCAGTTCGGTACTCCACTCCACATCCACCCCCAGCGCATTAAGTCGCTCAAGCAGAATTTTTTCTGTTTGCGGCTGTGGCAGGCTGAGGAGCAGGGGATAGGTGGTATCCAGGTAGGAGAAGTTGTAGTTGAGCACCCGTTTGGCGTTCGACTGCACCGAAAACTGGTTGATCGTGAACCCGTCGCTGATGGCCTGATCGGCAACCCCCAGATCTCGAAAAATTTCCAGGGTTCTGGAATGGATGGCCATCGCTTTGGTTGCGGTCGAGGGGCCGGCATTCTTTTCAATAATGCGAAAGGAGACGCCCCACTTTTTCAACATGATTGCCAGGGACAGGCCAATAGGGCCAGCGCCGACGATCATCACTGTCGGAGTGTTACCGGGGCCGAAATGCTTGGGTGCCAAGGTGCTCAGAGTGTTCATCGGTCAGTACCAGTTTCTATAGAAGGGAGAGTTGGCAATGCCGAGCAGCGCATCGTCGCCTGACGAGTCGCCGTAGGCATAAATGTAAAAGTCATCAAGGTTGTTCAAACAGCCTTTGAGCCGTGTGACTTTCTCTCTCTCAACACAGTTAGTGCCCGATATCCCGCCGGTCAGTTTGTTCTTCGCGGTCGCCAGGCGGGTGCCGCATACGTAGTCAAAACCTGCTGCCTGCCCCCAGGGAAGCAGGTAGTTCTCCGGCGAGTTGCTGACCAGCGCGGTGACATGCCCCATGGACTGGTGCCATTGCAGGCGGCGCAGGGCCTCGGGCCTGAGCCAGAGGGGTAGCTGTTCGGTAATGAAATACTTGGCGTGTTCGCGCTCTTGCTCAACTGACAGGCCGCCCAGGTAACAGGCAATGAATGCCAGGCGTGCCTGCATCAACGGTGTGATGCCAACGATCACGCTGAGCATTTTTGGCAGCAGCGGAACGATCCTCAGCCAAAACGATTGCGTCCCGACGATAAAACGCATGTACCGCCAGAACGTGTGCCTGTCGGTCAATGTGCCGTCGAAGTCGAAAACGGCCAGTACCGGTTGTGTGCTAGTTGCTTGCATGGATCTCTTCCTTGAGAGAGACAATCTCGATGGTTCTGGGCAGTTTGAAGCCTGAGAGGTAACGCGAGAGCTGGGTGGAAATAGCGCTCTGGGTCAGGTCGCCGTACCCCGCAACGCACAGGTGCAACACGTTGACCTCTTTGGTGTCTGGAACGATGTAAGCCTTCGCGCGGACCACGCCAGGATGCTTCAGGGCAATGGATTCGATTTCGGTCAGGTCGACCATTTGTGCTTTTATTTTCGAGATTCGCAGGCGTTGGCAATAGAAAAACACATGTCCATCGTCGTCCCGCCAGACCAGATCCCCCGTGTGTAGCCAGCCATCCCGGAAGAACCGGGCATTGGCGTCCACGGCGTCGTTGTATCCGTCAATCACCATCGAGCCGCGTATCAGCAGTTCGCCGATACGCCCGGGCGCGACGTCTAGACCTTGTGCGTCGACGACCCTCAGCTCTACGTTACGAATCGGTTGCCCCATGGCGCCGCGATGAACCTCGCCAATCGAACTCTGGACAATCACCGGCATGCTTTCGGTCAAGCCATAGCCTTGCAGCACCGGATTGCACCCCAGCAGCCTTCCGAGTTTCTCGGCTTCGTCCGCCGGTAGATGGCTGCCTCCTGAATAAATCATCAGTTGCGGGTGCATCGGCAAAAGCGCGCCTTTGCGTTTGGCCAGTCGCGTATTGAAGTAGCGAATGACGTCGGGTACCAGGCAGGCAAAGGTGACCTGATGCTCGGACAAGATCTCCGCCAGGTCCCTGTTGAGCAGGGTGTTGGTCATTAACAGGGTGGCGCCCACGCTCAATGGAAAGACCATCATCACGGACAGTCCGAAGATGGCATACAGCGGCAGCGTCACCAGATGAACGGAGCCGACCCCTTGAAGGTGAAATTGCTCATGCAAACCATCGCTCGATTGCGTCAGGTCGAGGTAACGGTGGGAAACGGCCAGAGGTTTACCGGTGCCCCTATAGGTGAACTGCACCGACACGATCGGATTGCCTTCGGGCAGTAACAACGGTTCGGCCTGTCTAACCAGTCGAGAATCGGCCGTTGCGTTGTCGGGCAGCGGCGAGGATGGCTCGCTTGCGGCGTTCAACAACAAGGCGTGATGAACACCGTAGTCCGGCTGAAATGTCTCGCGATGTTGTTCGAACAGTGTTTCGGTCGTCACGACCAGCGCCGGCCGGGCAATGCTGATGACGCTGTTCATTTCGAATGACGTCAGTTTGTAATTGAGGATAACCGGAGTCGCCCCACGCCCGATGATCGCCAGGTAGTAAGCGATGAACTCCACCCCATTGGGTAGAACAACCGCTACTTTGTCGCCTGGTAATACACCTAGACTTTTGAGTGCACCGTTGCACTCTTCAGCCTTTATTCGCAACTCACGGTAGGTGACAGTTTCTGCTTCCGCGTCCAGGTTCCTGATAGCGATGTGGTCTGGGAAAGATTCTGAAAAACCGACGAAACGATGCAGAAAACCTTCTTTATATGAAAGGCTTTTCATTTACCAACCTCTCTCAATCCTTGAAGTAATGGTTAGACAAAAAAATCTACAGAGGCAGACATTATAAAAGTTATATCAATTAAGCTTTTATGTAGTTGTTTTTCCGATACCAGTCCAGGGTGTCGGTCAGTGTTTCAGCGACGGGGCGGAATTTGCACTCTAATTCTTTCAGGCTTTTGTTATGGCTGAAATTAGTGCGTCCCAACTCTTGCTCTATCAGTTTGACGGTGGAGGTGCTGATCAGTACCGGCTTTTTCGTGATTCGGTAATAGCCTTCATACACCAAGGCAATTACTCGCAGCATGAATAGCGGGATTTTTCGCTCCGGTGCTTTTACACCGCTGACACTGGAGAGCGCCTGGAAAATGCTTTTCATGTTCATATGATTACCGGCGGCCAGATAGCGCTCTCCGGACCTGCCTCGTGTCATTGCCGCGAGTTGATGTTCCGCCACATCCCGGGCATCGACTACGGAAAAGCTTCCAGGCAGTACACCAGGTAATTTCATTTCGACAAAGTCGAGCAGGAACTGTCCTGATGACGTCGGACCAATATCCCCGGGACCAAACATCCAGCCCGGTAATACCATTGCGATGAACATGTCCGGGTGTTGCAACAAGAATTCCTGGATTTTTTGCTCGGACAGTATTTTGCTCAAGTAGTAATCGTCGGCGTCCGATGCACTGCGAGACATCGTCTCGTCGATGAGTTGGTCTTTGTTGCCTTTCAATACGGCAATGGATGAAGTATGGACTGCGCGACGAATGCCGGCGGCATAAGCGGCTTGTAATAATCGCTCGGTACCAGTGACATTGGTGTCATATAGTTTCTGCCAGTGTTTTCCACCTTTGTAACTGTCGCGGAAATAGGCGGCTGTATGAAACAAGGCATCACAACCTTGTAGGGCGTAACTGAAGGCGTCGACATTAAGCATGTCGCCTTCAATAAACTCGACAGGCAGATTGCCGAACTGCTTCTTGGCTTTTTCTACGGAACGAACCAGTGCTTTTACTTTGATATTTCGCTTTAAAAGCGCATGCACCAAATTATTACCGAGCAGGCCAGTAGCGCCTGTAACAAAGGCATATTCCATTAAAATCCAGCTCCTGTGGGGTAACCTGCTGCAGCATTGAGATTGATGTCTCGGGCCTCGATGCTCTGATCAGGTGTTGGCTGAACCAACGATGCAAGTAAAAACCATTCGGTATCTGAAAATCAAGCGGTATTTCGTTATAGCCCTAGAAGTGATGTTCATGATTTTGAATTAAAGCGATAAAAATCATAATGTTAACGACTTAAAGGCTGCATGGATTTCACTTGAGGTGGGCGGAGCAAGGTCATCGGCCGGAAATTTTTTCCGCTTGTCGTCTTTATCTCGGGAGCGTCGCAAGGCGGGTTTGTCGATTCGATTGATCAGGGGGGGGACGCGGGGGGGCCGGATGCCGGAATGCCCGAGCACGCTGGAGATCACGCCTCTTTATGAGTAGTTGCAAGCGCTGGCATTACTGGCGCTACCTGTCGATGCAGCCCATCTCGCAGCCGTCGTTCCCCTACATGGCATTTACATGGCACTGTTAAAAGCTTAAATGTAAATTGATTAAGATGGGCTAGTATCAGGTATAGTGGTTAAAGCCATATTTTTCAGTGAATAGCAAGATTGTTGCATTCAGTTACAAGTAGATATTATTTTGTTTGGCCAGAGGAGCCGAAGGTGTGATTAAGAAGAGATTAGGTCGCGAAGAAAGTCAGCAAGTAACAAGAGACAAGTTGTTCGATACTGCTACTGATCTTATGGTTAAGAAAGGCTTTCATGCCGCCAGTGTCAACGCGATATCTGAAGAGGCTGGTTTTTCAAAGGGCGCTTTTTTTTCAAACTTTACAAGCAAGTCAGACTTGCTTCTACAACTCACCCAGAGATTCAAGCGGGTTGAAATCGATCGATTGGGGGTTACTCTGGCTGCTGGGTATTCATCGGAAGAACTGACTCACGGGTTGAATGCTTACATTGATACACTCAAAAATAATACCTGTTGTGCGATTCTTGATGCTGAATTACAACTAATTGCTTTGCGTGACGAGGAGTTCTCAGCGCATTACTACGCACTGCATGAGGAAAATAGTGAAGCCTTGGGTAAGTTGATTACGATTATCTTCAATCATGCAGGAAAGAAGCCTCCGTTGGAGTGTGCCACGCTTGCAAAGACGTTCACTGCGCTGTCGGAAGGTTTGATACTGCAGGGGCATAAAGACCCGGCCTCTGAAATAAAACTGGTATTGAACTCGCTTATCCAGACAGCAGAGCCCTTATAAAATATTTACCAATTCCCACCTTTGTTCCAATTGAAGAATTAAACCATGCACCTACGCAAAATTGCAGTTGGGCTGTCGGCCCTTGTTTTGCTCTCCACCGGGGCAGAAGCCCGAGGTTTGCTGGACCTTTTCAACGCGCCCACCCAGCATCAGGAACACGCGTCACGCTCGGGCTCGATCAGCCAGAGCGCGGCCCTGGACCTCTATTCAAACCAACAGAAACAGGCATCGTTTGACGGTTGCGCCGATCTATTCCCGGCAGCAAAACCGATCAGCACGGCGATTGTGTCGGCCACGATGAAACCCTTGACCCTGTGTTCCGACAACTTCGCGGTACTGTATTCGCAAACCAGCAAGACACCGCTGGTTGTGGTCGAACGCCTT
>NZ_JBAGKV010000035.1:0-59388 GCF_037049705.1 Janthinobacterium sp. LPB2021202312-11-4 | reverse complement strand
CTAGCGGACTGGTCAGATCGTTATTAAATAGCTCGCCCAAGGCTCGAATCGACTCACGGCTCGGTAATTTTTTTTCGTTACTTTTCTGCTGCTCCTTCAGCGTACCCGAGTCCTTGTATCGCAGCGGCGAAGTCCATCGAAATGGCTTTGCGAGTAATCCTTTATCCCTCATCAACACGACTATCTGTTCGAGAAGTTTGCTCCTGTTATACGCACTATTTCCATCAGGATACTCGGCCTTCAGGTGTTCACAAGCTCTGTTGCAGATAGCAGCCGAAACTCTTGTCACGTCGTTTGTTCCAGTTACCTCGACCAGCGCAACCTCAAGAATCCTCGCGCCGGATAGTATGTCCTTAGCCGATTTCTTTCCTCGAAATACGCTGTGATACACAATTAGCGCTTTGGCGAAATCCATGAATGGCGGTTGCATAAATTTTTTGCCTTTCGCATTCGAATTTCTCGGTGATCCATGTGCAGTGAAGGCGCAGCTGCTAATTCCCGAATTATGCCATGAGTCCATATCCCATCGAATCCCAGCATGGATCCGTTGATTAGGAACGCCCTTGGGCAAAGTGGCTTGCGCCCACGTGATAAAGGCATCCAACTGTGCGGCGGCTTTAAGGTGACTAAGGGGTTTAAAATCGATGATATTGCTCATATGTCACTTCCATCTGCCGTGCGTGATTCTCGCAGCGCTTTGCAATCAAGAATTACCTTGCGACATGCTAGAATTGCACGGTCCCATAGCACTCCCGTTGTTTTATCGTTGGCAATGGTTTGCGCACGGCGGCGTTCAAGCCGAGCAAGTGCGGCGCTATGATCCGCGTCAACGAGTGGCTGAAACTTAATGCAGCCATAACACGTAAATGGAGCATCCAGATAGCAGGCTTGATCGGCACCGCAGACAGCAAGGTCCTCAATCAGGCGGTCCACACGATCCCCATTTTTGGCAGAAGTACGATCTGTCACAATCAAGCCCGTAAACGCTCCCACGACTAGTGCCAGATGATCACTCATCTTTTCGTCAATCAGCTTCATTAACTCAGCTGATACCGCTCTGTATTTACGGACGGTGCGTGTGCCGGAATGCATTAGTGCGCTAGCGATTGACCACTCATCCAGCCCAGCGTTCGAGAGATCGGTGCCGAGCGTATGCCTGAAGCGATGGCCTTTAGAGATTTTCAGAGGCTGATGTGTACGCGGCGAGATAGGAAACCCAAGCATACTCTCCATTTGCCACAACCAAGATCTTATCACTCCACCGGCGATATGAAACTTCGCCTGCGGGCCCTGCTCCAACGCGTTTTGATCAGGAAGATCAATTAACACGGGAACTGGTTTAATCTCCCTTATTTCATTGTCTAGTTTACGACGAAAGAGTGGTACGTTCCCAATCGCTTTACACCAATTGGCTCGATCAGGATATTCCCGCTCAAGTTTAGCTTGAATAATGGCCTTATAGGCCTGCACGGTGTTGTAAAGATCTTCATCTAAATTGAAGCTCTCGGACGTTGCTCGCCATCCCGAATCATCGCCTTTCTGCTTCGCCCAAAACATTCGAATAAGATAGCCCCGATCGGTTTTGATAAAATCATCAAAGACCATCATGCGTAGTTGTGAACCACGCTGTCCGTAGATCATCGCCAGGCGCAAATAGAGATAGCGCTCAGGGTCTAAATTGCCGTGACAGAACTGTTCATGCACCCACTGGTGCAGGGCGTCCTGCTCCACCTGCGTGAACGGCCCCTGTTCAGGATCTAGGCGCAAGATGACATCGTTTCGCGGCCGCTTCTTTTTGGGTATCGCGTTATAAGCTTCAATCAAGGCTTTCGAAGGTCGCTGTTCAAGCGATTCGCACGCTTGCCAAAATCCCATGAAGCCGACAAGCGCGGAAAATTCTCCCATATTAAAACGCTCGCGCAAATCAATCAGGTGATTCTCATTGAGGGGATCTAGCCCCACCTGCGCAGCGCGCGACAGAATTGAAGCAGCTAGGCCAATAGTTCCCTGTGAAACCTCTGCCATGCGATAGGCCAAAGCGGCGTGTAACCAGCGTTGCCAATCGAATGGAACGCAACGGATTGCGGCTTGCCAATTGATCGCATTACGGGATGACCTATCAGGCCACCACATCGGTTCAGAGGGAGTGAAAAGCAGGCCGCATTTGGCAAGGCGAGGTGTAATCAGCCATGCATCAAAAGAGTCCTGCGTGGGTACTTCAAGTGCTGAAGCTGCGACATTCACTCTGCGTGTCTCCTGCGAACTTCAGCCTCGACACTCTCTCTGATAGCCTTGAATTTATCCGAGCGTGTTTTCATCGCCTTATTTGCTTCTTCCTTCCAGAATTTCGCCCCGTAGAGGCTCGGCATATTGGATTGAGGACTCCATCCAAAAGCATAGGTGAGGATTTTTTGAGCCTTTGTTGTGCGATCCTCTGGGGTAAGTGTTTCCAACTCCTCTCGCATGCTTTCTAGCAGCGTGTAGACTGCATCATGACGCAACACATGAGGGTGAATATGCGCCAGTTCGGGCACTACTTTGCCAACCCGAGGCAGGATGCCATCAAGGGCTTTAACGCTCAGCGGCCTACCATCATTGCGTCGATGAGACACCAGTAGAAAAGGATGTTTTTTTGCCTCAGACGGCCCCTTCCTAAAGACACGGTAGGTGTCGATATATTTCTTGAGTGCGAAGATAAGGTCGTCACCCATTTCCAGCATTCGTTCGTGGGTTTTGAATTGCGGAGCCAGCGTGCGCGGGTCGATCACCTCACTCTCAAGATTGACGACTGAGAGTTCCCGGCTATGCCACCGAATATCGCCGAGCTTAATCAGAAGCATTTCGGAGCGGCGTAGCCCCAGATCAAGGCCCAAGAGCAAAATAATGTAATTACGCAGCTTCAGTACTTCATTTGCGAAGGGGTTCTCAGCACTCTCAGGATGCATGATCTCTAACAGACGATCTCGCTCCTGGCTGGTCAGACCTTTCATGTCATCATTTCTGACTTTCTTCCAGGCAGGCTTGGCCGCCTTTATCTTGCGATTGAGGCGCCGCTCGACCTCATCAAGGGCTGCATCTCGCGTCGTCTCGTCACCCAGCTTTTCGTACAGGAATTTGAGGTAGTCGCGCACGGCTTCAAGTCGCTGCTGCGCATGGACTATACCCACTGTCTTGTAGGCCGCAGGAGCCAGACGTATACCTGTATACTTTTTGTCCAAAGTGGACTTATATAATGCCGCGTCCGCGACAAATCGTGAAATCTCACTATCAGTTAAGTAGCGCGACGTTGGCCGCTCCTCTAGGCGGGCGATCAGGTCAATCGACTCATGCTTCAGAAAGTCCTCAACGACCCCGATGTGCTCCAAATATTTGTGCTGTGTGTTTAAAGCCCGGCCCGACTGCTCTAAAGTCACATAAAGGTTCGGGTAGTAAGCAGGCATGTGCTCTTGCACCAGCAGCTTTCCTCTAGCACCATTGATCCTTATCGCTACAATCTGATGACTCACGATTCGCCTCCAAAACTTAACTTTTTCAAGTATAGTAACGAATCAAATTAGGCTCCATTAGAAACATTACTTTTTTATTCCGCATCGCGTGCTGAATAAATACAGCAAAGCCCCACAATATCTGAATTATAGGTGTTATTAAAAATGGCAAAAGGTGACAAGCACGGACAAACAGGTTCTTACGTCTTCACCATGCATCGGCTGGGCAAAGTTGTTCCGCCGAAGCGGGAAATCCTGAAAAACATTTCGCTGTCCTTCTTCCCCGGCGCCAAGATCGGCGTACTCGGCCTCAACGGTTCGGGTAAGTCCACGCTGTTGAAAATCATGGCCGGCGTTGACACAGAGTTCGAGGGCGAAGCCCGTCCGATGCCGGACCTGAACATCGGCTACCTGCCGCAGGAGCCGATCCTGGACCCGACCAAGACCGTGCGTGAAGTGGTCGAGGAAGCGGTCAGCGTGATCAAGAACGCCCAGGCGCGCCTGGACGAGGTCTACGCCGCTTACGCGGAAGAAGATGCCGACTTCGACAAACTGGCTGCCGAACAGGCCAAGCTCGAAGCCATCCTGCAAGCCAGCGACGGTCACAACCTGGATCGCCAACTGGAAGTCGCCGCCGATGCGCTGCGTCTGCCGGCGTGGGATGCCAAGGTCGAATTCCTGTCCGGTGGTGAAAAGCGTCGTGTGGCCCTGTGCCGCTTGCTGTTGTCCGCCCCCGACATGCTGCTGCTCGACGAACCGACCAACCACCTGGACGCCGATTCCGTCGCCTGGCTGGAGCACTTCCTGCACGACTTCCCGGGCACCGTGGTCGCGATCACGCACGACCGGTACTTCCTGGACAACGTTGCAGGCTGGATTCTCGAACTCGACCGCGGCGCCGGTATCCCGTACGAGGGCAACTATTCGGGCTGGCTTGAAGCCAAGTCCAATCGTCTGGCGGCTGAATCCAAGCAGCAGTCGGCCCACGAAAAAGCCATGAAGGAAGAACTGGAGTGGGTGCGCCAAGGCGCCAAGGCCCGCCAGTCCAAATCCAAGGCTCGTCTGCAACGCTTTGAAGAAATGCAATCCCAGGAATTCCAGAAGCGCAGCGAAACCAACGAGATCTACATCCCGGCCGGTCCGCGCCTGGGTGACAAGGTCATCGAATTCAAGAACGTCACCAAGGGCTACGGCGATCGCGTGTTGATCGACAACCTGTCGTTCTCCATGCCTAAAGGCGCCATCGTTGGCGTGATCGGCGGTAACGGTGCGGGTAAATCCACGCTGTTCCGCATGCTGATGGGCAAGGAACAACCGGATTCGGGCAGCATCGAAGTCGGCGAAACCGTGCAACTGGCCTGCGTCGATCAGAGTCGCGAAGACCTGGACGGCAGCAAGACTGTGTTCCAGCAAATCTCCGATGGTTCCGATCAGATCCGCATCGGCAACTACGAGATTCCGTCGCGCACCTACGTCGGTCGCTTCAACTTCAAGGGCGGCGATCAGCAGAAGTTCGTCAAGGACCTGTCCGGTGGTGAGCGCGGTCGCTTGCACCTGGCCCTGACCCTGAAAGAGGGCGGCAACGTCCTGCTGCTCGACGAACCGTCCAACGACCTCGACGTTGAAACCCTGCGTTCCCTGGAAGAAGCCCTGCTGGACTTCCCGGGCGCCGCCATTGTGATCTCTCACGATCGGTGGTTCCTTGACCGCGTCGCGACGCACATCCTGGCGTACGAAGACGACTCGCAAGCGATCTTCTTTGAAGGTAACTACACCGAGTACGAAGCGGATCGTAAAAAGCGTCTCGGCGAAGCGGCTGCCCAGCCGCACCGTGTACGGCACAAGAAACTGGCCTGATATCGGGTTGGCTGCATGAAAAAGCGGAGCCTTCAGGGGCTCCGTTTTTTTATGGGGATTATTCAGGTAAATCGCGGGGCGGCCTTCGCGGGCAAGCCTCGCTCCTACAGGGCCGATGTCGTTCGGCACACGAAAAAACTGTAGGAGCGAGGCTTGCCCGCGAAGGCGTCCTGAAAATCACCCGATATCTATGTTCAAAACCTCAATCACCCAATCCCCCGCCGGCCGCTTCCACAACACCTCATCCCCAACCTGCGCGCCGAGCAACGCCCGTCCCAACGGCGATCCCCAATTAATCAACCCGTTCGCAGCGTCCGCCTGATCCTCACCCACCAATTGCACACGCTGTTCATGGCCCTGTTCATCGGCAAACGTCACCCACGCGCCAATCTGTACCTTGTCGGTCGAGGACGCGGGGCTGACCACCTGGGCGCTTTGCAGCCGTTGATTGAAATACCGCCAGTCCCGCTCAAGATCAGCCTGTCGCTGCTTGTCGGCCAGGTCGCCCTTCGCGCTCTGTTCATTGAGCAGGCTTTGCACCTCGGCGAGCTTCGCTTGAAGCTGCGCAAGGCCTGCCGGGGTGACGTAATTGGGCTGCGCACTGACTTGCCGTTCCACTGGCGTGTCGGCTTGGCTGGCGGCGTTATCTTCATTGACGAAAGCGCGACTCATGGTTTTCTCCCGTTATAGGGTTTGGGCCATGGTTGCAGGGATTTAGTTTCGAGGAATGTCTGGCAGCGACCTATTGCGAGCGAAACGCTCGGGCGGCGTCCTGGTCTTTCTGCTGCTGCCAGGCACGTTCGCGTTCATCCCAATGGTGACTGCGGTAGTCCTCGCGATCCTGGTTTTCCAGCATCGCCTGGCACTGGCGGAAACCGTCGCCCCAGCCTTCGGCGTATTGTTTGTCCTTGAGATAGCGCGGCACGTTTTTACGAAATTCCCCGGTCATCGCCCCGGCCGCCTGACGGCCACTGACGCAACCGTCATCAAAACCATCGGCGAAGGCCGGCGGGTAACCCTTGGCGATCAGGTCTTCGTGGGTCGACTGGCAACCCGCGCACAACAACAGCAATCCCACCACACCCGCGTAACGCCACATTTCAGACTCCCGACCGTTTGACGGCCTATACCTCGAAGTCTAGAAGTGGATTCGTCAGCGGGATGTGAAAGAAAGATCAAAAGATCGCAGCCTTCGGCAGCTCCTACATTGACCGCGCGCACCCGTAGGAGCTGCCGAAGGCTGCGATCTTTCGATCTAGTAGTGATACCACTTCACCTCAAGCATCACTTCGTTCTCAGGCGAGGCGAGGTGGCTGAACTCCCGTTGGGCGCTCAGGCGCAGGCCCAGGTTGCGCGACAATTCCCACTGTTGATTCAGGCTCAGGCTACGGCGCACTTCGCCATTGGTAAAGAAATCGCCCTTGGTCTCCAGGCTGAAATTGCCTAACGGGTTTTTCCACAGCACGCCGCTGTTGAAACCGGCCGCCGGGGCGACGAACCCGGCGAAGTCGTTGTTGTGTTCGATGCGCACGGTGCCCAGGGCAAAACCGAGCACGTCTTCCCCCAGTTTCCAGGTGCCACCCGCGCCACCGTTGACATGGCTGACCAGAGTTTCGTCGTCATGCTTGCCCGGCACTCGCTCCAGGCCCCCGGTGACTTGCCAGGACAGCGGTTGCAGCAGCTCATTGCGCGGGGTCAGGGAGCGGATGGTCGCCAGGTCCAGTTGCTGCAGTTGCCAGTGATTGCCTTCGTACTGGCGCAGTTTCATTTGAAGGATTTCAATCTGCGCGCCCAGCGGGAAGCTCTCGGCGTTGTCATTGAGGTCGTGATAGGCCATGCGCAAGCCATACTCGCCGAACGACTTGTCGCCACGGGTGCCGAGGCCGGCCTGCCAGGTGCGGGATTCGTGGCCGTCCTCGGGCAAGCCGGGGCGCGGGATGTCCAGTTCCGGCGGCGGGTTCTGGTTGATCGCCCGCAGCAGTTCGAAACTGCGCTGGGCGCGTTCAGGGTCACGTTCCTGGCCGTTGGCGCGGTAGCGCTCCAAGCGGTAAGCCGCATCGACGATCAGCGCTTGCCGGTCGCGCGGTTGGGCCTTGAACGCAGGCGCCTGCAATTGTTTCTGATCGGCGCTGACTTTCAGCACCCATTGCTGTTCTTCAGGATTCAACGGCGCGGCGCGACTCAGCAGTTCACGTTCGCGGGACGGACGATATTGGATCGATTCCACCAACCCGGCCTCTTTCACCGCTTTGACGGTATCGGTCGGGATCGCCGTGAGCGGGAACTGCTCGGTCAAGCGCAGGCTTGGCCGCGCCACTTGCAGCAGTTCCAGCAAGCGATAAGAGCAGTTTTCATCGAAGAAGAAATAGTCGAACTGAATCTGCTTGAGCTCCCAGACGTGCTCGACCATGCGCTCGGTTTCTTGCTGGGTCAGGTTCAGCCGGTATTCCCACAGGTCACGGTTTTCGAGGCTGCGGTATTCCGAGAGTTTTTCCTGGTATGGCACCAGCGCAAACAACCCTGGATAGCCGCCCATCAAGCCTTTCCAGGCGTAGAGGATGCTGTTGTCCGAGCCTTCGATGTACGCGCCGAAGTTGATCGCGTAACTGAGCAGCGCGGTGTTATCGCTTTGCACATTGGCCTGGTCGATGCGCAGCAAGGTGTGGCCGAACATCGACGACGGACTGTTCAGGTACGCCGCCGGGAAAATCATCACCGCGCTGTGGGGCGCGACGTCCTTGAACCATTGCGTGAACTCGGCGCAGTCCAGCTTCGGCAGGTCGGTCAGGTTGAGTTGTGCCTTGAGCCAGCGCGTGCGGGCCGGGTAGACGCACTGGGCGTGTTTTTCGCCGGCGCTGACCGAGGCATACAACGCCTGGACCGTCGCTGCCAATTCATGGTCGGGGTGTTCATTGCCGTCGGGGGCGAGGAAGAATTTCTTGTCGCTCACATAGCTGCGCCAGCCGCCGAGCTTGGCGGTTTCGTAGTGGCCCAGGGAAATCCAGAAAGGGTCGTTGGCCAGTTGCTGCAAACGTTGATCGTCAATGTGTGGCGCGGCGGACAGGGGGGCGCAGACACACAGCGCCAGCCAGGCAAGGCGTTTGAGCATAGTGGGCAACTTAAGTCGGAAGAAACAAAGACCCAAAGAGGCGGATGCCATTGACCCGTGGGACCCGTGGGACCCGTAGGAGCTGTCGAGTGAAACGAGGCTGCGATCTTTTGATCTTTCACTTGAGACTCAAGTGAGCCGGTAAAGATCGCAGCCTCGTTTCACTCGACAGCTCCTACAGCTCCTACGGCTCCTACAGCTGATTGGCATTACCCGGAGAGGGCAGGTCCAAAAAACAAAAGCCGCTCCCCGGAAGGAGCGGTTGGGTCGAGCTTAAGCTTGGGTCGCGTACTTGGCCAGACGAGGATCGCTCTTCAGGACGGCCAGGGTGTTGGTATGCACGTCGTCAGCGGTCACGTCAGCCTTGCTGAAGATCTGCTGGAAGTGCTCGTGCGTCACGGCGGCGAAGTGCGCGCGATCTTCCGGCGCCACGCCCAGTACCACGGCATAGGTCGTCAGCGCTTCGCCGTTACCTTTGGCCATGTCTTCGGACAGCTCGTTCATCATGCCATTCATGGCAATCCAGGATTTGCCGCCATAGGTCAGCGCAGCATTGGTCGAGCAACCGTTGGTGCCGGACGTCATGCCGAATGTTGCGTTGCCGGAGGTGCCGTTGGTGGTGGATGCCAGGAAGTGAGCCGGGGTGCCACGCTGCCCTTCGAACAGCATGTTGCCCCAACCACAATCCGGGCCGCCTGGCGCCTGAGCCATGGCGTTGAGGGATACGACGGTGAAGAGAGTACCGAGAAGAATCCGTTTCATAGCTGTGTTCTCTTTGTGTGCATACCAATGGACAAGGGGGTCTGGCGTCATCTCGACGTCAGTGGACCGGTTATTAGTTCCAGTCGCGCAGTTTGGAGTTTAGGCACGTTCCAAGGGTTCCGTGATTTTTTGCAAAACATTCCCTGCAAACATTGATTTGCGCCTGGCCCGCCTGGAGATGGCGACTTGTCTATGCTTTGGCTTGAGGCGCGCCTTGCCAGTCGGGTATGGGCAGCGCCAGAATGCCGCTATCTGCCCCGCCTGATGTAAGGAAGCCCGATGCCTGATCCTGTTGCTGCCAGCTTGCGTCTAGCGCCCGAAGCGCTGACCCGTCCGTTTTCCGCTGAACAGTTCAGCTTCTCTACCACCAATGATCTGGAGCCCTTCCGCGGTGTGCTTGGCCAGGAACGTGCTGTTGAAGCCCTGCAATTCGGTGTGGCCATGCCGCGCCCCGGTTACAACGTTTTCGTCATGGGTGAGCCCGGCACTGGCCGGTTCTCGTTCGTCAAACGCTACCTGAAAGCCGAAGGCAAACGCCTGCAGACCCCGGCGGACTGGGTCTACGTCAATAATTTCGATGAGCCTCGCGAACCCCGCGCCCTGGAGTTGCCATCGGGCACCGCCGGTGCGTTTATCGGTGACATCAACGGTTTGATCGACAACCTGCTGGCGACTTTCCCGGCGGTGTTCGAGCACCCGTCCTACCAGCAAAAGAAAAGCGCCATCGACCGCGCGTTCAATCAGCGCTACGACAAGGCCCTGGACATCATCGAGCGCCTGGCGCTGGAGAAAGAAGTCGCGCTGTACCGCGACGCCAGCAACATCGCCTTCACCCCGATGAGCGAAGGCAAGGCCCTGGACGAAGCCGAGTTCGCGCAGTTGCCGGAAGCCGAGCGTGAGCGTTTTCACGAAGATATTTCCGGTCTGGAAGAGCGGCTGAACGAAGAACTCGCCAGCCTGCCGCAATGGAAACGCGAGTCGAGCAACTTACTGCGCCAGCTCAACGAAGAAACCATCACCCTGGCCTTGCAACCGTTACTGTCGCCGTTGTCGGAGAAATACGCCGAGAACGCCGCGGTGTGCGGTTACCTGCAAGCGATGCAGGTTTACCTGCTGAAAACCGTGGTCGAGCAATTGGTCGACGACAGCAAGGTCGATGCCGTTGCGCGCAAGATGCTCGAAGAACAATACGCGCCGAGCCTGGTGGTCGGTCATTCGGCCAGTGGTGGTGCGCCGGTGGTGTTCGAGCCGCACCCGACTTACGAAAACCTGTTTGGCCGCATCGAGTACAGCAGCGATCAGGGGTCGCTCTACACCACTTATCGACAGTTGCGTCCGGGAGCCTTGCACCGCGCCAATGGCGGTTTCCTGATCCTTGAAGCGGAAAAAATGCTCAGCGAGCCGTTCGTGTGGGATGCGCTCAAGCGTGCCCTGCAATCGCGCAAGCTGAAAATGGAATCGCCGCTGGGTGAACTGGGGCGTCTGGCCACCGTGACCCTGACCCCGCAACACATTCCGTTGCAGGTCAAAGTCATCATCATCGGCGCCCGCCAGCTCTACTACACGCTGCAAGACCTTGATCCGGACTTCCAGGAGATGTTCCGCGTCCTGGTGGACTTCGACGAAGACATCCCGATGGTCGACGAGAGTCTGGAGCAGTTCGCCCAGTTGCTCAAAACCCGTACCTCCGAAGAAGGCATGGCGCCGCTGACGGCGGATGCGGTGGCGCGTCTGGCGACCTACAGCGCGCGTCTGGCGGAACACCAGGGGCGGTTGTCGGCGCGCATTGGCGATTTGTTTCAACTGGTCAGCGAGGCGGATTTCATTCGTCACCTGGCCGGCGACGAGATGACCGACGCCGGGCACATCGAGCGCGCGCTGAAAGCCAAAGCGACTCGCACCGGGCGCGTGTCGGCACGGATTCTCGACGACATGCTCGCCGGGATCATCCTGATCGACACCGATGGCGCGGCCGTCGGCAAATGCAACGGGCTGACGGTGCTGGAGGTCGGCGACTCGGCGTTCGGTGTGCCGGCGCGGATTTCCGCCACGGTGTATCCGGGTGGCAGCGGCATTGTCGACATCGAGCGGGAGGTCAACCTCGGCCAGCCGATTCACTCCAAAGGCGTGATGATCCTGACCGGGTATCTGGGCAGCCGTTACGCCCAGGAATTCCCGCTGGCGATTTCCGCGAGCATCGCGCTGGAGCAATCCTACGGCTACGTCGATGGCGACAGTGCGTCGCTGGGCGAGGCCTGCACGCTGATTTCGGCGTTGTCGAAAACTCCGCTCAAGCAGTGCTTTGCGATCACCGGTTCCATCAACCAGTTCGGTGAAGTGCAGGCGGTGGGCGGGGTCAACGAGAAGATCGAAGGCTTCTTCCGCCTCTGCGAAGCCCGTGGGCTGACCGGTGAGCAAGGGGCGATCATTCCGCAGGCCAACGTGGCGACGCTGATGCTCGACGAGAAAGTGCTGTCGGCGGTACGGGCGGGGCAGTTCCATGTCTACGCCGTGCGTCAGGCTGACGAGGCCCTGAGCCTGTTGGTGGGCGAGCCTGCCGGTGCGCCGGATGCCGATGGTCAGTTCCCGGAAGGCAGTGTCAACGCGCGGGTCGTGGAACGCTTGCGAGTGATCGCGGAAATGATCAGCGAAGAAGACCTCAAGGAAGCCGAGAAAGAAATCGCACTGGAGGCATTGGCCGAAACCAAACCAGCCTGAACGATCTGGACGTAGATCCCCTGTAGGAGCGAGGCTTGCCCGCGAATGCGATCTATCAGCCGACATTAATGTTGGCTGGTACACCGCCTTCGCGGGCAAGCCTCGCTCCTACAGGGTTTTTTATGCATTGGCGAAATCGACAATGAGGTTAGAAAGTGCCATCACTCTGGCGTCAATATTCACACAATGACCGCTCGGCGCCTTCTGGTCTCGCTTTGCTTGCTGCGCGAACTTTTCTTCTATTCTCAGCTCAAGGATAAGGACAGCAATCACTGGATCGAAACAGCCTTCTCATGGGGGCTGAATACCGGATCTACCGAGGGTCGCCGCCATGTCGCGCAACCTCTGCCTCACCCGTCAATGCCTGGGTCTTGTGACCCGTATCGAGTGCGCCATCCGCCCATTGGCGGGAGATACGGGGATGTGGACCTTACTCTTCGCCGCCGGAATGGCCGGCGAACAACCTTCGGCCATCAAGGCTCAAGGCCCGTTCCATGGCCCGTTCGTGGCCGAATCAATCCTCGACACCATTGTTGAAAGCCTGACGCTGCACGGCTATGAGCTGGCCGACGACCCGCAAATCTGGTGCCTGCACCTGCAAGCCCAGTTGCGGGAAATCAATGGTGGTCGTTGCCGCAGCCTCGGTGGCTTTGAGCATTGAGTGCGGTTATTGGGCAGGGTTGGCCGTCTCGGTCTTGTCCAGTTTGACCTCGAAACCATATTCCACGGTGGCGAGGTCGGTTCGCTGGTAGGTTTCCAGCCGGGTCGGCTGGCCGTAGAAATAATGCACGCCAAACAGCGCGGGGCCTTCTGCGCTCGCGTCATGACTGACCGACAGAATCTCTTTCAGATAGTTGCCGCTGTCGTCCTTGGCGAAAAAACGCCAGTCCTGGGCGGGAAACAGTTTCAGATCCACCACCAGTGCATTGCCTTTGAGCTCCAGGCCCTTGGGCAGTTGGTGGGCGTCGAGGGTTTTCTGTTCGACGGTGGCGAGGAACAGCGGCATTGAGCCGACCGCGAAGGCCGGGGTCTCCGGAAACAGGTTCAAATCGTAAGTGATGGTGCCGCGCAACGGATCGACCTGATAAGCCTCGGGTGGCAACTCGATCGGTTCATCGCGCTTGCCGTTATCGTCTGCGGTGAAGAACGTGACCGGACTGTCGCCAGGGCTGAAGGAGGTGCCGAGTAGTTCGTCATTGAAGGTTCGCAGGTGATCGAACTCAATACGCGCGGCGTTTGGATCATCCACTGACTGATTGATGCTGACGTTCTTCTGCAGTTGCTCCTCGGTCAGCGTCGCGCCTTTGAGCCAGGTCGCAGCCTGATCGTCGTACACCACCACTGGCATGGGCAGTGGCTGAATGGTTTTCTCCGTGGTGTTCGGGTCAAAGCTGAGTACCGGCAGTTGCAAATCCCTGTGGGTGACCGTGGCATCCGAAAAGTCGAGAACGCTGACCTCAAGTGTGTCGACGGTGCCGTTGAAGTAGACCCGGGTGTAATGGCGGGTCTGCTGTTGCTCAAAGGCCTGCTGCTCGTCCTTGAGTTGTTTTTCGAACGCATCGCTCCAGGCTGTTTGCGCCTGCATTTCTCCCAACTGTTTTTCGTAGAACGCGATTTGCGCGGCGCTTTCGTTGATCGAGCCTGAGCGCGACAGAAAGCCTGCCGTCGTGTCCTTGGCCTGGACGATCAGCGGGTTGAGCGGGGTTTCGCTGACTTCCGGGATCAGCGGCTTCGTATTGCTCACTTCAAGTTCCGCCACGTTTTTGTCCAGACTGAGCAACGTCACGCTGACGTTGTCGTCGACGCGGGCCTTGCCCACATCCTTTTTTGTCAGCGCCACGGTGAAAATCCGGTGCGGGGCGATCACTTCGGCCTTGCCTTTGAGCATCAGCGGTTGCGGCTGTTTTTTGTTGTCGACTTCCAGGCCTTCGATGAACGGGTAGGTCACCGTCAAGTCGTCCGGATTATCGACGTTGGAACTCGAGGGGCTGAGCTGAATGCCTGGATCGGTTTCCGACCATTCGGACTGAAAAGGGATCACTTTTTTGTTGCTGAGGGTTACGGACTCCCACTCAAGCCCATGGGGGAACGGGAACTGCGCGGGCATGGTGAAGCTGAAAGGGAACACCGGTGACAGGTCGGTCAGGTAGTCGGAACTGGAGGTCTTGCGCAGCACAAACAGCCCGTTGAGGTAGGTATCGACCAAGGCCTGAGGGGTTGGATAGTGTTTGAGCAACTGCATGGCATCGTCGCCATACTCGGTTTCTATCGGTTTGGTCTTGAGCTTCAATTCTGCGCGTTCAAGCAGCAGCAACGAGCCGCCGAGGTCTGCCACGGCGTCCTTGAGCTTCTGGTCGGTAATTGCATCCAGGGACTTCTCGAATTGGGCGGTCCTTTCTTCGAGGCTGACGGCTTTTTTTTCATCAGCCGGCGAGCAGCCGTTGATCAACAACATCGCGCCAAACAGGGCACTCGTTAAAGGCAATCGCACATCCATTTCCTGTCTTCCTGTCCGGTATCGCTGAACTGTCATAGGTTTGGACACTAGCAGAAAAACTTTGTCATACACGCGCAGGTGACGGATTTTCCGGCTGTTTCTGGGTGTAACGAGCCGCTGTTATACTCGCGGCCATTTACCAGCCCTTGTGTGAGATTCAATGGAACGCTTTATCGAAAATGCAATGTACGCCTCCCGCTGGTTGCTGGCGCCGATCTACTTCGGTCTGTCTCTGGGCTTGCTCGCGCTGGCGTTGAAGTTTTTCCAGGAAGTCTTCCACGTCATTCCCAACGTCTTCTCGATGGCGGAATCGGACCTGATTCTGGTGCTGCTGTCGCTGATCGACATGGCACTGGTGGGCGGCCTGCTGGTGATGGTGATGATCTCCGGCTACGAGAACTTCGTCTCCGAACTGGACATCGATGAGAGCAAGGAGAAGCTGAACTGGCTGGGGACCATGGATTCGTCTTCGCTGAAGATGAAAGTGGCCGCCTCGATCGTGGCGATTTCGTCGATCCACTTGTTGCGGATTTTCATGGACGCCAAGAACGTCGATCCCGAGCACTTGAAGTGGTACGTGATCATTCACATGACGTTTGTGGTCTCGGCGTTTGCCATGGGTTACCTGGATAAACTCACCAAGCACTGATTACACAAAACCTGTAGGAGCGAGGCTTGCCCGCGAAGGCGGTGTGTCATTCAGCGATGGTGTTGAATGTGACGGCCTCTTCGCGGGCAAGCCTCGCTCCTACAGAGTCAATGTGAAACAGACAAGCGGTGTTGTTTGTGGCTTGTACTTTGATGCGTCGAGGCATATGCCTGTAAGGGTCTTGGTCAGCCACTGTTCGAGGTGCGCTCATGAACCTGCAAGAGTTGAATGCGTATGCCATCGCCGGAAAAGTCGATGAGTTGAACCTGATTTCCCTGGAAGGCGGGATCTACCTGCTGGAAGCGCGGATGCATGGGGCGGCTTACCCATTGAGCGATACCCACGGCCAGATGTTTCATCTGCGTTCGGTCGAACATGCCCGCGAAGTGTTGCACGCGTTCCCCAAATTGCCGTTCAACCTGGTACACACCTCGGTGCATGACGAAATGTGCGGGCTCGGCGCCAGTGCCGAAGAAAGCCTGAAGGTGCCGATTGCCTTCCGTTCAGCCTGGCAAGGCTGACGCTTCTGTTCATCGCCACGGCTGACGGCTCTGATCAATGCCATGGCATCTGTGCTAGTCTGCTCGCCCTTTTGATTCCGGGCGCTCCGGGATGCGCTGTGCACGCACGGCACGTTCCAGGGCTGTCCGCACAGCGGAGCAGTGTCATGTCCGAAGTAAATCTGTCCACCGACGAAACCCGCGTCAGCTACGGCATTGGCCGTCAGTTGGGCGACCAACTGCGCGACAACCCGCCACCGGGCGTTAACCTGGATTCGATCCTCGCTGGCCTGACCGACGCGTTCGCCGGTAAGCCAAGCCGTGTAAGCCAGGAAGACATGTCGGCCAGCTTCAAAGTGATCCGCGAGATCATGCAAGCCGAAGCCGCTGCCAAAGCTGAAGCCGCTGCTGGCGAAGGCCTGGCGTTCCTGGCTGAAAACGCCAAGCGTGACGGCATCACCACCCTGGCTTCCGGCCTGCAATTCGAAGTACTGACCCAAGGTGAAGGCGCCAAGCCGACCCGTGAAGATCAAGTGCGCACCCACTACCACGGCACCCTGATCGACGGCACTGTGTTCGACAGCTCCTACGAGCGTGGCGAGCCAGCAGAGTTCCCGGTTGGCGGCGTGATCGCTGGCTGGACCGAAGCCCTGCAACTGATGAATGCCGGCAGCAAATGGCGTCTGTACGTGCCGAGCGAACTGGCTTACGGCGCCCAAGGCGTTGGCAGCATTCCGCCGCACAGCGTACTGGTGTTCGACGTCGAGCTGCTCGACGTTCTGTAAGACTGTGATCCCATGATCCCTGCGGTCGTGTGATCAACGTGATCCTGTAGGAGCGAAGCTTGCTCGCGAAGGCGGTGTGTCAGTCAACGATGATGTTGAATGTGACGGCCTCTTCGCGGGCAAGCCTCGCTCCTACGGGGTTTGCGGCGTTACTCATATTTCGAGCTTATGGTGCAGTTCACTGGTCGGGCGCAATGCCCGGGCATAGCAGAACAGAAACAGATTACGCACCAGTTCCTTAAGCACCACCGGCTCGCTGGAACTCAAGCCGCTGACGTCCAGATCACCCTGATCCTGCAACTCGCTTAAGGCTTCTTCTTCAAGCACCGCACAGACTTCCCCGGTTTCCCGATGCAGGATTCTGAGGTAAGGGTGTGGGCGGTCCAGCCAGGCATCGATCAAATAAGTCATGGGTCTCATCTCCATTGATGGGTTTCAATGAGAATAATTCTTATTCATCAAATAGCAAGGACCTATTGGCGGTTTGTGGTTTTTTCAGGGTAAAGGTTGCGTAAGGTCAAAACGGCTGGCGTCTGGCTACTGCGCGGGATTGCTGGGCGAAGCGGGGGAGGGCGAAGCACCATCCCACGCCGGGCGCGGGATGGAAGACAGCAACTTCAGACTTTTCTGACGAACTCGGATTTGAGTTTCATCGGGCCGATGCCGTCGATCTTGCAGTCGATGTCGTGATCACCGTCGCACAGGCGAATATTCTTGACCTTGGTGCCGACCTTGACCACCAGGGACGTGCCCTTGACCTTGAGGTCCTTGATCACGGTGATGGTGTCGCCGTCCTGCAGGACGTTGCCTACCGAATCTTTTTTCACGGTGTCATCGGACGCCGCTTCAGCTTCGCCGCTGGCAGACCACTCGTGGGCGCACTCCGGGCAGATCAACTGTGCGCCGTCTTCGTAGGTGTATTCGGAATTGCATTTCGGGCAGGGTGGCAACGTGCTCACTAGGGCTCCTTGGATTGAGGATCGCTAAAAGTCGCACATTGTATAGGGTTTTGTTGGAGGAGGGAGCTGACAGCAAAAGATCGCAGCCTTCGGCAGCTCCTACAGGGTTTTGAGTGCACCTGTAGGAGCTGCCGAAGGCTGCGATCTTTTGATCTTGCTTTGAATATCAGTGCGTGCGGGCTACCGCAAATTCACTCAACTCAACCAGTGCATCCCGGTATTCACTGGCCGGCAACGCGTCGAGGCATTTGATTGCGCGGGCCACGTAATCGCGGGCCAGTTGTGCGGTGTACTCCAGCGAGCCGGACGCTTCAACGGCACCACGAATGCTTTCGAGGTCTTCGATGCCACCTTTCTGGATCGCCTGGCGTACCAGGGCGGCCTGTTCAGGGGTGCCTTCGCGCATGGTGTAGATCAGCGGCAGGGTCGGCTTGCCTTCGGCCAGATCGTCACCGACGTTCTTGCCCAGGGTTTCCGCGTCGCCCTTGTAGTCCAGCAGGTCGTCGACCAGTTGGAAGGCCACGCCCAGGTGATCGCCAAAGGTGCGCAGCGCTTCACGCTGTTCCGGCGTGGCTTCGCACAGGGCGGCGGCACTGTGGGTCGAGGCCTCGAAGAGCATCGCGGTTTTGCCGCGGATGACTTCCATGTAGGTCTCTTCGGTGGTGCTGGCGTCACGGATCTTCGACAACTGCAGCACTTCGCCTTCGGCAATGATCCGCGTGGCTTGCGAAAGGATCTTCATCACCGGCATGGAGCCCAGTTCGACCATCATTTCGAAGGAGCGCGAATACAGGAAGTCGCCCACCAGCACGCTCGGGGCGTTGCCCCACATGGCGTTGGCGGTCGAGCGGCCACGGCGCATGCCGGACATGTCGACCACGTCGTCATGCAGCAGGGTGGCGGTGTGCAGGAACTCGATAGTGGCGGCCAGCAGGCGCAGGTCATCGCCTTCGCGACCCAGGGCCTTGCCACACAGCAACACTAATAGAGGACGCAGGCGTTTACCGCCCGCCGAGGTGATGTAGTCGCCGATTTTCGATACCAGCGGCACTCGGGAAGTCAGCTGCTTCTTGATGATGCCGTCGACGGCGCTAAAATCGTCCGCCACCGCGCGGTAGAAAGCTTGGGGTTGCATCAGCGACAGTTGCTCCAGAAGGGTTGCGCGGCATGCTAGGACCCACGTCCGGACCTGTCAAGGCGCGATGGACGGCCCCTTGCAACACTCCGGCAGCTTGCGTACAATCGCGCACCCTGAACTTCCTGGGCAGCACCTGCCTTACGCAATTGCAATCAGGCCTTCCAGCCCAATGCAGCCATGCCAGCCAATACCTCTTCTTATAAAGAGCTGGGTGAGCAGGATTATCGGAGAAATACCATGTCGTACGCAGTAATTGTTACTGGTGGCAAGCAATACAAGGTCGCCCCAGGTGAATACCTGAAGATCGAAAAACTGGAAATCGCTACCGGCGAATCCGTTACTTTTGATCGCGTTCTGTTGGTCGCCAATGGCGATGACGTGAACATCGGCGCTCCAGTTGTTGCTGGCGCTACCGTTGTGGCTGAAGTGATCTCCCAAGGTCGTCACGATAAAGTCCGCATCATCAAGTTCCGTCGTCGTAAGCACCACATGAAGCGTATGGGCCACCGCCAGTGGTACACCGAGATCAAAATCACCGGTATTCAGGCTTAATTTCAGCCTAATTCCTCACTAGGAGAATTGACTCATGGCACACAAAAAAGCTGGTGGTAGTACCCGTAACGGTCGCGACTCAGAAGCCAAACGCCTTGGCGTGAAGATGTATGGCGGCCAGGTTATCATTCCGGGCAACATCATCGTGCGTCAGCGCGGCACCCAATTCCACGCCGGTTACGGTGTTGGCATGGGTAAAGATCACACCCTGTTCGCGAAAATCGACGGCGTGATCAAGTTTGAAGTAAAAGGCGCTTTCAACCGCCGTTACGTGAGCATTGTCCCGAAGACTGCAGTCGTCGCGGCATAATTACGTAGTTGCTGGAAAAGCCCTGTCTCGCGACGGGGCTTTTTCGTTTGTGGGGTGAGTCTCTTGCAAAGCTGTTTGTGATGGGCGAAAGCAGCTGGATTTTCGGTCGTTGCTTGAGGTCGCTGCGCTCATTTTTGCAAGAGTCTTATGTCTTAGTGTTTTTCGGCTCGTCCGTATGACGAGAGGCGTTTTGTTATGAAGTTTGTTGATGAAGTATCGATTCGAGTAAAGGCCGGCGACGGCGGCAACGGTTGCATGAGCTTCCGTCGCGAAAAGTTCATTGAAAACGGTGGCCCGAACGGCGGTGACGGCGGTGATGGCGGCTCGGTCTACATGGTTGCCGACGAAAACCTCAACACCCTGGTGGACTACCGTTACACCCGGCACTTCGATGCCGAGCGCGGTTCCAACGGCGGCAGCACTGACTGCACCGGCAAGAAAGGCGAAGAGCTGGTACTGCGCGTTCCAGTCGGTACGACGGTTATCGACTCCGCTACCCAGGAAGTCATCGGCGACCTGACCAAGGCTGGCCAGCGCCTGCTGGTGGCTCACGGCGGCTGGCACGGTCTGGGCAACACCCGTTTCAAATCGAGCACCAACCGTGCTCCACGCCAGACCACGCCGGGTAAGCCGGGCGAGGCGCGTGACCTGAAACTGGAAATGAAAGTGTTGGCGGATGTCGGTCTGCTGGGCTTGCCGAACGCCGGTAAAAGTACGTTTATCCGTTCGGTGTCGGCCGCCAAGCCGAAAGTCGCTGACTATCCGTTCACCACGCTGGTGCCGAACCTGGGTGTGGTTTCCGTCGATCGCTGGAAAAGCTTCGTGGTTGCGGACATTCCGGGCCTGATCGAAGGTGCTTCCGACGGCGCGGGCCTGGGGATTCGCTTCCTCAAGCACTTGTCGCGTACCCGTTTGCTGTTGCACCTCGTGGACATGGCGCCACTCGATGACGCCAGCGCCCCGGATGCGGCTGAAGTGATCGTTAGCGAGTTGACCAAGTTCAGCCCGTCCCTGGCCGAGCGTGATCGTTGGCTGGTGCTGAACAAGTGCGACCAGATCCTGGAAGAAGAGCACGAAGAGCGCGTCAAGGAGATCGTTGATCGCCTGGAGTGGACCGGTCCGGTCTACGTGATCTCGGCCATCTCCAAGCTCGGTACCGAGCGTCTGTGCCACGACATCATGCGTTACATGGAAGACCGTGCCGATCGCCTGGCTAACGACCCGGTCTACAAAGAAGAGCTCGCCGAGCTCGATCAGCGCATCGAAGACGAAGCCCGCGCTCAGTTGCAGGCCCTGGATGACCAGCGTGCCCTGCGCCGTAGCGGCGTGAAGTCGGTCCATGACATCGGTGACGATGATTGGGACGAAGAAGATGTGGATGACGAAGACGGTCCGGAAATCATTTACGTGCGTGACTGATTCGTTGCGATAAACTTGAACGCCGCTCACTGGAGCGGCGTTTTAGTATCTGGAAATCGATCGTTGGTCACGAATAGCCACGAATAACGTCACGGGCAGCGCTGGGTCGCGCTGTCCTCAAGCTAAGGTTGAAGATGATGCGGAGCAAGGTGACAGGTGCGCAGCGTTGGGTCGTGAAGATCGGCAGCGCTTTGCTGACGGCGGACGGCAAGGGCCTGGATCGCGCAGCAATGGGTGTCTGGGTTGAGCAGATGGTGGCCTTGCATGAGGCGGGCGTCGAGCTGGTGCTGGTGTCCTCCGGGGCGGTGGCTGCTGGCATGAGCCGCTTGGGCTGGACTGTACGACCCAGTGCGATGCACGAGTTGCAGGCGGCTGCCGCCATCGGTCAGATGGGCCTGGTGCAGGCGTGGGAGTCAAGTTTCGGCGAGCATGGCCTGCACACCGCGCAGATTCTCCTGACCCATGACGACCTGTCCGATCGCAAGCGCTACCTGAACGCCCGCAGTACTTTGCGTGCGCTGGTCGAGCTCAAGGTTATCCCGGTGATCAACGAGAACGACACGGTGGTCACCGACGAAATCCGTTTCGGCGATAACGACACCCTGGCGGCGCTGGTGGCCAATCTGGTCGAGGCTGACTTGCTGGTGATCCTGACTGACCGCGACGGCATGTTCGACGCAGATCCGCGCAACAATCCCGACGCCAAGTTGATTTACGAAGCGCGCGCCGATGATCCGGCGCTGGATGCGGTTGCCGGCGGTACCGGTGGTGCGCTGGGGCGTGGCGGCATGCAGACCAAATTGCGTGCGGCGCGTCTGGCGGCACGTTCCGGGGCGCACACCATCATCGTCGGTGGGCGCCTGGAGCGTGTGCTGGATCGCCTCAAGGCTGGCGAGCGCATCGGCACGTTGCTGTCGCCTGAGCGCGGCATGCTGGCGGCGCGCAAGCAATGGCTGGCCGGGCATCTGCAAACCCGTGGCACTCTCGTACTGGATGCGGGGGCAGTGACGGCGTTGTCCAAAGGTAATAAAAGCCTGCTGCCGGTGGGTGTCAAACTGGTCCAGGGCAGCTTCCGTCGTGGCGAGATGGTGGTGTGCGTGGCGCCGGACGGTCGAGAAATTGCCCGTGGTCTCGCCAATTACAGCGCCCTTGAAGCACAAAAAATCATCGGTCAGTCGTCTGAAGCGATTGTCGGTCTGTTGGGTTATATGGCGGAACCGGAACTGGTTCACCGCGACAACCTGATTCTGGTCTGAAGGAAAACTGCATGCGCGTAGCAAAGGGATTATTGGGCTTGTTGTTGGCGATGCCGTTGCTGGCGTCGGCTGAAGAGATCGGTCAGGTGTCGACGGTGTTCAAATTCGTCGGGCCGAACGACCGTATTGTGGTCGAGGCTTTCGATGATCCGAAGGTCGAGGGCGTGACCTGCTACCTGTCGCGTGCCAAGACTGGTGGCGTGAAGGGTGGTTTGGGGTTGGCTGAAGATCGCGCCGAGGCGTCCATCGCCTGTCGTCAGGTCGGGCCGATCAGCTTCAAGGGTGAATTGAAGGATGGTGATGAGGTGTTCAAGGAGCGCACATCGCTGGTCTTCAAGACGATGCAGGTGGTGCGTTTCCTCGACAAGAAGCGCAATACGCTGGTGTATCTGGTGTACAGCGATCGCCTGATCGAGGGTAGTCCGCAGAATGCGGTGACGGCGATTCCGATTTTGCCGTGGACGCACGCCCAATAAGTCTTATGCGGATCTAGATGTGGGGGCGAGCTTGCTCGCGATAGCGGACTTTCAGTCAATAGAGATGTTGAATGTTGGTCGGTCATCGCGAGCAAGCTCGCTCCCACATTTTTTTTGCATTGAATTCACTAAATCCCAGGCAATAAAAAACCGACCCTGAGGTCGGTTTTTCAACAAGCTTATCGCTTAAGCGGCTACAGCAAGGTTCAGAGCCTTGACGTGACCGTTCAGGCGGCTCTTATGACGAGCTGCCTTGTTCTTGTGGATGATGCCTTTATCGGCCATACGGTCGATAACTGGCACAGCCAGAACGTAAGCTGCTTGAGCTTTTTCAGCGTCTTTTGCGTCGATGGCTTTAACTACATTCTTGATGTAGGTACGAACCATGGAACGCAGGCTGGCGTTGTGGCTGCGACGCTTCTCAGCCTGTTTTGCACGTTTTTTGGCGGAAGGTGTGTTGGCCACCGTCGAGCTCCTCGAAAGACTTTTTAGGAAATAGCAAACAAAATAGGCCGCGAATCATGCCGATGAGTTGATGTCTTGTCAAGGGCGGTTGAGACGTTCCGCTAAGTGGTAGGTATAAAGAGGCGGGATATTTATTTCCGGCGCTTGACCTGTAAACTCGCGAGCTTTGGCTCTGTGCTGCTGCGGCGCGGAGTATCGCATAAGTAGGCGCTTTGTTCGCCTGCTGTTTATCGACAGGCACAAACTCTTTCAATGAATCTGCTCAAATCGTTGGCCGCCGTCAGCTCTATCACGATGCTTTCCCGCATTTTGGGGTTCGTTCGTGACACGCTTATCGCACGTACATTTGGCGCGGGGATGGCGACTGATGCCTTCTTTATCGCGTTCAAACTGCCCAATCTGTTGCGGCGGATCTTCGCCGAGGGCGCGTTTTCACAGGCCTTCGTACCGATTCTGGCCGAATACAAGAGCCAGAAGGGCGAAGAGGCGACGCGAACCTTCATTGCCTACGTCTCGGGGTTGTTGACGCTGGCGCTGGCGCTGGTGACGGCGTTGGGCATGATCGCCGCGCCCTGGGTGATCTGGGCCACGGCCCCGGGTTTTACCGATACGCCTGAGAAATTCGAACTGACGAGCAGCCTGTTGCGGGTGACCTTTCCCTACATATTGCTGATTTCCCTGTCTTCCCTGGCCGGGGCGATCCTCAATACCTACAACCGTTTCTCGGTGCCGGCCTTCGTGCCGACCCTGCTAAACGTCAGCATGATTGTTTTTGCGGTGTTCCTGACGCCGTACTTCAATCCGCCGGTCATGGCCCTAGGGTGGGCGGTGCTGGTCGGTGGCCTGGCGCAATTGCTCTATCAACTGCCGCACCTGAAAAAGATCGGCATGCTGGTGCTGCCACGGCTGAACCTGCGCGACACCGGCGTCTGGCGGGTGATGAAACAAATGCTTCCGGCGATTCTAGGGGTTTCCGTCAGCCAGATTTCACTGATCATCAACACGATTTTCGCCTCGTTCCTGGTCGCCGGCTCCGTGTCGTGGATGTATTACGCCGATCGCCTGATGGAGTTGCCGTCCGGCGTGCTCGGCGTGGCACTGGGTACGATTCTGCTGCCGACGCTCGCCAAGACATACGCCAGCAAGGATCGCCATGAATATTCGCGAATCCTCGATTGGGGCCTGCGCTTGTGCTTCGTGCTAGTGCTGCCGTGTTCCCTGGCGCTGGGGATTCTGGCTGAACCGCTGACGGTTTCGCTGTTCCAGTACGGCCAGTTCGACGCGTTTGATGCCTCAATGACCCAACGAGCGCTGGTTGCTTATTCCGTCGGTTTGCTCGGGATTATCGTGATCAAAGTGCTGGCGCCGGGCTTTTATGCGCAACAAAACATCCGTACGCCGGTGAAGATCGCGATATTCACCTTGATCGTCACGCAATTGTTCAACCTGGTCCTGATCGGTCCGCTGGCCCATGCCGGCCTGGCGCTGGCCATCAGTGCCGGCGCCTGCATCAATGCCGGGCTGTTGTTCTATCAACTGCGCAAACAGCAGATGTACCAGCCGCAACCGGGCTGGGGCAAGTTCGGGCTCAAACTGGTGATTGCGGTGCTGGTGATGTCTGCGGTATTGCTCGCCGGGATGCATTTCATGCCGGCCTGGGATCAGGGGCATATGCTGGAGCGGTTCCTGCGCCTGGGCGCCCTGGTGGCGGCGGGCGTGGTGTCCTATTTCGGCATGTTGCTGTTGATGGGCTTCCGTTTGCGCGACTTCAATCGCAAGGCGTTGAGCTGAGGCGTTTGCCTCGATAAACACGGGCGAGCCGGCAGTTTTGTCGGCTCGATCACTTTGGGTTACGGTGTTGCCTGTCGTCGGCCGCCGGGTGTGGTTATAATCGACCACTTTATGAGCAAGAAGCGCGTTATGCAGCTGGTTCGAGGCCTCCACAATCTGCGCCCCCAGCATCGGGGCTGTGTCGCCACTATTGGCAACTTTGACGGTGTTCACCGTGGTCACCAGGCTATCCTGGCCCGGCTGCGTGAGCGTGCGCTCGAGTTGAACGTACCCAGCTGCGTGGTGATTTTCGAGCCGCAGCCGCGGGAATTCTTCGCCCCTGACACGGCTCCGGCCCGTCTGGCCCGGTTGCGGGACAAACTGCAACTGCTGGCCGAAGAAGGCGTCGATCGGGTCTTGTGCCTGGCGTTCAACCAGCGTCTGAGCAAACTCAGCGCCGCCGAATTCGTCGATACGATTCTGGTGGACGGCCTGGGTGTGCAGCACCTGGAGGTTGGTGATGACTTCCGTTTCGGCTGCGACCGGGTAGGGGATTTCGATTTCCTGCAACAAGCCGGCGTCCAGCAAGGCTTTACTGTCGAAGCAGCGCAAACCGTCGAGCTGGACGGTATTCGCGTCAGCAGTACCCAGGTGCGAAATGCCCTGGCCGCGGCGGATTTCGCCTTGGCCGAACGCTTGCTCGGGCGTCCGTTCCGGATTGCCGGGCGCGTCCTGCATGGCCAGAAACTGGCGCGCCAGCTCGGTACGCCGACCGCCAACATCCAGCTCAAGCGTCGCCGCGTGCCGCTGTCCGGGGTTTACCTGGTCAATGTCGACATCGACGGCCAGACCTGGCCAGGCGTCGCCAATATCGGCGTGCGACCAACGGTCCAGGGTGACGGCAAGGCCCACCTCGAAGTACACCTTTTAGATTTTGCCGGCGATCTGTATGACCGGCGTTTGACGGTGGTTTTCCACCACAAGCTGCGTGAAGAGCAGCGTTTCGCCTCTCTGGAGGCGCTTAAGACGGCGATCAATGCGGATGTCGCCGCCGCCCGTGCCCTGTCGCACCTAGCGCCAATCGCTAATGAAGAGCCTTAAATGACCGACTATAAAGCCACGCTAAACCTTCCGGACACCGCCTTCCCAATGAAGGCCGGCCTGCCACAGCGCGAACCGCAGATCCTGCAGCGCTGGGACAGTATTGGCCTGTACGGTAAGTTGCGCGAGATTGGCAAGGATCGTCCGAAGTTCGTTCTGCACGACGGCCCTCCGTACGCCAACGGCACGATTCACATCGGTCACGCACTGAACAAGATTCTCAAGGACATGATCATCCGCTCGAAAACCCTCTCGGGTTTCGACGCGCCTTATGTTCCGGGCTGGGACTGCCACGGCCTGCCGATCGAGCACAAAGTCGAAGTGACCCACGGCAAGAACCTGGGCGCGGATAAAACCCGCGAACTGTGCCGTGCCTACGCCACCGAGCAAATCGAAGGCCAGAAGTCCGAATTCATCCGTCTGGGCGTGTTGGGCGACTTCGCCAACCCGTACAAGACCATGGACTTCAAAAACGAGGCCGGTGAAATCCGTGCCCTGGCCGAAATCGTCAAGGGCGGTTTCGTGTTCAAGGGCCTCAAGCCCGTGAACTGGTGCTTTGACTGCGGTTCGGCCCTGGCTGAAGCGGAAGTCGAGTACGAGAACAAGAAGTCCTCGACCATCGACGTCGCGTTCCCGATTGCCGACGAAGCCAAACTGGCTGCCGCTTTCGGTCTGGCGTCCCTGGCCAAGCCTGCTTCGATCGTGATCTGGACCACCACCCCGTGGACCATCCCGGCCAACCAGGCGCTGAACGTTCACCCGGAATTCAACTACGCCCTGGTCGATGTCGGCGACAAACTGCTGGTCCTGGCTGAAGAGCTGGTCGAGTCGTGCCTGGCCCGTTACAACCTGGAAGGTTCGGTCATCGCGACCACCACCGGTAAAGAACTGGAACTGATCAACTTCCGTCACCCGTTCTACGATCGTCTCTCGCCGGTTTACCTGGCCGAGTACGTCGAACTGGGCGCTGGCACCGGCGTGGTTCACTCCGCCCCGGCCTACGGCGTGGACGACTTCGTGACCTGCAAAGCGTATGGCATGGTCAACGATGACATCATCAATCCGGTGCAAAGCAACGGCGTGTACGCGACGTCGCTGGAGTTTTTTGGCGGCCAGTTTATCTGGAAAGCCAACCCGGCCATCGTCGACAAACTGACCGAAGTCGGTGCGCTGCTGCACACCGCGATCATCGAACACAGCTACATGCACTGCTGGCGCCACAAGACCCCGCTGATCTACCGCGCCACCGCGCAGTGGTTCATTGGCATGGACAAAGAACCAACGTCCGGCGAAACGCTGCGCAAACGGGCAATCAAAGCTATCGAAGAAACCAAGTTCGTTCCGGCCTGGGGCCAGGCGCGCCTGCATTCGATGATCGCCAACCGTCCCGACTGGTGCATCTCCCGTCAGCGCAACTGGGGCGTGCCGATCCCGTTCTTCCTGAACAAGGAAAGCGGCGAACTGCACCCACGTACCGTTGAGCTGATGGAAGTCGTGGCCCAGCGTGTCGAAGTCGAAGGTATCGAAGCCTGGTTCAAGATGGACGCGGCGGAATTGCTCGGTGACGAAGCGCCGCTGTACGACAAGATCAGCGACACCCTGGACGTCTGGTTCGATTCGGGCACCACGCACTGGCACGTCCTGCGCGGTTCGCACCCGATGGGGCATGAGACCGGTCCGCGTGCCGACCTGTACCTGGAAGGTTCCGACCAGCACCGTGGCTGGTTCCACTCCTCGTTGCTGACCGGTTGCGCCATCGACAACCACGCGCCGTACCGCGAGCTGCTGACCCACGGCTTCACTGTCGATGAGTCCGGTCGCAAGATGTCCAAGTCCTTGGGCAACGTGATCGCGCCGCAAAAGGTCAACGACACCCTGGGCGCCGACATCATGCGTCTGTGGGTTGCTTCCACTGATTACTCGGGTGAAATCGCGGTCTCCGAGCAGATCCTGCAGCGCAGTGCGGACGCCTACCGGCGTATCCGTAACACCGCGCGCTTCCTGCTCTCGAACCTGACCGGTTTCAACCCGGCCACCGACATCCTGCCGGCCGAAGAAATGCTGGCGCTGGACCGTTGGGCCGTGGACCGCACCTTGCTGCTGCAACGCGAGCTGCAAGAGCACTACGGCGAATACCGCTTCTGGAACGTCTACTCCAAGATCCACAACTTCTGCGTGCAGGAGCTGGGCGGTTTCTACCTCGACATCATCAAGGACCGCCAGTACACCACTGGCGCCAACAGCAAGGCCCGCCGTTCGGCGCAAACCGCGCTGTACCACATCTCCGAAGCGCTGGTGCGCTGGATCGCGCCGATCCTGGCGTTCACCGCCGACGAACTGTGGGAATACCTGCCGGGCGAGCGCAACGAATCGGTGATGCTCAACACCTGGTACGAAGGCCTGACCGAATTGCCGGACAACGTCGAACTGGGCCGCGCCTACTGGGAGCGGATCATGGCGGTGAAGGTCGCGGTCAACAAGGAAATGGAAATCCAGCGCGCGGCCAAAGCCGTCGGTGGCAACCTGCAAGCCGAAGTGACGCTGTTCGCCGAAGAGGCGCTGAGCGCCGACCTGGCCAAGCTGAGCAACGAATTGCGCTTTGTTCTGATTACGTCGACCGCCAGCGTTGCGCCGTTCGTACAGGCTCCGGCCGATGCGGTCGTCACCGAAGTCAGCGGCTTGAAGCTGAAAATCGTCAAGTCGGCCTTCGCCAAGTGCGCCCGTTGCTGGCACTGCCGTGAAGACGTCGGCGTGAACCCGGAGCATCCGGAAATCTGCGGTCGTTGCGTCGACAACATCAGCGGCGCGGGCGAGGTTCGTCACTATGCCTAACGCGGCTGGCCGTTTCGGACGGCTGAGCTGGCTTTGGTTGAGCCTGCTGGTCCTGGTCATTGACCAGGCCAGCAAGTTCTACTTCGAAGGCAAGCTCGAGATGTACCAGCAAATCGTGGTGATCCCCGATTTGTTCAGTTGGACCCTGGCCTACAACACTGGCGCAGCGTTCAGCTTCCTGGCCGACAGCTCCGGCTGGCAGCGCTGGTTGTTTGCGCTGATCGCGGTGGTGGTCAGTGCGGTGCTGGTGGTCTGGCTTAAACGCCTGGGCCGCAACGAAACCTGGCTGGCCATCGCCCTGGCGCTGGTGCTGGGTGGCGCGCTGGGCAATCTGTATGACCGCATCGCCCTGGGCCATGTGATCGATTTCATTCTGGTGCATTGGCAGAACCGCTGGTATTTCCCGGCGTTCAACTTTGCTGACAGTGCAATTTCTGTCGGCGCCGTGATGCTTGCGCTGGACATGTTCAAAAGCAAGAAAACCGGAGAAACCGTTCATGACTGAACAGGTATTGGCTGAGCAACGCATCCGCCAGAACACGGAAGTCACCCTGCATTTTGCATTGCGCCTGGAGAACGGCGACACCGTCGACAGCACCTTCGACAAAGCTCCGGCGACCTTCAAGGTCGGCGACGGCAACCTGTTACCGGGTTTCGAAGCGGCACTGTTCGGCTTCAAGGCTGGCGATAAGCGCACCCTGACCATCGCGCCGGAAAACGCTTTCGGCCAGCCTAACCCGCAAAACGTGCAGGTCATCCCGCGTTCACAGTTCAAGGACATGGACCTGTCGCCGGGTCTGCTGGTGATCTTCAACGATGCGGCCAATACTGAATTGCCCGGTATCGTGAAAGAGTTCGATGACGACCACGTCACCATCGACTTCAACCACCCGCTGGCTGGCAAGACATTGACCTTTGACGTCGAGATCTTCGACGTCAAATCGCTGTAACTGACCCAACACGGTCAATTGTAGGCGCGAAGCTTGCTCGCGAAGGCGTCATCACATTCAACATCAATGTTGAATGACACACCGCCTTCGCGAGCAAGCTTCGCTCCTACAGGGTGTAATGATCTAACTTCTTGCGCGCAAGACACGAGGCACAGCATGCAAATCAAACTCGCCAACCCCCGTGGCTTCTGCGCCGGTGTGGACCGGGCGATCGAAATCGTCAACCGCGCCCTGGAAGTCTTCGGGCCGCCGATCTATGTGCGCCATGAAGTGGTCCACAACAAATTCGTCGTCGAAGACCTGCGCTCCCGTGGTGCGATCTTCGTCGAAGAACTGGATCAGGTGCCGGACGACGTCATCGTGATCTTCAGTGCCCATGGCGTTTCCCAGGCTGTGCGCACCGAAGCCGCCGGCCGTGGCCTGAAAGTGTTCGACGCTACCTGCCCGCTGGTGACCAAAGTGCACATTGAGGTCGCGCGCTACAGCCGTGACGGCCGTGAGTGCATCCTGATCGGTCACGCCGGTCACCCGGAAGTCGAAGGCACCATGGGCCAGTACGATGGCTCTAATGGTGGTGCGATCTACCTGGTCGAAGATGAAAAAGACGTTGCGACACTGCAAGTGCACAACCCCGATAAGCTGGCGTTCGTCACCCAGACCACCCTGTCCATGGACGACACCAGCCGCGTGATCGACGCCCTGCGTGCGCGTTTCCCGGCCATCGGTGGTCCGCGCAAGGACGACATCTGCTACGCCACGCAAAACCGGCAGGACGCGGTCAAGCAACTGGCCGACGAGTGCGACGTGGTGTTGGTGGTCGGCAGCCCGAACAGCTCCAACTCCAATCGCTTGCGTGAACTGGCCGAGCGCATGGCGACCCCGGCCTACCTGATCGACGGCGCCGAAGACCTGCAAAAGAGCTGGTTCGACGGTGTCGAGCGGATCGGCATCACTGCCGGTGCCTCCGCGCCGGAAGTCCTGGTGCGTGGCGTGATCCAGCAATTGCAGGCCTGGGGTGCTACCGGTGCCGATGAGCTGGCCGGTCGCGAGGAGAACATCACTTTCTCCATGCCTAAAGAATTGCGCGTGCGTTCTTTGCTTTAAGCCGTTTTTCCTCTGCACATAGCGCCTGGTCAGTCTTTTTACTGTCCAGGCGCACGCGGCCCGTCGCCGCCAGTACCACCCGCAAGTGACTGACGGGTTCGCGTTTCGCGCACAGGTGCAGTGTCCCTGCTTGAAAAGCCCGCCCCGGCATCAATGGCTGGCCGAGCGGACTGAAGCGTACAAAACTTCGAACATGCCAATTGCCGACAATCGGCACCCGGGCTTCACTCGCCCGCTCGACCAGCAGCGGATTGCTGCTGTCCTCCGGCCCTCGGCCATTGATATCCAGAATGATCCGCCAGCCCTGGCCCCAATCGCCGTTGATCGCGTGAATCACCACGCTCTGATTGTGGGTCAGTGCCGCAGTCCGGGCGTTGCGTATGCCACTGATCAGCGATTGCGCCGCCTCCTCACGGTGGTTCGATTCGGTCAGCGCGGCAAACGCCGGGCTGACCAACAGCAGAACAATCCCGGCAATTGTCAGTCCCATAAGCAGTTCGATCAGGCTGAAGCCTCGCTGATGCATGTTTCTCCCTCCGTGGAGTGCTGCGATTCGCGCAATCCTTGCGCGAGTAATGGCAAAACAACCGTACATCTGTCGGTCGAATGTTCTAGCGTGTAAGGGCAGGTATAGCCGACGGCAACGGAGGGCACCGATGGATCATCGTACAAAAGGTTTCACGCTGGTCGAAGTGCTGATCACGCTCGCGATTTTTTTGATCCTGATTACTTTGGCCGTGCCGATGTTTACCCGTTCGGTCCAGGGGACCCGGGCCGATACCGAGATCGGCGACCTGCAGCGCGGTCTCAACTACGCCCGGCTGGAGGCCATCGACCGAGGCATCACCACGCGACTGCGCCCGACGGCCGGTGGCAGCGTCTGGACCGGGGAGTTGACGGTTTATGACAGTACTGGCACTTCGGCGAATGTATTGCGGGTTGTTCCAGCGATGAGCAGCGGTGCGACTCTGACGCTAACCTCAGGAGTGACCACCATCGATTTCAACAATCTGGGCGGTTTGGCGGCACCGTCCACGGCGGTGGTGATCAGCTATGTATTGGGGGCGCAAAGCAGGACGCTGAATGTGTGTTTGAACGGACGGATTCTATTGGGTGGTAGTTGCGGATGAGGGAATGGAGCAAGGCTGCTCAGGAAGGCATGACGCTGATCGAGGTCTTGGTCGCGTTGTTGATTCTGACCGTGGGGCTGTTGGGGGCGGCGGCGATTCAGCTCAATGCGCTCAAATACACCGACAGCTCGCGCATGACCAGTCAGGCGAGTTTCATCGCCTACGACATGATGGACCGCATCCGCGCCAACTCCGGCGCCGATTACACCGTCACGCCTCCAACCTCGGCCAACCTGAGCGTCGCCCGGGATCAGGATCTCTACGATTTCACCACCAACATCGTCAACTTCGGCGGCACGACCGCCACCGGCAGCGTTGCGTTGAACCAGCGGGTGTACACCATCACCATCACCTGGGATGACTCGCGGGCCGCCAACGTTGCCAACACGCGCCGCAGTTTCGTCCTGACCAGTCGCGCCGCCGTCGACCCGGCGGCGACCCCATGAAGCATTCCAGCCGAGGTTTCGGCCTGATCGAAATGCTGATCGCCCTGGTGTTGAGCCTGATCGTGGTGCTGGGCGTGGCGCAGGTTTTCATCGCCGCCAAGAACACCTACGTCAGCCAGAACACCGCCGCCGGGATGCAGGAAGATGCGCGGTTCGTGTTGAGCAAGATGATTCAGGAAGTTCGCATGATCGGCATGTTCGGTTGCCTGGGGACGGTGACTGACGCCAGCTCGGCGGGTGACTTCAATGCCAGTCAGTTGGCGCCGATCAGTTGGGATAACGCCAACCTCAAGCTCACGCTGGTGACTGCGGATGTCGGCGGCAATGGCGGGACGCCGACCTGGACGGTGGTGTCCGACTGCCGCAACAGCGCCACGGCCTATACCGGCGTCAGGGCGCCGGCGTCCGGGCAAGTGGCGTTCCCGATCCGCCGGTTGATCTACAGCTTCAGCAACAACCAGTTGTTGATGGGCGTCGGCAGCGGCACGCCGACTCAGGCGGTGCTGGTCAACAACGTCAGTGCGTTCAACGTGTCGTTCGGTGTGGCCACCAGCACCACGGATGTGGCGGCCTCCAGTTACAGCAGCAACCCGGCCAACCCGGCGCTGATCCGCAGCGTGCGTCTGACCCTGACGCTGACCGATCCGAACAACCTCGTGCGCAATCAAACCTTCAACGTGGTTGCCGCTTTGCGCAACCGGCTTCAATAGGGGGAGTGGCGGATGAGAACCCCGACCGGCAGACAAAACAATCAACAGGGCATGGCCTTGTTGGTCAGCCTGGTGTTTCTGTTGTTGCTGACCCTGATTGGTATTTCATCGATGCAGAACGCGACCCTCCAGGAAAAAATGGCCGGCAGCGTGACCCTGCGCAATCAATCCTTTCAACTGGCCGAGGCGACGTTGCGCATGGGCGAAAGCGCAGTGCAACTGGCGACCTATACGCTGGCGGTTTGCGGTAGCACGGCCCAATGTGCGCCGCCGGCAGAATCGTCAACGGTGACCGGCACCGGGCTTAACTCGACGTCGGGGGTTACCTGGATCGCCGCCGGTGGCGGTTTTTATGGCGTGCAGAACATCGGTACCACGCTGACCGCCGTCAACGTGCCAAGCAATACCTCGGCGACGCTGTACCGGGTCACGGCGGTGGGCATCGTGGGCAACAACGTTCGCAGCGTGGTGGAGAGCATCTATGCCAAGTATTGATGCTCGCGGTGGCTGGCGTCGCCGATGGGCGCAGATGGTTTTCGGCGCGCTGCTGAGCCTGTACCTGGCCGCGCCGGCCTACGCCTTCACACCGTCGGATTCGCCGTTGTTGAGCGCCGCCGCCGTGCCGCCGAACGTCATGTTGCTGATCGATGACTCGGGGAGCATGAACACCATCATCTACGCGGCAGGATTCGATCCCTCTGTCAGCCGGACACCGGCCAGGCAATGCAACGCCTTTATCGGATTGTGTGTGAGTTCGTCCGATATCGTCGGCGACTCGATTTTCCTCTCCAGCCTGCCGACCTCCGGTTGCTCCGGGGGCGCCTACGCGTTCTACAACAACAGCCTGACGCCGTTGTGCCTCAAGCTTCCCGACCCGGTCGGCAGCGGCAACACCCGCTATACCGACGACTATCTGTCCTATGTGGTGAGCCTGGCGAACGGCAGTAACCGGGACTTCACCACCGGCGCGATTCCCAACGATTACCGAGTCAACGTGGCACGTAACGTCTCCACGGCACTGGTGGCCAGTAACCGCGGCCTGCGTATCGGCCTGGCGACTTTCAATCCACCGACCAGTAACAACGGCGCAAACGGCGGTTTCATCGCGCGCTCCATCAGCGATCTGTCGGTCGTTAGCGGTAGCGTTACCCAGGCCCAGGCCGACACCAACTACAACGCCCTGATTAATGCGATCAACGGGCTCAGTGCCATCGCCAACACACCCTTGGCCGAAACCTATTACGAAATCACCCGTTACTTTCGCGGTATGGCGCCGTACTACAACTCCACACCGTCGACCTACACCAGCCCGATCCAGTACCGCTGCCAGAAGAACTATGGCGTGGTAATCACCGACGGCTTGCCGACGTATGACCGGACGTTCCCGAGCAACGATCCGCTGGGCGGCAGCCGTTTGCCGAACTGGGACGGGATCAACAACGACGGCAATAACCTCAACGGTGACGGCGAGGGTGACACGTTGTATCTGGACGACATCGTCAAATTCGCCTTTGACATCGACATGCGTTCGACCGGCACCGATCTGGCGGGCAAGGCCTGGGACTTGGCGGACTTTCCCAAGCAGAACATGAATACCTACACCGTGGGATTCACCTCGGCCAACCCGATGCTGTCGGATGCCGCGGCTTACGGCCAGGGCCTGTATTACCAGGCGAACGATGCGGCCGGCCTCAACACGGCACTGTCCTCGGCCCTGAGTAACATCACTTCCAAGGCGGGCTCGGGTGGTAGTGGGGTCACTAGCAGTAGCACGCTGTCCAGCGGTTCGAGCTATTTCCAGACCACCTACGACCCCAAGGACTGGCGCGGGACGATCAAGGCCTACGGCTTTACCGCCAGCGGCTCGGTTAACACCGCGTCGGTGTTGTGGACCACCGACACGGCCATTGTGCCCAGTGCCACGGCGCCGACCTACCAGTCCTGGAACACCCTGAGCAACGCCGCCATTACCCTGGCCTACAGCAACTTTTCCCCGGCCCAGCAAACGACACTCGGCCTGAGCTTGCCAACCGGCATTGTCGGCAATGACCTGGTGGAATGGAGCAAGGGCACCAACAAGGCCGGGCTGAAAGTCCGTACGGTGCTGCTCGGCGACATCATCAACTCACCGCTGGCGCTGGCTTCACCCTCGGATCAAACCGCTTCGGACCTGGTGGGCGACACCACCTATACCGCCTACCTGGCGACCAAAGCGGCGAATATGAGCGCCAGCCTGGTAGTCAACGCCAATGACGGGTTCCTCAGCGTCATCAACGCGTCCAATGGCGCTCGACGTTATGCCTACATGCCATCCAGCGTGCTGCCTTCGCTGCGATACATCGCCGATCCCACCTACATCAATGGTGTCAGCCACAAGTTTCTGGTCGATGGTCAGGTCGGGGTGTACGACATGCAACTCAACAGCGCCTGGAAGACCCTGGCCCTGGGCGGGACCGGCGCGGGTGGCAAGGCGTTCTACGCGGTGCAGTTGTTCGATGCCTCGGCGGGCAACGTATACAAGGCGTTATGGGAAATCAGCGCACCGACCACGGCAAACACCGCGAACGTTTTCAATGATCTGGGTTATGCCTACGCGCGCCCCGAAGTGGCACGCTTGGCCGATGGGCGCTGGGCGGCGTTCATCTCCAACGGTTACGGGAGTAACTCGGGGGTGGCGGCGCTGTACGTGGTGGATGTTCGCGACGGCTCGCTGATCAAGAAAATCGTCATCGACAGCACCGAGACCACCAATGGACTGTCGTCGGTGAAGCTCAAGGTCAACTCGCAGAATGTGGTGCAGGCCGCCTATGGCGGCGACTTGAAAGGGCGGCTGTGGAAGTTTGACCTGAGCGGCACTTCGACAGACACCTGGGTCGTGGCCTTTTCCGGCAAGCCGTTGTTCACGACTCCGGGGGGCGCGACGCAGCCGATTACCGCGCAACCGCTGCTGGCGGACAACTCTCTGGGCGGCAAGCAAATATTTTTTGGCACCGGCAAGTTCAATGAAACGGCCGACAAAACCAACAAGGATCTTCAGGCGTTCTACTCCGTGTGGGATGCCGATGGTGGATCTGGCCAACTGACCGTGGCGAGCTTGCAAGCCCAGTCGGTGACCGGGGTGATCACTGGCAGCGCTGGCGGACAGTTCATCACCACGAGCCAGAATGAGACGACATACCCGGCAGAGAAGGGCTGGTACCTGCCGCTGGTGTACAACAACGTGTTGACCGGTGAACGGGTGATCAATCAGGCCAGCCTGGCGGCCGGGCGAATCGTGTTCACCACGGCCAGCGTCGATACCACTGACCCGTGCGCCAGTTTCGGCACCGGCAAACTGGTCGAACTGGATGCATTCAGCGGTAAGATGCTCAGCTATGCGGTGCTCGACACCAATGGCGACGGGGTGGTCGACAGCACGGATTCGATTACCAGCGGAGTGATTTTCTCCGGTGGTATTCCGACGCTGAACGCGATCGTCAACAATGCGGGCCGCAAGATCGTGAACGACTCCAGTGGTGGAATCACCTCTCTGGCGGAAAAACCTGGCGGTGGCGGCAGCCGTCGCATCATGTGGCGACAAATACAGTAAGTGAGAGTTGAGGCAATGCGCAGATCCAACCGAGGTTTTACCCTGATCGAAATCATGATCGTGATTGCGATCATCGGTATCGTCATCACCATTGGCTATCCGAGCCTCACCGAATACGTGAAAAAGGGCCGTCGCACCGAAGTGGCCGGGTTGCTTTCCGAGCAGGCGCAAATTCTTGAACGGTTCTATTCCAGAAATAATGTCTACACCAACGCCACCGGCCTGAGCACGGGCAACGATTTTTACACCATCACCCCGACCATTACCGACCAGACCTTTCTACTGACGGCCGTGCGCAAGGCCGGTACGGCCATGGCCACCGACAAATGTGGTGATTTCACGATCACCAACACCGGCGTCAGAAGCATGGTCAACGCCACGGCCGGGCTGGCCACCAAGGATTGCTGGGGCCGCTGAGTTTCTTTTTCGGGCGCCTTTTGCGCCCGCTGTCTTTTGAACGGTTGGATCAGAACATGACCAGGCAACAGCAAGTGGTGATTGTCGGCGGCGGGGTGATTGGCCTGCTGACGGCGTTCAATCTCGCGTCCGAAGTGCAAAGTGTTGTGCTGCTGGATCGCTCGAATGTCGGCCAGGAATCGTCCTGGGCCGGGGGCGGTATCGTTTCGCCGCTCTATCCGTGGCGTTACAGCCCGGCGGTCACGGCATTGGCTCATTGGTCCCAGGATTTTTATCCACAGCTCGGTGAGCGGTTATTTGCCGCCACCGGTGTTGACCCCGAAGTGCACACCACCGGGCTGTACTGGCTGGATCTGGATGACGAGGCCGAAGCGCTGGCCTGGGCCGAACGGGAAAACCGCCCGCTGCGGGCTGTGGATATCTCGGCGGCACATGATGCGGTGCCGGTCCTGGGCGGCGGTTTTTCCCGGGCGATCTACATGGCCGACGTGGCCAACGTACGCAACCCGCGATTGGTGAAGTCCCTGAAAGCCGCGCTGCTGGCGCTGCCAAACGTGACAATCCATGAGCAATGTGAAGTCAGCGGGTTTATCCGTGAAGGCGACACGGTGGTCGGGGTGCAGACATCCAGCGGCGCGATTCATGGCGATCAAGTGGTGCTGACGGCGGGCGCCTGGAGCGGTGATTTGCTGAAAAGCCTCGGCCTGGCGTTGCCGGTCGAACCGGTCAAAGGCCAGATGATTCTCTACAAATGCGCGGCGGACTTTTTGCCGAGCATGGTGCTGGCCAAGGGGCGTTATGCGATCCCGCGGCGCGATGGGCATATCCTGATTGGCAGCACGCTGGAGCACGAAGGCTTCGACAAGACCCCGACCGAATCGGCGCTGGAAAGCCTGAAAGCTTCGGCGGTGGAGTTGATCCCGGCGCTGGCGGATGCCGAAGTGGTTGGGCATTGGGCCGGGCTGCGGCCGGGTTCGCCAGAAGGCATTCCCTACATTGGCCAAGTGCCGGGGTTTGCCGGGCTGTGGCTCAACTGTGGGCATTACCGCAATGGGTTGGTGCTGGCGCCGGCGTCGTGTCAGTTGTTTGCGGATGTGATGTTGGGGCGCGAGCCGATTATTGATCCGGCGCCATATGCGCCGCTCGGGCGGATTTAAGAAGATCGAAAGATCGCAGCCTTCGGCAGCTCCTACAGGAGAACATTGCCCCTGTGGGGTTGCCGAAGGCTGCGATCTTTCAGGTTTTAATCCAGCCCCAATTTTTTGAGCCGGTAGCGCATCGACCGAAACGACAGATTCAACCGCTGAGCCGCCGCCGTGCGGTTCCAGCGGGTTTCTTCCAGGGCCTGGAGGATGAGTTTGCGTTCGACGTTTTCCAGATAGTCTTCCAGATTGTCGATCCGGGTCAGGTCCGGCACGCCGGCCTCGGCGGCGCAGTTACCTTCGGCCAGGCGCAAGTCGCTGGCTTCGATCTGTTTGTTCTCGCACAAGGTGTGCGCGCGTTCGAGCATGTTTTCCAATTCCCGCACATTGCCCGGAAACCGGTAGCCTTTTAGCGCATCCAGGGCTTGCGGGTGCAGTTTGGCGGCCGGTTGGCCGGTGCCGGCGGCCAGGCGCTTGAGGACATGGCTGGCCAGGAGCTCGATATCGTCCCGGCGTTCGCGCAAGGGTGGGACCCGCAACTCGATCACGTTGAGCCGGTAGTACAAATCCTGGCGAAAACGTTCGGCGCTGACTTCAGCATCCAGGTCTTTATGAGTGGCGCAAAGGATGCGCACGTCGACCACGGTTTCCTGTTGCCCGCCAACGCTGCGCACGGCTTTTTCCTGAATGGCCCGCAACAGTTTGACCTGCATCGCCAGCGGCAGATCCGCCACTTCATCGAGGAACAGCGTGCCGCCATGGGCCGCCTGGAACAGCCCCGGCTTGTCTTCGATGGCGCCGCTGAAGCTGCCTTTGCGATGGCCGAAGAATTCGCTCTCCATCAATTCCGACGGTATCGCCCCGCAGTTGACCGGGACGAAGGGGCCGCTGGCCCGTGGACCTTGTTCGTGGATCAGGCGGGCGACCAGTTCCTTGCCGCTGCCGGATTCTCCGCTGATGTACACCGGGGCCTGGCTGCGCGCCAGTTTGTCGATTTGTTTACGCAGGTTGCGCATGGGCAATGAATCGCCGAGCAACCGTCGATCGATGGCGGTGTTGGCGCCACCCGGAGCCGGCAGGCGCAGGGCGCTGGTGACCAGTTCTCGCAGTCGGGTGAGGTCCACCGGTTTGGTCAGGAAGTCGAAAGCGCCAGCCTTGAGGGCGTTGATGGCGGTTTCGAGGCTGCCGTAGGCGGTAATCATCGCCACCGGCGTTTGTGGATAACGTTGCTGGATGTGTTGCACCAGGTCCAGGCCGGTGCCATCGGGCAGGCGCATGTCGGTCAGACACAGGTCGAATGTCTCCCGGGCCAGCAGGGCCAGGGCTTCGCCGAGGTTGCGGGCACTGAAGGTGTCGAGTTTCATCCGTCCCAGGGTGATTTCCAGGAGTTCGCGGATATCCGGTTCGTCGTCGACGATCAGGATTTTTTGCCGTGGGCTCATGTTCAACTTTGTTTCCGTCCGTGTGCAAAGGTGATGCGAAAGCAGCCGCCGCCTTGGCGTGGTTTGAAGTCTAGGCGGGCCTGGTTGCTTTCGCACAGCTCACGGGACAGATAAAGCCCCAGGCCTGTGCCCTGGCTACTGGTGGTGAAGAAGGGTTCGAACAAGTGCACCTGCTGGTCCGGGGCAACGCCGCGACCGTTATCCAGCACCTCCAGGACCGGCAACTGGCTGTCAGCGTCGACAAATAACTCGAGCCAGACCTGCGCCTGTTCGTGGACCAATGCGCTGTGCCGCCAGGCATTGCGCAACAAATTGTCGAGAATCTGGGTCAGTTGATTGGGGTCCATCAGGGTGCTGAAGTCTCCCGAGTCGATGTGCAGGTGGATCTGTTGACGCTCGGTGGCGGCTTCACGGGTTTGTGCGACGAACTGTGTCAGCCACGGCTTCAGATCAAGCCGTTGTGGCGTGGTTTGCTGGCGGCGGGACAGTTGCAGGACGTTTTCGATAACCCGATTCATTCGCTGAGAGTGGTCTTGGATAATCTGCGTCAGACGCCGGTCCGCGCCGTTCAGTTCCTCGGACTCTTGCAGCAACTGCGCCGCGTGACTGATGGCGCCAAGCGGGTTGCGGATCTCATGAGCGATACCGGCCGTCAGGCGACCGAGGGCGGCGAGTTTCAGTTGCTGGGCTTGCTGGGCAACTTGAGCGAGGTCTTCGAGAAACACCAGGGTCTGCGGATGCGGGCTTTGGCCCAGGGCAATGAAGTTCGGTTGCAGCTCAAGGCCGGAGCTGGCGATTCTCAGGCTCTGTGGGCGCAAGGTCGGATTGTTGCGCCACAGTTGCAGGCGTTCGACCAGAAGCGGCGAGTAGTCATCGATCAGCTCGCCGTCGAGACGCTCCTGGCCCAGCAGGGACAGGGCGCTGTGGTTGGCCAGTTGCACACGGCGCTGCTCATCGAGCACCAGAATACCGGTGCGCATACGTTGCAGAATCAGCGCATTGAGCGCTTCGAGGCCGACCACTTCGCTGGCCCGTTGTTCGGCGAGGTGTTCGCTGACTTCCAGGCGACGGATCAGACCTTGCACCAGCAACGCCGCAGCAAAGCACAGGGCGCCGAGGGTGCCGGCTTGCAGGTAGTCACTGGGGTTGGTGGGGCGGTTGAAACTCAGCAGGAAACTCAAGCCGACGATGCCAAGGGCCGCGACCGCCGCAATCAGCAGGCCTGTGCGCCCACGCAGCAGCGTATTGCTGATTGCCACTGACACAATCAGCAAGTTACCGATGGCGCTGGCCACGCCTCCGGCGGCGTAAAACAGGCCGCACAGCAGCAAGACATCGACCAGGGTCAGGCTGAACAGCTGTGCCGGGCGCCGGATGTTCTCCAGGAACACCACGAGCAAAATGTTCAGCACCAGGTACAACCAACTGCCACTGCGCAACAGGTCGTTATTGGCCAGCGTCAGCAACTGGTTGTCCATGTTGCTGGAAATCAGCAGCACCAAGGTGATGCCGATACTTAAACGGTAGAGGTGATAGAGGCGCAGCAGTCGCTGGGCCTGTTTACTGCCGGGGCTGGACGCCTCAGCGAGCACTGGAGCCCGGGCCTTGCTCAAGGTGAGCCTGGCTGCAATACCACTGTTGTTGAAGACTCAGCGCGCGGTCGCGGGGCAGGTGTACGCCGCAGTGGGCGCAGCGCACCATGGGTGCGGCTTCCAGTTCGGCAGAAGGTCGGGCGGCAGACGCCGGGCTCTTGAACTTGCGCCAGAACCATACCGCGGCGGCAATCAGGGCGATCCAGAACAATAAACGAAGCATGATGGGCGGCTTTTTGAGTGATGATCCGGCAGTTTAGCCAAGGACATGACAGGCGCACAGCGTAATAAATCGCCGCCATAAAAAAGGGAGACTCAAGAGTCTCCCTTTTTGCACAACGGCGGTGTCAGTCGAACACGCCGAAGGTCATGTAGCTGAACCACGAGCGGTCGCTGTTGTTGCCTTCAGCTTCGTGTTGCTCTTCCTTGATCACGTCGCCATTGCTGTCTTTAGGCTTGAGTTCGCTAGGAATCGAATCTTTCGCGTCCTGGAACTGCTTCTGCACGTCCTGGTTGGCGCGGGTTTCGCCCGGCGGCAGCGGCGGACGGGATTCGATCAGGCCCAGGGTAGCCTTGCTCAGCCACGAGCGGTTGTCCGCTTCGTCGACCGAAGGCTTGAACTGACCGTCCACCAGGCTTGGGTGGTTCGGGTAGTTGAGCTTCAGGGTTTCGAGGCTGGTGTTGGCCAGTTCGTCCAGGTGCAGACGCTGGTAGGCCTCGACCATCACCGCCAGGCCGTCACCGACCGAAGGGGTTTCCTGGAAGTTTTCCACCACATAACGACCACGGTTCGCGGCGGCGACATAGGCCTGACGGGTCAGGTAGTAGTCGGCAACGTGAATCTCGTAGGACGCCAGCAGGTTGCGCAGGTAAATCATGCGCTGCTTGGCATCCGGCGAGTAGCGGCTGTTCGGGTAGCGGCTGGTCAGCTGGGCGAACTCGTTGTACGAGTCGCGGGCAGCACCCGGATCACGCTTGGTCATGTCCAGCGGCAGGAAGCGCGCCAGCAGGCCCACGTCCTGGTCAAAGGAGGTCAGACCCTTGAGGTAATACGCGTAGTCCACGTTCGGATGCTGTGGGTGCAAACGAATGAAGCGCTCGGCGGCAGACTTGGCAGCTTCTGGCTCGGAGTTCTTGTAGTTGGCGTAGATGAGCTCGAGTTGAGCCTGATCAGCATAGCGGCCGAACGGATAACGCGACTCCAGCGCCTTCAGCTTGGCTGTGGCGGCGGTGTAGCTATTGTTGTCCAGATCGTGCTGAGCCTGCTGGTACAGCTCGACTTCGCTCAGGTTTTCGTCTACGACTTCCTTCGATGAGCAAGCAGCGGTCAATGCGAGGATGGCGATCAGCAGCAGGTGTTTCACTTGCATGGCGGCTTGCGTCCCTATGACGGCCGCTGTCTTGGGCGGGGCCGTCCTGTTATGATGAGCGCCCCGTTGAATAGCCTCGGGGCAAAAGACGCCGTATTTAACCACAAGCGCGCAGCCGAAACCAAAGGCTGTGCCGACGCCTAGTCTGAGCATGTCCGATAAAATTGAACTTCGCGCAGAGGTGCCGTCCGAATTGGGCGGCCAACGCCTCGATCAAGTCGCCGCACAATTATTCGCTGAGCACTCGCGCTCGCGCCTTTCCGCCTGGATCAAAGACGGCCGCCTGACTGTGGATGGGGCGGTTATCCGCCCGCGAGACATCGTTCATGGTGGCGCCATTCTTGAGCTGACTGCCGAGCAGGAAGCTCAAGGCGAATGGATCGCTCAGGACATCGAGCTGGACATCGTCTATGAAGATGACGACATCCTGGTGATCAACAAACCTGCGGGTCTGGTGGTGCATCCGGCTGCCGGTCATGCTGATGGCACCTTGCTCAACGCCTTGCTGCATCACGTGCCGGACATTATCAATGTGCCCCGCGCCGGTATCGTGCATCGCCTGGACAAGGACACCACCGGCCTGATGGTGGTGGCCAAGACCATTCAAGCGCAGACGCAACTGGTAACACAGTTGCAGAGCCGCAGCGTCAGCCGGATCTACGAGTGCATCGTGATCGGCGTGGTGACTGCCGGTGGCAAGATCAACGCGCCGATCGGTCGTCACGGCCAGCAACGCCAGCGCATGGCGGTGATGGAAGGTGGCAAGCAAGCCGTCAGCCACTACCGCGTGCTCGAGCGTTTCCGCTCCCACACTCACGTGCGGGTGAAGCTCGAAACCGGTCGTACGCACCAGATTCGTGTGCACATGTCCCACATCAACTTCCCGTTGGTCGGAGACCCTGCCTACGGCGGTCGCTTCCGCATCCCGCCGGCAGCCAGTGTGACCATGGTCGAATCGTTGAAGGCTTTTCCACGTCAGGCACTGCATGCGCGGTTCCTGGAACTGGATCATCCGACGACCGGTATACGCATGAGCTGGGAATCGCCACTGCCCGACGATTTCGTCTGGTTGCTGACATTGCTCAAGCAAGACCGTGAGGCGTTCATCGGATGAGTGACTGGCTGATTCCCGACTGGCCTGCGCCTGCCGGGGTGAAAGCCTGTGTAACCACCCGTGCGGGCGGCGTCAGTCTGGCGCCGTTCGACAGCCTCAACCTTGGCGATCACGTCGACGACAGCCCCGACGCTGTGGCCGAAAATCGCCGTCGCCTCACCGATCATTTCTCTATTCAACCGGCCTGGCTGCAGCAGGTTCACGGCATTGTCGTGGCCCATGCGGACCCGAGCCGGGTGGATGCCGCCGACGCCAGTTGGACCGCAACGCCCGGGATCGCCTGCACGGCGATGACGGCGGACTGCCTGCCCGCGTTGTTCTGCGACCGTGCCGGCACTCGCGTTGCCGCCGCCCATGCCGGTTGGCGCGGGTTGGCGGGTGGCGTGCTGGAAGCGACCCTCGACCGTCTGGCCCTGGCGCCGGAAGACGTGCTGGTCTGGCTCGGCCCGGCCATTGGCCCGCAAGCGTTTGAAGTCGGCCCGGAAGTACGGGACGTCTTCATTCAGCAACTGCCTGAGGCTGCTAAAGCATTTGTTCCGAGCCAGAATGCCGGCAAGTTTATGGCTGACATCTATGAATTGGCGCGCTTGCGTCTGGCGGTTCGCGGTGTCACCGCTGTGTATGGTGGCGGTTTCTGCACCGTGACCGATCCACGCTTCTTTTCTTACCGCCGCAGTCCACGTACTGGTCGGTTTGCCTCCCTTGTCTGGCTCGAGCGCTAGACTTCGCTGATCTACATCAACTGTACGACGCTTGAAACTCCCAGAATCGACCACATCTAGTGAAGCATCTGGCAGGTTTCTTCATTCAGGATGGTTTTTAGGTCCGGCCTGCTCAAAAGGAAGGTGACCCATGCGTATAGACCGTTTAACCAGCAAGTTGCAGTTAGCCTTGTCCGACGCCCAATCCCTGGCTGTCGGCCACGATCATCCGGGCATTGAGCCCGCGCACTTGATGCAAGCCATGCTTGAACAACAGGGTGGTTCGATCAAGCCCCTGTTGATGCAAGTCGGCTTTGACGTCAACAGCCTGCGCAAAGAGCTGACCAAAGAACTCGATCAGCTCCCGAAAATCCAGAACCCGACCGGCGACGTCAACATGTCGCAGGATTTGGCGCGCCTGCTCAACCAGGCCGATCGCCTGGCCCAGCAGAAGGGTGACCAGTTCATCTCCAGCGAACTGGTGCTGCTCGCCGCCATGGACGACAACAGCAAGCTCGGCAAGCTGCTGCTCGGCCAAGGCGTGAGCAAGAAAGCCCTGGAAAATGCGATCAACAACCTGCGTGGCGGCGAAGCAGTCAACGATGCCAATCACGAAGAGTCGCGTCAGGCCCTGGATAAATACACGGTCGACCTGACCAAGCGCGCCGAAGAAGGCAAGCTTGATCCGGTGATTGGCCGTGACGACGAAATTCGCCGGACCATTCAAGTCCTGCAACGCCGAACCAAGAACAACCCGGTGCTGATCGGCGAGCCTGGCGTGGGTAAAACCGCCATCGCCGAAGGCCTGGCCCAGCGCATCATTAACGGCGAAGTGCCGGATGGCCTAAAAGGCAAACGCCTGTTGTCCCTGGACATGGGCGCTTTGATTGCCGGCGCCAAGTACCGTGGCGAGTTCGAAGAACGCCTCAAATCTTTGTTGAACGAGCTGTCGAAGCAGGAAGGGCAGATCATTCTGTTCATCGACGAGCTGCACACCATGGTCGGCGCCGGTAAAGGCGAAGGCTCGATGGATGCGGGCAACATGCTCAAACCGGCACTGGCTCGCGGCGAGCTGCACTGCGTTGGCGCGACCACGCTCAACGAGTATCGCCAATATATAGAGAAGGACGCAGCCCTCGAACGGCGTTTCCAGAAAGTCTTGGTGGAAGAGCCGAGCGAAGAGGACACCATCGCGATCCTGCGGGGCCTCAAAGAGCGTTATGAGGTCCACCACAAAGTGGCGATCACCGACGGTGCGATCATCGCGGCGGCCAAGCTCAGCCATCGCTACATCACCGACCGTCAGTTGCCGGACAAGGCCATCGACCTGATCGACGAAGCCGCCAGCCGCATCCGCATGGAGATCGACTCCAAGCCGGAAGTGCTTGATCGTCTGGAGCGTCGCCTGATTCAGTTGAAGGTGGAGTCCCAGGCGCTGAAGAAAGAAAGCGACGAAGCGGCGATTAAACGCCTGGAAAAACTCCAGGAAGAAATCGTGCGTCTGGAGCGCGAGTATTCGGACCTCGAAGAAATCTGGAACGCGGAGAAAGCCGAAGTCCAGGGTTCTGCGCAGATCCAGCAGAAAATCGAACAGTCCCGTCAGGAACTGGAAGCGGCCCGTCGTAAAGGCGACCTGAACCGCATGGCCGAGCTGCAATACGGGATCATCCCGGACCTGGAGCGCAGCCTGCAAATGGTCGACCAGCACGGCAAAAGCGAAAACCAGTTGCTGCGCAGCAAGGTGACGGAAGAAGAGATTGCTGAAGTCGTGTCGAAATGGACCGGCATCCCCGTGTCGAAGATGCTCGAAGGCGAGCGCGACAAGCTGATGAAGATGGAAAGCCTGTTGCACCAACGTGTGATAGGTCAGAACGAAGCGGTGATCGCGGTCTCCAACGCGGTGCGGCGTTCCCGTGCCGGGTTGTCCGACCCGAATCGTCCGAGTGGTTCGTTCATGTTCCTCGGCCCGACCGGTGTCGGTAAAACCGAGCTGTGCAAGGCGCTGGCCGAATTCCTCTTCGATACTGAAGAGGCGATGATCCGCATCGATATGTCCGAATTCATGGAGAAACATTCCGTGGCTCGACTGATCGGCGCGCCACCAGGCTATGTGGGCTATGAAGAGGGCGGTTACCTGACCGAGGCGGTACGTCGCAAGCCTTATTCGGTGATCCTGCTGGACGAGGTCGAGAAGGCCCACCCGGACGTCTTCAACATTTTGCTGCAAGTGCTGGAAGATGGCCGATTGACGGACAGCCATGGCCGCACGGTGGATTTCAAGAACACTGTGATCGTCATGACCTCCAACCTGGGTTCGGTACAGATCCAGGAACTGGTTGGGGATCGTGAAGCGCAACGGGCGGCAGTGATGGATGCGATTTCCACGCACTTCCGGCCGGAGTTCATCAACCGTGTCGACGAAGTGGTGATCTTCGAGCCGCTGGCGCGGGATCAGATCGCGGGCATCACCGAGATCCAGTTGGGCCGTCTGCGCAGTCGCCTGACCGAGCGTGAGCTGAAACTGGAGCTCAGCCCTGAGGCGATGGATAAGTTGATCGCCGTCGGTTACGACCCGGTCTATGGCGCACGGCCGCTCAAACGGGCGATTCAGCGCTGGATCGAGAACCCGTTGGCGCAACTGATTCTGTCCGGTCGTTTCCTGCCGGGCGAGACAGCGGTTGGCAGTGTGGAAAACGACGAAATCGTTTTCTCCTGAGCCGTAACGCCACTGAAATAAAGAAGGCCTCGCATTGCGAGGCCTTTTTTTCGCCAGGCTGTTGAACTCTAAGGAAAAGGCTTGTAAAGTGCGCCCCGCAGTAAGTCACCCGGAAGGGTTTCTGCTCCCCAAGCGGAAATCTGAAATAAGTTGCAAATCATTAACTTGAATGCAATTTAGGGGGTTGACAGAGGTGCTTAAGATTGTAGAATAGCGCGCCTCAGACACACGAACGCAGCGATGCGAACGGGTCGAAGAGAAGCAAAGGTTTCACCGTTGTAAATTGAAATATGTAGTTCCGTGATAGCTCAGTCGGTAGAGCAAATGACTGTTAATCATTGGGTCCCAGGTTCGAGTCCTGGTCACGGAGCCAATTTCAAACCGGGGTATAGCGCAGTCCGGTAGCGCGCCTGCTTTGGGAGCAGGATGTCAGGAGTTCGAATCCCCTTACCCCGACCATTTTTGGGTCGTTAGCTCAGTTGGTAGAGCAGTTGGCTTTTAACCAATTGGTCGTAGGTTCGAATCCCACACGACCCACCATTTTTGAAACCAGTTAACGCTGGAATCAGATCTTAAGATCAGAGGCCAAAAGCACTGATCGAAGAAGGCGACTTGTAAAGGTCGCCTTTTTTTTACCGGGGTATAGCGCAGTCCGGTAGCGCGCCTGCTTTGGGAGCAGGATGTCAGGAGTTCGAATCCCCTTACCCCGACCATATTAAAAATCCTCGTATCGAAAGATACGGGGATTTTTTTTGTTCGCGAGAAAGTGAATCCCTCTTCAAGTCATCGTACAACTTGCCGATAACGAGCCATCGGAGCGCAAACAGCGCTTTCCTTCCGCCCATAAAAAGAAAAGGCGTTCGTTATGTTTCTTCGTCAGCTCAATATTGCCCCCCGTGCTGCGCTGGGTTTCGCTGTGATCGCGGTACTGGTGGCACTGCTCGGGGTGTTTGCGCTGGGGCAGATGTCGAGCATTCGCGACAGCGAAGTGGCGGTTGAGAGCCAATGGCTGCCGAGCATTCGCGGTGGCGACGAAATTCGTGAGCTCATGCTGCGCATCCGCACCATTTCCCTGCGCATGGCCCTGGATCAGGACCCGAAGAACATTGCGCAGTACCGCAGCCAGATGGACACCCGGGATAAAGAGCTGAGCGACAAGATTGCCGCGTATGACAAGTTGGTCACCACCGCAGACGGCAAACTGTTGTATGACCAGTTCAAAAGCACCTTCGCCGCTTACCGTTCGGGGATTGCCCAGTCGTTCACCTTGGCCGAACAGGGCCGTCGCGACGAATTGACCAAACTGTTGCTGGTGGACATGAAGACCGTGGTCGACGGTTCCGGCAAACAACTGAATGACCTCGCGGATCTGTTCGCCAAACAGGTCGCCGCTGAAAGTCAGAAGTCTGCCGCGCACTACGAAACATCGCGGATGATCGTCAGCCTGTTCATCGCGTTGGCGGCGCTGGCCACCGTCGGCCTGGCGATGCTGCTGACCCGCAGCATCGTGCACCCCTTGAAAGAAGCCTTGAACGCTGCAGAAAACGTGGCGCGGGGCGATCTCACCAACCCGATTCAGACCCATGGCAACGATGAAGTCAGCCGTTTGCTCAAAGCCCTGGCGAGCATGCAGCAAAACCTGCGCGAAACCCTGCAAGGCATCAGCGGTTCCGCCACGCAACTGGCCACCGCCGCCGATGAGCTGAACGCCGTCACGCTCGACAGCACCCAGGGGCTGCAACAGCAGAACAACGAAATCGAGCAAGCCGCGACGGCGGTCAACGAAATGACCACCGCCGTCGAAGAAGTCGCACGCAACGCGGTGTCGACATCCGACGCCACGCGTCAGTCCAGCGAGTCGGCGCACTTGGGCCAGGAACGGGTCAGCGAAACCGCGAATGCCATCAACGCCCTCGCCAGCGACGTGCAGCACACCGGTGAGTTGGTGCAGTCGCTGGCCAATCAGTCCCAGGACATCGGTAAAGTGCTGGAGGTGATTCGGGCCATTGCCGAGCAAACCAACCTGTTGGCGCTCAACGCGGCGATTGAAGCAGCACGCGCTGGCGAGAGTGGTCGTGGTTTTGCGGTGGTGGCCGATGAAGTGCGGGCGCTGGCCCATCGCACCCAGCAATCGACCCAGGAGATCGAACAAATGGTCCAGGGCATGCGCAGCGGTTCGAGCCTGGCGCTGGATTCCATGCAGGCCAGCGCCTCCCGTGCCGCCAGCACCCTGGTCCTGGCCGAGCGCGCAGGCGAGGCCTTGCAGACCATCACCGCGTCGGTGCACGAGATTCACGAGCGCAACCTGGTGATCGCCAGCGCGGCTGAGGAACAGGCGCAAGTGGCGCGGGAAGTGGATCGTAATTTGGTGAACATTCGCGACCTGTCCGTACGCTCCGCCGCAGGTGCCGATCAGACCAGCGCCTCCAGCCATGAACTGTCGAAACTGGCCAATGCCCTGCAAGGCATGGTGCAGCGCTTTCGGGTGTAAGACGGCCAGACGAAAAAAAGCCCCGCGTCTCCAGGGAGAGGCGGGGCTTGGGTGTTGGCTGACTCAGCTATTGTCTCTGAGGTGTTCGAACAAACCTTTTGGCATTTTTTTGCCATTGGCTTCGTAGTTGGCTTTCACGTTATCGAATGCCTCTTGTTCGTCGATGAAGCCGTCATGGTTGGTGTCGATCTTGTCGAAGTCAGCCTTGGGCGCCACAGCCTGGAACTCCGCGCGGGACACCTTGCCATCGCCATCAGTGTCAGTCTTGGCCATCGACGCATCACCGCATTTACCTTCGCCACACTTGCCTTCCGGGGTCTTCACCACTGGCTCGGCCGATGCCAGCAGGTAGCCTTGGGTCAGTGGCTGGGAAGCAAATACGGAACCGGTCAACATCATGCCGCCAGCCAAAACAGCGCCGAGCAGACCGATAGTGTTTTTAGTGGTACGGGACATTTCAACTCTCCTTCGGTTGCACGACACAACCGCTCGATAAAGGTTGCCGCACAGCGCGGCGTTAACCGAAGCAGGCAGTGCCTTGCTTGGGTGGGGCCATTTAGCGGGGCGGGTGTATCGCTACTGTGTCGCGCGAGGGGGAGTTTGTAAGCGAAGGGGCGAAACGGTGGCGCGGGATACAGTGGGATACGCAAGTGTTGGCAGGTTAGACCCAGGCGCCCCATTCGCGGGCAAGCCTCGCTCCTACAGGTTAATGATGACCTTGTAGGAGCGAGGCTTGCCCGCGAAGAGGCCCTGACAGCCGACGAGAATCTTAGTGGAGTTTGAGTCTTGGCTCAGTCCCACGCCCAATCTTGCTGCCCAGCATCAGCATCGCCGTGCGAAACGCGCCATACAGCGCCATCTGGTGCATGCGGTACAGCGACACGTAAAACATCCGCGCCAGCCAACCTTCCAGCATCACGCTGCCAGTGAGGTTGCCCATCAAGTTACCCACAGCCGAAAAACGCGACAGCGAAATCAGCGAGCCGTAATCCGTGTACTTGTACGAAGGCAGAGGTTTGCCTTCGATCCGCAGCTTCAGGGATTTGGCCAGCAACGAAGCCTGTTGATGCGCTGCTTGGGCCCGTGGCGGAACGTTGCGGTCAGTGCCCGGTTGCGGGCAAGCGGCGCAGTCGCCGAAGGCGAAAATGTTTTCGTCGCGAGTGGTTTGCAGGGTCGGCAGCACTTGCAGTTGATTGATGCGATTGGTTTCCAGGCCATCGATGTCCTTGAGGAAACCCGGTGCACGAATCCCGGCGGCCCAGACTTTCAGGCTGGCGTTGATCACTTTGCCATCGGCGGTGATCAGGCTGTCGGCGGTGACTTCGCTCACAGCCGCATTGGTCATCACGTTGACCCCGAGTTTTTCCAGGGTTTTATGCACAGGCCCGCCGATGCGTTCCGGCAGGGCTGGCAGCACCCGTGGCCCGGCTTCGATCAGGGTGATGTGCATGTTTTCCGGTTTGATCCGGTCCAGACCGTAGGCCGCCAGTTCATGGGCGGCGTTGTGCAGTTCGGCGGCCAGTTCGACACCGGTTGCACCGGCGCCAACGATAGCGACGCTGATTTGCTCCACGACATCGGTTTGCCCGGCATGGGCGCGCAGGTAGTGGTTGAGCAGTTGCTGATGGAAGCGCTCGGCCTGTTTACGGGTGTCGAGGAACAGGCAATGCTGCGCCGCGCCTTGGGTGCCGAAATCGTTGGTGGTACTGCCGACCGCGATCACCAGCGAGTCGTAACCCACTTCACGGGCGGGCACCAGTTCTATACCGGCTTCGTCGTAAGTCGCCGCCAACTGGATTTTTTTCTGCGTACGATCGAGCCCGCTCATGCGCCCCAGCTGGAACTCGAAGTGGTTCCATTTCGCCTGGGCAACATAGTTGAGTTCGTCTTCGGAAGAGTTCAGCGAGCCGGCCGCCACTTCGTGCAACAGCGGTTTCCAGATGTGGGTCAGGTTCGCGTCGACCAGCATCACACTGGCGGTGCCACGCTTGCCCAGAGTCTTACCCAGACGGGTAGCCAACTCCAGACCGCCGGCGCCGCCGCCAACGATGACAATACGATGAGTCATGGGGATATCTCGCAAGGCTAAAAGAAATCGGTGCGGTCACCCCCGCGAGCGCGAAGCGGCTCATAGCGTCAGGTAACTGATCAGTCGGCTCAACAGGCCCAAACCAATGGTCACTGCCAGCACCACCACCAGGAGCATCCACGGCCGGAAAGGCCGGCGCTCGACTTGGTGCTGGGACAAGTGCAGGTACTCTTCGACATGCTTCTGGTCGTCGGGGTTCAGGCGGCTGGTCATATTGGGCCTCGTCAGGGGAGTAGACGTTGCTGAATGTGTAGAAGCTACAGGCAGAGTTAACGAACGTTGAACGGAGCATAGCCGCTGTCGGGAACAGGCTCGACGCTCACCGTATCGTCCAGGCGAATGATTCCACTTTGTAACACCCGGGCGGTGATTCCGCCATGGCCGCGAACGGCCTGAAACGTCCCGGGGCCGAGGTTGTTTTGCAGGCGGGCGCAGGGTTGGCACCAGCCCGTGGTTTCGAAAATCGCCTGGCCGATTTTGAAGCGACGGCCCTTGAGGCTGAACAGGTTGATCCCGCTGACGACGAGGTTGCGCCGCAGATCATTCGGCAGCACCGGTTGATCGTCCGGGCGGCCCATCAGCGAACTGATCACCGCCAGGTGTTCCCACTGAATCAACGTCACCTGCCGGGCATTGCGCACGCCGGGGCGGGCGCGATCACCCGTCAAACCGGCCTCGAGCCGCGCTTCCACGGCTTCCAGTTCGATCATCGGTACGTGTGGTTCCGGGCGCACTCCGATCCAGCGCACACGACCGACTTGCGGGACCTCGGCAATCAATTCCTGCAATGGGCTCACAGGCTGATCCCGACGTCGAAAACAATGCTGCGTCCCAGGTTACTGCGCAGGAAATCCGGCGCATCCGGGTGGGCGAACAGCACGCGGGCGAACGTCGGGCCGACCAGCGACAGCGAACGCCAGCCCTGGCGCAGGTATTCGGTGGGCGGCGGGAAATGGCTGTTGAGGTCGAGCACTTCGCGCTTGAGGCTGGCGAAGGCGATGATGTCCAGCTCCCCCAGATCCATGCCGCGTTCTTTGTAGTTGTGGGCTTTTTTGCGCAAGGTCGGTGCCAGTCTCAGCAGGAATTCATTGGCCGGGATGCGCCGGGGCTTGGCCTCGCGGCGCACCAGCGAACTCAGGGAAAACGCGCTGCGCCGCCGCTGCAATTCGTCGCGCCATTCGTCGTTGAGGCGCCGGCCTTCGTCGAGCACGAAGAACACCTCGAAACTTGCGTCACGAAACAGCACGTCCGGTGGCTCGCCAGCGGGGGCGAATTCGTCGGCGCGATAGGGAATGTTCAAGCCTTGCAGCAGGCGTTGGCAGACCCAACGCTCACGCTCCCATTTGCGGGCATTGGACAGGAACGCGTTGGCTTGCTCGGCCGCGATGGTCAGCAGGCGTAAATAATCTGAGTCATCCATAGGCCCAAGCTTAGCGTTCAAATGTGATCCTTAATAATAAAGTCGGTCGCAAAATAAAAAAGTCTGGCGCGATTTCGAGTCGTACTGCGAGACGTGGGTAAGGTAGGAGCTGGCTGAATGCTTCCTTCCTTGGCAGCAGATTATTGGTGGCGGGCGCTCGTTCGCCTGGATGAGATCATTTTCACACCATCCCCTTTCTGCGGGGGGGGAGGCTGGATGTGTATGGAGGTTGAGAGTCTTCGACCACGCCATCTTCAGATGGCCGCGTGGAGGTTGATGTAAAAATGGCGATGGTAATTGGAGTTAACTCGACGTTAGATAGACTTTGAGTATTTGTTATTGTATTTTTTTGTGCCTTGGTTTTGATGTGAGGCAATGCTGTGGTTGATGCCGTTAAATTTCTATTGTCTTCGTTTCCTGATGAAAGCTTAGCGTCTCTTCTCTCTCGTTATCACGTTGTTTCGGGTGGGTATTCAGTCACTGAAACAATTTTGGACTTGTTTGGGAAGAAAGCATTTAACCTGTCGTCATTAAGTGTTGATGATGTTAGGGGTGTGTTGAGTCGATTTGGTGATAAAAGTATAGAAGTTGCTCAAGGCTTGATATACAAAAATAGCATGCTCCCATTATATGCAGCCTTTGTTGCTCGTAATGTCAGATTTTTGGACGGTTTAGTGGGCGGTGAAGAGTTGTACTCGTCGAAGTCTATCTCAGGTGAGGAAAATAAAGTTTGGGTTTGTCCTGAATGTTTGGAGGAGGATCGTAATAAATATGGAGTGGCTTATTTGCATCGTTCTCACCAAATCCCCGGTGTGTATTCATGTTGGAGGCACGGTATAAGAGTTTTTAGTGCGTGCCCCGACTGCTCTAGTGGTTTTTTGAAAAGAGCTGAGGTATTAAGTGTGCATATCGCCGGATGCGATTGTGGATGGCGTGGCTCAACTTTAGTCGAAGAGCGAGATATCACTGGCCAGTTATTCTCAGTTTTTTCAAGAGAATTCATGTTTGCTAATCTGGCGCCTATACCTAATGAGGTTCTAGTTAGAGCTTTTAACAAAGCTATAGGAGAGCGAGTTTCAGGGCGTGGGTGTGGATTGGATGATATAAATGATTATATGTATTCGAATTTTGATGGCAGCTTTTTGAGTAAGGTTCTTGGTGGATGGCGAAATCCTTCAGCAAGAATAATTTTCCCTAAAAATAATGTAGCAGCAGCTCCGCTATCCAGAAAGCTTTTAACTGGATTCTGTTTATTTGATACCTTCGAAACATTCTTGGCGGCCATTCAATTTGAATATGAACGCTTAAGTGCTCATGAGTCGAATCACGGGTTGAGAGTTGGCGGGCGTCAAAGGCTCTATGAGGAACTGGGTTTGTGAGATGAGAGGTATAAATAGGCAGAAGATGGTTACAGTATTCAAGGTTTGCTAATGATGTTATTAGCAGTTAAAGCCTCGTGGGTTTTTGGTAGCTTTGCCAGATTTCTAATGTATTTTTTAAGTCTGGGTACTCGATTGAATACATTCGATAGGGATAGAGATTTGTTCTCTTGCAGCGATTGTATAGCAGGAAGCAGCAGGGCCAATAGCGCGTCGTCCCTGGTTTTCCAGAGTGAAACCCTGTTATTGGTTGTGTGTTTTGTTCTCGTTTTGTTGATATTTTTAAGCCATTTTTGATCATGCCTATAGAGCCATGTGTAAGTCTGGCTGTCGAGCTTTCGGAGCCCCCTGATGGTTTCGTTTTTGTGCAGCCGAATGTTAAGGGTCCAACGCTGACGATATGACTCAATAAGGGCTTTATGTTTTTCTCTCCTATGTGTCAGATAAATTTCAGGGTTAGCTCTTAGCAAAGTTTTTAAGGTCTTTATGGATACTTGATATAGATCTGAGATTTTTTGTAGATCGATGCATTTGCCTAATTCATTTAGGATGGAGGCACGTATCAGAGGCGTAAGTTTCTTCGGTCTTTTGGGGTACGGTACTCCGCAACGCTCTGCATGGATGATGAGTGTTTCAATGTTAACCCCTAATATTTTTGCTGCTTCTTTGCTACTGCATTTTACGGTGTTTTTTAATACTAATATTTTTTCACTTAGGTCCGATGTGGGCTTAGAGGTGAAAACTGCTCCTGCTGAAGCGCGGAGCGCAAAAGTGGGATGATTGTTTATAATGTTTCTGTTGTAGGCTTTCCAAAAGGTTTCCCATGAACCATATAAAAAAAAGACAAAACAAAGATGACGAAGTGGGTGTGTGTTTGAGGCTCTTTTTTTGAATAATGTTGCTAGTTGTGATTTTGCTTCTTGTGCTGTCAAGGGCAGCACGGAAAGCTCTGGTATATTGATTAGGTCGCGTATTGCAAGGCAGTAGCTATGCGAGAGTTCTGTTAGCAGCAGCTTTGAGTTGGCTCTGAGTGTTAAGGACTCCAGCGCTTCATAATGTGTTTTTAACACTGTTTCTTGGTTGAGTGATATTTCTAGAGGGAGCCTACCGTAGGCTTCGCATATTGAACTCAGTCTTGAGATGCCGGTGAGTGCTTCGGTGTTTATTAAGGTGTGTCCTTCCGTGTTTAGAGGTGGCAGGGTGTTAAGGGATGGTAACTGCCACATTTTTATTCGAAATAGTTCAGGGTCGATTGGGTGTTCTTGTAATAGTAGCTTGTGCACCTTGCAGTACCAGACTCCCGGATATTGATGCGATAGATGCCAATAAGGGGTTGAGTATTTCTCTAGGTCTACCTTTATACAAGCTGAGCACGCTTTAAGAGGCAGTCTTGAGGGAAAGCTACTGCTCATTAAGCCTAATCTATATTTCGTAGATACTACGGCTTTTGTACTTGAAACTAATGCCGCATGTAGTATCTGTGATTTGAATTGCTCTGATTGCCAGTGCAGAAAGAACGGAAGCACTGAGTGGTTATTGATAATTTCCTGCGGTGAGCCTAGAACACCTTTGCTATTCCTCATGAGCGCATCAAGGCGCGCGGGAAAGTCAGTCCGGCTTCCCACGTATGGGTGATCGAAAAGGCTTATGCATGTGTCAGCGTCGGAGGTATTTCCGCTAACGCAGTGCTCGCGGCAGCAGAGGCTATACAGCGTTTCATCGGGCAACCATTTCAGGGGCATCTCAAGGCTCCTAATTAAATCGCGTGCAACACCTGCTGACAGATGGCAGATCAACGGCTTTGGGCTGGAAGTCCACGTGTTGGGTATCCCATGGCAGTGCGAGGCGAAAAGAATTGCGATGGCTGCGCTGAGCACGTCGTCGACTACGGATTTTGCGAACTGAAATCGAAGGCCGGGACAGCATTTCGGATACTGTTAGATTTAAGGTCGGTAGTTTCGGAGCCTATGCGCTGCCGTCGAGCCGAGCTCGAAAACAACTATCAGTACGTCGATGGAAGCTTCATTCCTCCAGGGCCGTGAACGCAGATTCGGACATGACCTTACTCCCTGCATTGTGCCTTGTGCCCTTGGTAGTCCGGGCTTACACCCCCGTTGTACCTATATGCGAACACTGTGCTCCTACAGAGTATAGACGGGAATACAGATGGTCTGAGGCCGCGAATATTGAGATTTTCGCTGGAAGAAAGTGCAACGCTAAGGCGGGCAGCGTTGTAGATCTTAAATATAGGTACGTGAAAAGAATCTCTAAACGAAAGTTTCTTATGTATACGAGGCAAGAGTTAAAAGTTTAACTAAAAGTATTATCTTGATTTTTAACGAAAGGATGAGTAATTATAAAAAAATTAGACAAATTTGAAGGATGCTTATCATGGACATACCTCGTGAAAAGCTGGAGCTTAGACGTTCTGAGTTTGCAGAGAGTGGCATGACTGTAAGCGCTTGGGCCGATGCGCACGGGTTTTCACGGGTAGACGTGTATGCGGTGTTAAGCGGACGCTCAAGGTGCCTGAGAGGTAAGGCACATGCAATTGCTGTAGCACTCGGGTTGAGGAACCCACCCAAGAGCAAGCCCTGACGCGTTTGCTCGGCGGCAATCAGAAAATCTGAAGAGGTCAAAAAATGAAGACAAAATAAGCTGAAGGGTATTCAAGAAAACAGAAAGCCCGAGGGTAGGACCTCGGGCTTCCGTGGAGCTATCAGATTGCGTCCTGATAACTCCATTCTGTGTCTCTGAGCGGCGGACGTCAAGTCCGGCGATATACCCATTCGTCCATGAAATTGTTCGGCCTGAGAACCCACGGGTGGTCAGGCGGAAAGAAGCTGCTGTGCACGAAAAAAAGTGCGGACGGGATGTGTAACGTGGGTATTCGAGGCATAACGAGATGAAAGCCAACTTAACTAATCTATTGAAAATATACGCCCGTCAAAAAACAGGAATATTTGGGGCTGATTATACTCCCGCCATAGAGGCCACAAAGTTCGAGGCCCCCCGTATTTCCTGGGCAACAATAATGAGAAGTGAGCGGTTAGGTCGATCGCTACATTTTTTATCCTCTCCCGAGAAACAGGCAGCGTTGTTAGCTCTTTATAATCCTGCTGTTTTTGATCTACATGAGCAAAAAATGCTGTGGGCGACATCTTCGGAGCACCCATTGTATGGTCATCAAGCAAGCGCTGGAATGGTGCTTAAAAGTTTGGAGGGGACATTAAGAGTTTGCGAACGAATGGGCGATGTGAAAAGGCATAATGGATTTTATTTGCCTAAAAGTGAAGGTGGCGAAAGGATGGCGTTTCCATATATAGGCGATCTTTTGCTTTTTTGTATGGGCGGTGACAATTATCCATATTGCGTAAATTGGACAGTGAAAAAGTATCGTCGGGATTTTTCAGAAAAGGACTACGGAAAGGTAAAAGGTCCTTTGAAGAAGCAAAAGGATATGCATGCTGCTGAGTTTAGACACGAATTAGAAGAGCGCTATTACAGAGATGCAGGAATACGAACAGTAAGGTTCGTGCCGGACGACATTGATGTGCAGGTAATAGTTAACTTGGATTTGTTGTTTTCATGGCACCATAGGTCGATACCTCTTGAAAAAAGTTTAGTTTCGGATCTGATAGAAAACCTGAATTTTGGTGTTGTTGAGAGTGATACTCCTTTTTCTATAATTAATAAATATCTAAAGTATGCCAATAGGGAACATTTGTTGCGTGTATTTTACAATGCGGTCTGGACGCGCCAGCTGAGAGTTAGTCTATTTGATCCGGTACTTGTTGATAAGCCTATGAGAGAGGAGGCGCGGGATGTCTTGAGTGTTTATCAGTCTCTGTTTGCCGAGTAAGAAAATATGAACGTTGGAATGCAATTGGTAAGTGAGCGTGGGTATAACGGACTTCTGGCGGGTGAAACGTACTATTTTTTATCAAATAATCAGGAATTAATGCGCGTAAATTTGGTTTTCTTTTCATTAGGAAAGGACCCGAAATCAATTTTGCTCTCTATGAGCGCCTTGGATTTTGAAAATGGGCTTTTGAGTGGGCGTATAGTTTGTGCTGAAAAACAATGGGGCCTTCCTCCATGGCTTCGTGATTACGAAGGAGTAAATTTTTACCAACTTGAGCGGCAACGAAAGTCAAAAGTTATTTCATACGCAGATAGAGTCGTTAAGCGGTTTATGTACATATCTGGTGCGTTAGAATTATTTGAAGGAGGTTTAAGTGATCCTGGGTTGGATTCAAAGCTCAATAAATATGCAAGGGAATTAAGCCCCACTCAGCATGCCAAGCGAATTAGGCTTTGGTTTTATACATATATATTATTTGGCAGAAATATCTGGTCGTTGATGTCCAAATTCTCAAACATAGGTCGTTGGGACCGACAGGAGGTTTCCAAAGTGAAAAAGCTCGGTAGAAAGCCATTACATGAAGGAGGGCAAGAATACGGAGTGACAAAAGAAATGTTGAATATGATTACTAGGGGGTATGCTCAGTATAGTAAAGCATTGACTAGTATGGAGAAAATATATGGGGCGGTAGTGTGTAACGTGTTTGGCTGTGAATCAATTGTGGTATCAAGGGGGGAGTTTAAATATATTCAGAAGGAGGGTAAGCCTTTTCCAAGTCTTCCGCAGTTTAGATATCACGTCACAAAGAGCTTTTCACAGAAGTCTCGACAAATCCTGAGTTTTGGGGAAGAGGCAGTACGAACAAAGATCAGTGGGAGTGTAGGTAAGTTTTCAGAAAGGCTATCTAACCTTTTGCAACGGGTTGAATTAGACGCTTACTACAGCAAGACGCGACCTGTTGGGCTTATAGAAGGAAACGTTATGGATCCTCTCTGTGTTGTTAGAGCTGTCTGCAGTGTGTCTGGTTATCTCGTTGGTATAGGGTTCTCCTTCGACAAGGAAGATATGAGTGGGTATCTAA
>NZ_JBAGKV010000034.1:0-63820 GCF_037049705.1 Janthinobacterium sp. LPB2021202312-11-4 | reverse complement strand
GCTTCGACAGCTTTACGAATCTGCTCTGGGCTTTCGCTGCTTTCAACTCTCACCTTACCGGCTGACCGATCCACGGAAACCGTAGCTTCGTTGTCCAGTGACTGAATCGCTTTGGTGATTTTGCTGACGCAACTGCCGCAACCAATGCCTGATACATCTAAGACGAACATGGTTATTCCTCTCGTGCTGAGCGGTCTCTTTTCACCGCACCGACAGCATCAACGTTGACACAATGGCAAGGTCAACAGTTATCTGTTTTGGGTTGTGAGCGTCATTGACGCTCAGTCAATTCGGGTATTCCTCAGTCTCAACGCATTGAAAACTACAGATGCAGAACTGACGCTCATGGCTATGGCAGCGATCATTGGCGACAGGAGGTGTCCCGTCAGTGGATAGAGCAAGCCTGCGGCAAGGGGAATACCCATCGAGTTGTAAAGAAAGGCGAAACCCAAGTTTTGCCGCATGTTTTTTACTGTTGCGACCGAAAGAGCCCGTGCTCGTAGAATCCCCATCAGGTCGCCTTTTACCAGCGTGAGTTGCGCGCTATTCATCGCAACGTCAGTCCCTGTCCCCATGGCAATGCCCACATCTGCTCGCGCCAGGGCCGGAGCATCGTTGATACCGTCACCAGCCATGGCGACCTTCCGGCCGTATTGCTGGAGGTCTGCGACCAGACGCTCCTTGTCCTGAGGTTTCACTTCACCGTGGACTTCTTCAATCCCCATCTCCCTGGCGACAGCCCGAGCGGTGGTGAGCCCGTCGCCAGTAGCCATGATGATTTTGATGTCATCAGCCTTGAGCTTGGTGACTGCTTCTTTGGAGGTCGGCTTAATTGGATCTGATACTGCCAACAACCCTGCCAATACCCCGTCGACTGCGAGGTAGATGATGCTGATGCCGTCAAGTCGCAACAATTCTGCACGCTCTTGTAGGGGCTTGGTCCTCACGCCTGCGGCTTCCATCAACGCGGTGTTCCCTAGTTGGATCTTCTTGCCATCAACAATGCCACTGACCCCGATACCTGAACCAGACTCAAAGGATTCTGGCTTAGTGAGCTTAATGTTCTCGGTTCGGGCGTGATCGACGATTGCATGAGCCAAGGGATGTTCGCTGCCCTGATCAAGGCTGGCAGCCAGCTGAAGAACATCGTGGGGATTGAAACTGGGTGTGGCCTCCACACTGTGAAACACTGGCCGTCCCTCTGTCAGGGTGCCTGTCTTATCGACAATCAGCGTGTCGATCTTGCAAAGGTTTTCGATGGCACTGGCATCCCTGAACAGCACACCCATGCTGGCTGCTTTACCTGTCGAAACCATGATCGACATGGGTGTGGCAAGACCCAACGCACAGGGGCAAGCGATGATCAGCACGGCGACAGCGTTGATCAGACCAAACACCCAACTGGGCTCAGGGCCAAAAAGCCCCCAACCGACAAATGTCAGTATCGCAATCGCGATAACACCCATCACAAAGTAGCCGGCAATCGAGTCGGCCATTCGTTGCATTGGTGCTTTGGAGCGCTGAGCCCGAGCGACCATCTGTACGATCTGTGAAAGCATGGTCTCGGCGCCGACCTTCTGCGCCTCCATTACCAAGCTGCCATGTGTATTCAGCGTGGCGCCGATCAGGCTATCTCCAGCTCTCTTCATTACCGGCACTGGCTCGCCAGTGAGCATGGACTCATCCACCGCACTTTCACCCTCCAGCACTGAGCCATCAACGGGCACCTTTTCACCTGGCCTGACCCGCAGATGGTCTCCAAGGTGAACATGGGTGAGAGGAATGTCTTCTTCCCGTCCATCGGCATTGATCCGGCGTGCGGTCTTGGGCGATAGACCGAGAAGGGACTTAATGGCGGCGGAGGTTTGCGATCGGGCTTTGAGCTCAAGAATCTGCCCAAGCAAGGTGAGCGAGATGATGACCGCGGCGGCTTCGAAGTAGACGCCGATACGTCCATCTTGCATGAAGGTGGCGGGAAAGCTTTGGGGTAAGAGCGTTGCCATGACGCTGTAAAGGTAGGCTGCGGCGGTACCCAAACCAATCAGAGTCCACATGTTTGGACTGCGATTTCTAATAGAGGCTATGCCCCTTACAAAAAAGGGCCAACCTGCCCATAAGGTCACCGGTGTCGCCAGAGCGAGCTCGATCCAGTTTTGGATCGAGCCATGGAGGAGTTGTAATGAATGTCCCGTCATGGCGAGCACGGTCACTATCACGGTTAATGGCAGAGACCACCAAAAGCGGCGGGCGAAATCCCGGAGTTCAGGATTTTCTTCTTCATCGAGCGCGGGCATGACCGGCTCTAATGTCATGCCACATTTAGGGCAGTTGCCGGGCCCGGGCTGGCGTATTTCCGGGTGCATCGGACAGGTAAATTCAGTGCCCGCTTGTACCACTGGCTCTGGAGCGGTGACGTAGGGTTTTGCGCTCGGATGAGTACCGTTGTAGCGCTCAGGATCTGCTCGAAACTCCTCTTGGCATTTCAGGCTACAAAATTGAAAAGTCTGTCCGTTATAAAGCTCGCCATACTTGCTTGGGGGCGTAACCGACATTCCGCACACCGGGTCGCGTAGATCACCGTCATGAGGCGTGGCAGCATGGGCGTGACTGTGGTCGTGGTGGCTCGGTATGGTAGACATCGCTATTTCCCTTTTTCGTCCTTGTGGATTGCTGCCTGATCGCCATGGCTATGTCCGCCATGCCCATGTCCAAAAAAATGCATCATTGGACAGACCAACAGAATCAGATAAGGCCAAAACGGATAAACGTGGCTGAAATGCTCCCGCAAAACGTAGAAGGCACCAATCGCAATGAGCATGATCAGTACGACGCCTGTTTTCCGCCTCCAAAATGGTGCGGTGGTGTTTCCATCCGGATGCTGATGGTTATTCATGATCTAGACCCCACTGTGTGAGTGTTGCTGTGATCTCTGCGACAGAGCGTAGCTAACTCGTGCGTCGAAGCGGCGTTAGCCGCCAGCTCCGGCTTATTTCAGGTCAAACGGACCAACCATCCCTGACTGATAATGCCCCGGCACGTTGCAGGCAAACTGAAGGCCTGTGCTGTTGTTGAAGGTCCAGATTAGCTCTTGGGTTGCGCCAGGCTCAATCAGGACGCTGTTCGGGTCGTTGTGCTCCATTCCGACCATCTTCATTCCACCCATGCTGTGGCCCATACCGCTCATCGTTTTCCCGGTACCGGTGGGGTTAAGCGTCCCGTTCTGGAACATGCTTGCCATTTCTTTTTGGTGTGCTGCATGAGCAGCGGCTTTGCCGATGTTGAACTCGTGCAGCAGCGAACCCTCATTGCGAAGGACAAATCGAATAGTTTCACCAGGCTTTACGTCGATGCTTTCAGGTTTGAAGAAAATATCGCCCATCTCGACCGCCACCGTACGGGTAACCTCAGAGGCGACTCCAGGCTGGCCGATGTCCTCTTTCCCATGCCCTGCGCTGGCCATAGCCGTAGCCGTAGCCGTAGCCGTAGCCGTAGCACCGAAGAGTAGAGTGATTGCTGCGATGACAGGGGAAACGAGCTTAGCTTTCATGGTGACCTCGAGAGTAAGATGGGAGTACTGGCTATGCTAAAGACACGGAGCTGCCAGTTAACTGACCTGAACACTACATTTCTGTCAGTTATTCAAAATAAACACGGCGTCCAAAGACGCCGTAGTCAACGGTACCGTTCAAAAAGCCCTTTGGAAGCCGGTTTTCACTGATGATTCTCTGAAAGCATCAATTTGTGCTCGCGCTGCATTTGGCTCAAAACGTCATCGACGATTTTGTCGTGCTTTTCCATCCAGGCCAGGTGCTGCTGGGGTGACATTGAGGCGTCTGGATGTTCTTTATGGAGTTGGCTCATGATGTCGCCGAGCATCTTCATATGCTCGGTCATGTGGACATGACGCTGTCCTTCAGGGGCTTTTTCAGCTTGAGTCAGTACGGCTTCAGCCTTGTCGCGCAGGCCTTCCATACGCTCTATCACCCGGTCTCCGCCACTTTCAGCCCATACAGAAGCTGAGACGAGTATCGAGCTCACAAAAAACAGCATTTTCAGGCGATTCATGGGCAACTCCTTATGGAATTGTTTTCCGGCTCCCAAACGTTTCATGCTGAAGAGTCGGTCGAGCACCAGGAAGTACTCATGCTTGAACCCTAGACAGCGCTCGCTGACATTTACCTGAAGCCAATATTACTTTTCTGTCAGTTGCTGGTTGGCTGGTGTGTTTCGTTGCAGACTGCGCTTCATCATTATCCGAGAGCCACCCTCATGAGACTTCTGGTTGCTGAAGACGAACCCAAAATAGGTATCTATTTGGAGCAAGGACTCACGGAGGCGGGGTTCAATGTGGATCGATTTACTAATGGCAAAGTGGCGCTTCAGCACGCTTTGAGCGAGGCCTATGACCTGCTGATTCTAGACGTCATGATGCCTGGGCTGGATGGCTGGGAAGTACTTCAGAAGGTTCGTGCATCCGGAAAAGATGTTCCCGTGCTCTTCCTCACGGCGCGAGACCGCGTTGAAGATCGAGTGAAAGGACTTGAACTCGGGGCAGATGATTACCTGATCAAACCCTTCGCATTTTCTGAATTGCTGGCCCGTGTCAGAACGTTGCTGCGTCGGGGTAACGGCGCTCCCTCGCAAACCTACATGAAATTGGCTGATCTGGAGGTGGACCTGCTCAAGCGTCGAGCCATTCGTGGAGGTAAGCGCATAGACCTTACGGCCAAAGAGTTTGCGCTGCTTGAGCTGTTGCTACGTCGTCGAGGGGAGGTGCTGCCAAAATCACTTATCGCCTCCCAGGTTTGGGACATGAACTTCGACAGCGATACCAATGTTATTGAGGTCGCGGTAAGGAGACTGAGAGCAAAAATCGATGATGATTTTGAGGTCAAGCTGATTCACACCTCGCGGGGTATGGGTTACATGCTCGACGCGCCTGATTCGGAGTCGGAATGAAGCGAATGTCCCTGACAGCTCGCATGAGCCTTATGTTCATGCTCGCGGTAACGGCCGTTCTCACCGTTGCCGGACTCAGTTTCAATAACCTCAGCCGGCATCATTTCAAGATGCTGGATCAGCAGGCGCTGAACGAAAAACTCCATTCGACTCAAAGAATTCTGACGGGGTTGAACAGCATTGATCAATTCAGTGATGTTAAGCCTGAGCTAGAGGCGCTGCTTGGCGCTCACCGTGATTTGACTGCTCTAATAATCGATGGTGGCGGCAAACTACTATTTGCTGATCCCGGTCCCGTCGATGTTCCAGAGGAATTCCGCACCATCCCAAACAACAACGTCTGGGAGTGGCGAGATCAAGAGCAGATGTTCCGTGGAGTGACGGCACAAGCCATAGTGACGGGACAAGACAAGCCATTGACCGTCATGTTGATTTTTGACGTTACTCAGCATATGTCCTTTTTCGAGACGCTTGAGCGATGGTTTTGGATAGGGCTGGTGATCAGCGCACTGGTCAGTGCAGCGTTGGGCTGGATGGTCGCGAGCAGTGGCCTGCGGCCTATTCGCCAAGTCACCCAGGTCGCGGCCTCAATGTCAGCTAAATCACTCAAAGAACGTATTCCATTAGCACCAGTTCCCAAAGAGCTTCAGCAAATGGTGCTGTCATTCAACGCAATGTTATCTAGGTTGGACGATGCATTTGTTCGTTTATCGAATTTCTCTGCGGACATTGCTCACGAGTTACGGACCCCCGTCAGCAACTTGATGACCCACACGGAAGTGGTGCTTTCTAGAAAAAGAAATATCGAGGACTACGAAGACAATCTGTACTCAAATCTTGATGATTTGAAGCGTATGGGGCGAATGATCGATGACATGCTTTTTCTAGCGAAGTCTGACAATGGTCTGATCACGCACGAGAACAAACCGATAGACCTGGTGGAAGTCGTAGAGAAATTGCTCGAATACTACCGCCTGTTGGCTGATGAGCGAGGCATTGAGCTCACGGTTTCAGGAAGGGGCAGTGTTCGAGGCGATGTTCTTATGCTCCACAGAGCCATTTCTAATCTGCTCTCAAATGCGCTGCGCTACACCTATGAAGGGAAGTCCATCAGTGTCGATATTCAGCAGAAGGAGATGTCGGTATTGGTCGTCGTGGAGAACCACGGAGAACCCATTGCCCCCGAACACCTTGAAAAGCTTTTCGATCGTTTTTATCGCGTGGATCCAGCGCGGCGAGAAGGCAGTCCAAGCAACGCAGGGCTAGGTCTGTCGATTACCCGATCAATTATCGAAGCGCATGATGGCAAGATCTGGTGTACGTCACGTGACGGGAAAACGGCCTTTCATCTAGAGTTTCCTAGTGTTGACTTGGAGGTCAGCTGAACGACGGCGCATTTGTGATCAACGGCGATCTCTCAGCCTACGCCCAGCGTCCACTTTCGTTATTTTTGAATGAGTGAAAACCCTGGTATCGCGGGCACGCGGTCTCGTCTTTAAGTCTCGCTACGCCCGCCAGTTTGAGGCCCAACACCGCGTCAAGCTGACTGAAATGTAATCGAACAGTTTGCGTTCGTGTGGCATCGTGTTCTTGCACTGTGACGTTGGGGCCTAGTGAGTTTCTCGTGTTCAACCTGCGCTAGAACACGGAGGCTACTAGCTAATCATCAGTGGTTTTAACAAGAATCGAAAAGTAAAAACTAGATATTCCCAAACAAACCTCGAATCAACAGCTCTTGCTGTGAGGAGTCTTGCATGTCATTCCTTAAAACTACGACCGTAGCTGTTGCACTTACCGCTGGTTTGCTTCTGAGTGCAGTTGCTCAGGCACATCCAAAGCTCCTTTCTTCCACCCCGGCAGAAGGCTCGGATGCTGCGGCCCCTTCGAAAATTGAACTGCACTTTTCTGAGAATCTCACCACTCAGTTTTCCGGTGCAAAACTGATCATGACCGATATGCCAGGCATGCCGAACTCCCCAATGGGTGTTAAGGCCGCCGTCGCTGGTGGCGGTGATCCGAAAACGATGGTGATTACACCGGCAGCACCTTTGACCACCGGTACCTACAAAGTCGAATGGCGTGCTGTCTCCTCGGACACTCACCCGATCACCGGCAACTTCTCATTTAAAGTGAAATGATTTATGAGCGACTCAATAAATATTGTGGTTCGCTTTGCTCTTTATTTCGACCTGATGTTGTTATTCGGATTGGCAATTTTCGGCTTGTACAGCCTCAGGGGAAAGGAAAGAGTATCGGGCACGGTCTTGAATTTTGAGTCGCTTCTTTACGGTACTTCTGTTGCAGGTGTAGCTCTATCCCTTGTCGCCATGTTGTTACTTGCGAAAGCAATGAGCGGTGTGTCGGAGCTTATGGAGCTACATCACCATATTTTTGAAATGGTCCTCATGGGGACCGACGTCGGGTTGACCTGGATGGTCCGAATAGCTGCCTTGGTGATGGCAATTATTGGCGTCGCGTTGAATAAGCGATTTCCGACACCCAGTCTCTGGATCGTCACCGTATGCGGAGCGATTGCGTTGGCGACGTTGGCTTGGACAGGACACGGCGCCATGGATGAAGGCAGCCGACGCTACTGGCATTTCATTACCGATATATTCCATCTTTTAGCCGCAGGTGGCTGGTTGGGTGCTTTATTAGCATTCGCTCTACTGTTGCGGTTGAAATCGCTAAAGGGCGAACAAGAAGCTCGAATTCTTGCACGGGTGCTGACTGGTTTTGAATCGGCCGGCGCTGTAATCGTAGTGATCATAAGCATCACAGGCGTAGTGAATTACCTGTTTGTCATCGGTCCAAATCTCGATGAAGTGATGCTCAGTACGTACGGTGTACTGCTGTTTTTGAAGGTCCTGCTCTTTGCCGGGATGATCGTGTTAGCCACGCTGAACCGCTTTCACCTAAGTCCGGTATTGGAGCGGTCAGTTCGAAATGGAGAGTACTCTGCCGCGGTCAATGCCTTGCGCCGCAGCATGACACTCGAGTTTTTAATGGCAGTCGTCATAATTTGTCTTGTCGCATGGTTAGGCACTTTAAGTCCGGAAATGGAAATGAGCGCGGAATAGATGTACCTGACTTCGGAGAGGTGACGAGCTTCTTGGAAACCTGCATCTCACCTGACCCGAACGCCAAACTCGACTAATCACAGCGGAGGGCTGATCAGCGTATTTTTGACAACTTTTTGTGATTAACGTCTCAAACAGCAAAATGCCGGAATTTGATCGCAAGGTATTGGAGGTTCTAAGAGAGCCACTGGAATCCGGTCACATCGTGATCTCCCGCGCCAAGGACCGCGTGCGCTTCCCGGCGCGCTTCCAACTGGTGGCCGCGATGAACCCCTGCCCCTGTGGATATCTTGGCGAGCCCAGCGGCAAATGCAGTTGCACACCAGACATGGTCCAGCGCTACCGCAACAAACTGTCAGGCCCGCTACTGGATCGCATCGACCTGCACCTGACCGTCGCTCGGGAAGCCACGGCGTTGAATCCTTTGCCCAAACCCGGCGATGACACGGCCACCGCCGCCGCATTGGTCGCCGACGCAAGAGAACGCCAACACAAGCGCCAAGGTTGCGCCAATGCCTTCCTCGACTTGCCGGGCCTGCGCAAGTACTGCAAGTTATCCACAGCCGATGAAAACTGGCTGGAATCCGCTTGCGAACGACTGACGTTGTCGCTGCGTGCAGCGCATCGACTGCTCAAAGTAGCCCGTACCTTGGCGGACCTTGAGCAAGTCGATGGCATTACCCGCGAGCATCTGGCCGAAGCGCTGCAATACCGGCCCACATCGAGCTAAGCGGAATCACTCCTTGGTCAGATCCACCAACGGCGCCTGCCGCACTTCGGTTTCACGACCACCCTGAATATCACTCACGCGCTTCAACGCCTTATCCACAGCCCCTTTATCCGCCAACAGGCTGTAGTGAATCTGGAACTGCTTCTGTTCTTTCACCCCAATTGTCGGCACCAGGCCGAGTGGCCGTTGATACCGGCGGTTGTAGGAAAAACTCGTCCCAGGCTCCAGCCCGGTGACGTAGCCCTGCCCTTGGGTATCGGTGTTTTTCCACAGGGAGAACACCGGTAATTGCTGGGTATTGAAACCGACGGATACGCCGAGGCTGCCCGCCTTGTTATGCAGCACGGTCAGGGTGTCGCCCTTGGCATCGCCATAGGGCACGACGTTGTAAACAGTTTCGTCGTAATCCTTGGTCGGCGCGCGATAGGTCTGCCAGTCCGGCAAATCGCCCTTGGCCTTGTCGTTAAACGGAGAAACCTGTTTCACCGGCGCGGCAAACCGGGCGCCCTGTTCCAGGAACGGGGTGCTGAAGTTGCTGTGGTACAGCGCCTGGTATTCCTTCGGGTAGTCGCCGTTGTTGGTCAATGTGTCGTTGAGGGCGAACGCGACGCTACCGGGCTCGGTGACCAGTTCGGTCTGCACCGAGAAGTCGACTTTCTTGAACGCCTGCTCCTTCAGCTCGCCGCGCAGGCTGATGGCGTACGGCGGCTTTTCATCGATGTGCAGGGTGACTTTGCTGGCCGGGATATTGGCGGCGCGGCCGTGCAGGGTCAGCAGTTCGCCGTTGTCCATGCCGGGATGGCCAACCCATTCGTAACCGCAGCGGGCCACGAGTTCGTTGAAGCCTTCGAGCCACCCCAGGCCGCCGCGACCGTTGAGTTCGATGAAGGACGGATTGACCACATCCTTGACCGGCGAATCCCAGCCCATGCGCACATTGCCTACAGACGCCTGTAGGACGTTCATCCCACGGGTTGGCACCACCGAGAGTTTCAGCTTGCCGTTATCGATGTCGACGATGCTGGCGCCCTCCTGCCGACCGCCGTGCAAGGTGCGCAGGGTCACGGAGAAGGGTTGGTCGGTTTTCACGCCCAGTTGTTGGCTGGTGATCTGCCAGTTCTGGGCGGCTTTGTCGGTGTCGAGCAAGACGTAATCCCAAGCCATGGCGTGGGAGGCAGCGGACAGTGTGCTAAGGGCAACGATAAGTTTGAGCGGGGACATGGGAGAAGCCTTTCTTGGAGTTGTGGCATTTTTATAGTCTTGCGGAAACGTTTCATCAAGCTTAAAAACAACAACCGCAACGGCAACGGCCCAAAAAAAGACCAAACGACGTTAATGGGGGATCAGGAGAAAACGGGGAAATAGTGGTGATGCCATCGCGGGCAAGCCTTGCTCCTACAGGGGCAAGGCTGTCCTTCAATCTCAACGAAACCGGTCAACCTCTTGGCGCAAGCCTGCCGCCAGCGATTCCAGCTCTTTGGCGGTAATCGCCAGGTTGGAAACAACCTCCCGCTGCTCACTGTTGGCCAAAGCAATGCTTTGCAGGTTGCTGCTGAGCAAGGTCGCGGTGCTGCTCTGCTCCTGGGTCGCCGTGGTGATCGCCGCAAACTGCTGACCCGCCGAACGGCTCTGCTCATCAATCCGCGCCAGGGCCGACGCAACATTGGCGTTGCGCGACAGGCCTTCCTGCATCAGTACGTTGCCCTGCTCCATGGTGCTGATGGCGTTGCCGGTTTCCTGCTGGATGCTCTGGATCATGGCGGAGATTTCGTCGGTCGCTTCACGGGTGCGCGACGCCAGGTTGCGCACCTCATCCGCCACCACCGCAAAACCCCGACCCTGCTCGCCGGCACGGGCGGCTTCGATGGCGGCGTTGAGGGCCAGCAGGTTGGTCTGATCGGCGATCGAGGTGATCACCCCGACGATGCCGCCGATTTCCTGGGAACGTTGGCCGAGGGTGTTGATCACCGTGGCGGTGCTGTTCAGGGCTCCGGCGATTTGTTCCAGCGAGGAGGACGCTTCCTCCATGGATGTACGACCGATCTGAGTTTGCTGTGCGTTTTCCTGCGCCATGCGCTGGGTGTTGCCCATGTTGTCGGCGATGTTCAGGGAGGTGGCGCTGAATTCTTCCACAGCGCCGGCCATGCTGGTGATTTCGCCGGACTGCTGCTCCATCTCCTCATACGCACCGCCGGACAAACCGGACAAGGCCTGGGCACGACTGTTGACCTCTTCCGAGGCCTTGCGGATGTGCTCGACCATGGTCGACAGGGCCTGGCTCATCTGGTTGAAGGCGCGGGCCAATTGACCGATTTCATCGTTGCTCGACACGTCCAGGCGCACGCTCAAATCACCCGCGCCCAGGGCTTCGGCCTGACGCACCAGATCACCCAGTGGCGCCAGTTTGCTGCGCAGCAACCAGACCGCCGAACCCACCGCGATCAACATCGCCAGCAAACTGCCGATGGCCAGTTGAATGCCGACGCTCCAGGTCACGGCGCTGATTTCGTCTTGCGGCATGCTCGCCACGACCGACCACGGGCCGCCCTCGAACGGCACGGCGACGCTGTAGAAGTCTTCGGATTTGTCACTCCAGAACTCGCCTTTGCCAGGCTTCTTCGCCAGCGCAACGATGGCCGGCACCGCTTGGTCCAGCGCTTGAACACCGGCAATCGGCACCAGCCATTTGTTCTGTTCATCGAGCAGCGCCAGGGAACCCGTCTGCCCGATGCGGAAACGCTGAGGTTGTCGAACTGCGCATTCTGGGCGTCGGTGTAATCAAATCCTACGAACAGCACGGCAATCACCTTACCGCTGCTGTCACGCACGGGGGTGTACTGGGTCATGTAGGAGCGTTCGAACAACAAGGCGCGACCGACATAGCTTTGCCCCGCGATCAAACGTGCGTAGGCCGGGTGAGCGTGGTCCAGCAACGTGCCGATGGCCCGGCTGCCGTCCTGTTTGCTCAAGGAAGTGCTGACCCGAACGAAGTCTTCGCCGCTGCGCACGAACAACGTCGCCACACCGGCGGTCATTTGCTTGAACTCGTCGACTTCCTTGAAGTTGTTGTTCAGCACTTCGCCGCCCAGGTGCAGGCCCGGGGTCTGCACACCCGCGACCGTCACCGGTTCGTCGGGGTGCACGCTCAAACCGCTGCTGAAGCGCTTTTCGAACAGACCGCTCAGACGCTGGGTGTTCTCGCGCAACGTGCCGTGGAATGTACTCAACTGATCGGCCAACAACCGGGCCTCGCTGGCCAGGTGCTCTTCACGGGTGGCGAGGTTGGCGGTGTCCAGCGAGCGCAAGGCGAACACAGTGCTGCCACTGATAACAATCGCCAGTATCACGGCAAGCGCAAGACCAAGCTGTGAGGCGATCCGGGCACGGGGTTGAGACATGACAGCTCCTGGCCGGGCGGTCCCGATCCTCCTTGATCAGGCGCGACGCTCAGCAAAATTTCGAATAAGGGGATAACGCGAAACCGGCACGAAGGTTCCACAAGCAGATTTTCGGCGGCAAAACTGAATACTTGAGTAATTAACCCGGTTATAGCTCAAGCCTGCTCTATCGATTCAGCTCAGGCGCTCGACGTCCGGCAATTCCATGGCCCGGACTTCCCCTTGCAGGAAATCGCTGAGCCGCCGTAAGCGTTCGCCCCCGGGACGGGTTTTCGGCCAGACCAGGTAATAATGCTCACCGCTGGCGACGGCAGTCGGCCACGGCAAACTCAGCCGCCCCTGAGCCACGTCCTCGGCCACCATCAGCAGATCCCCCATCGACACGCCGTAACCTCGGGCGGCGGCAATCATGCCCAGCTCCAGCGTGTCGAACACCTGCCCGCCCTTGAGCGACACCTGATCGGTCAGCCCCATGCGCTCCAGCCAACTGCGCCAGTCGCGACGGTCCGGCGTGGGGTGCAGCAGCTCGGCGCTGGCCAGGCGCGCCACGTCCCACGGCTGATCCTTCAGAAGATTCGGCGCGCCCACCGGAATCAGCTCTTCCGGGAATAGGAAAGTCGCCTCCCAGTCCGGCGGAAAATTCCCGTTGCTGAGGATGACCGCGCAGTCGAACGGTTCATGGTTGAAGTCCACGGAATCGATGTCCATCCAGGCGCTGGTCAGTTGCACCTCATTACCTGGCTGCAAGTGCCGGAAGCGGCTAAGTCGCGCCAGCAACCAGCGCATGGTCAGGGTCGACGGGGCTTTCATGCGCAGGATGTCGTCCTCGGCGCGCAAGGTGTTGCAGGCGCGCTCCAGCGCGGTGAAGCCTTCGCGGATGCCCGGCAGGATCAGCCGCGCCGACTCGGTCAGTTGCAGGTGGCGCCCGCTGCGGTGAAACAGCCGACAGGCAAAGTGCTCTTCGAGCGTACGAATATGCCGACTGACCGCACTTTGGGTGATCGACAGCTCTTCGGCGGCCCGGGTGAACGAGCTATGCCGCGCCGCCGCTTCGAATGCGCGCAGGGCATACAACGGAGGAAGACGACGTGACATCGGGAAAGCTCCAGTAGCGGGATCGGGCAAACTTATCAGAAACCGCCCAGGATGAGTTTTAATCATGCCACCCATCCTTTTTATCCCTTTGTGCAAACCCCGCAGAGCGCCGAGAATCACGCCTTTGCAGCGTATTTCATAAGGGAGCGTGATGACCATGCGGCATCCAGCACGTATCGAACTCTGGGCCATCCTGCGGCTGGCGGGGCCGTTGATTGCCTCGCAGTTGGCGCACATGCTGATGGTCCTCACTGACACCTTGATGATGGCGCGCCTGAGCCCCGAGGCGCTGGCCGGTGGCGGGCTGGGCGCGGCGACTTACTCGTTCGTGTCGATTTTCTGCATCGGCGTGATTGCGGCGGTCGGCACCCTGGTGGCGATCCGTCAGGGCGCGGGGGATATCGTCGGCGCTGCACGGTTGACCCAGGCCGGGCTGTGGCTGGCGTGGATCATGGCGCTGGTGGCCGGGCTGTTGCTGTGGAACCTCAAACCGGTGCTGTTGCTGTTCGGCCAAACCGAAACCAACGTGCACTCCGCCGGGTTGTTCCTGACGTTCCTGCCGTTTGCCCTGCCCGGCTACCTGAGCTTCATGGCCCTGCGCGGCTTCACCAGCGCCATCGGCCGGGCGACGCCGGTGATGGTCATCAGCCTCGGCGGCACGGTGGCCAACTTCGCGCTCAACTATGCCTTCATCACCGGGATGTTCGGCTTGCCGAAAATGGGCCTGGTGGGGATTGGCTTAGTGACGGCGATTGTCGCCAACCTGATGGCCGTGGCCCTGGCGCTGCATATTCGGCGGCATCCGGCTTATAACGCGTATCCACTGCGCCAGGGCCTGTCGCGGCCAAACCGCCAGTACCTGAAAGAACTCTGGCGCCTGGGCCTGCCGATTGGCGGCACCTACGCGGTGGAAGTCGGCTTGTTCGCATTCGCGGCGCTGTGCATGGGCACCATGGGCAGCACGCAACTGGCGGCGCATCAGATTGCCCTGCAGATTGTTTCGGTGGCGTTCATGGTGCCGGCGGGGTTGTCGTATGCGATCACCATGCGCATCGGCCAGCACTACGGCGCCGGGCAATTGCTCGATGCACGGTTGGCCGGTCGGGTCGGGATCGCGTTTGGCGGCGCGTCGATGCTGGCGTTTGCCATGGTCTTCTGGCTGCTGCCCAATCAGTTGATCGGCTTGTTCCTCGACCACAACGACCCGGCCTTTCGCCCGGTCATCGACCTGGCTGTGAGCCTGTTGGCGGTGGCGGCGTGGTTTGAGCTGTTCGACGGCACGCAAACCATCGCCATGGGCTGCATTCGCGGGCTCAAGGATGCCAAGACGACGTTCCTGGTCGGGCTCGGCTGCTATTGGCTGATCGGTGCGCCGGCCGCGTGGGTGATGGCGTTCAATCTGAACTGGGGGCCGACGGGCGTGTGGTGGGGTCTGGCGCTGGGGCTGGCGTGTGCGGCGGTGAGTCTGACGCTGGCGTTTGAGTGGAAGATGAAGCGGATGATTCGGCGCGAGCCGTCGGTACAGGCCAGTTTCAGGGTGATTCAGCCGGATTAAGATCAAAAGATCGCAGCCTTCGGCAGCTCCTACGGGTGTACACATTCCCATGTAGGAGCTGCCGAAGGCTGCGATCTTTTAAATGGCCTCCACCACTGCCTGCTGGCTGCTGCCGAAGGTCAGGTATTCAACCAGTTCCGCCAACGGCAACGGCTTGCTGATCAGATACCCCTGCACCTGATCGCAACCAAACCCGCGCAACAAATCCAGTTGCTCCGGGGTTTCCACGCCTTCGGCCACCACTTCCAGATTCAGGTTGTGCGCCAGGTTGATCATCGCGTGCACCAGTTTGCGGTTCTCTTCGCGCTCTTCCATGCCGCCGACGAAGCTCTTGTCGACCTTGAGCAAGGTGATCGGCAGGCTGTTGAGGTGCACGAACGATGAAAACCCGGTGCCGAAATCGTCGAGGGAGAAGCGCACGCCGAGTCGGCCGAGAGCGTCCATGGTCTGCTTGACCAGATCGCTGCGGCGCATCACGGCGGTTTCCGTCAGTTCGAATTCCAGCCATTGCGCTTCGACGCCGCGCTCGGCGATCAAGCGGCTCAGCGTCGAGAGCAACTGGCTGTCCTGAAACTGCCGGAACGACAGGTTGATCGCCATGTGCAGCGCCGGCAAACCCCGCTCGCGCAAGGCCTGCATGTCGCGCAGGGCCCGGGAGATCACCCAGTAACCCAGCGGCACAATCAAACCGCTCTGCTCGGCCAACGGCACGAACTCGCTCGGCGGCAACAAGCCGCGCTCGGCGTGACGCCAGCGCACCAGCGCTTCGAGGCCGACGATCTGGCCGTCCTCAAGGTTCAAGCGCGGCTGGTAATGCAGCTCCAGCTCATCGCGACGCAAGGCCCGACGCAGTTCGCTTTCGAGGTCGGCGATGCTGCGGGCATTGCGGTTGATGCGTTCGTTGAAGATGTGAAAGGTGCAGCCCTGGGTGCTTTTGGCCTGCTGCATGGCGATGTGCGCGTGCCACATCAGCGGGTCGGCGCCGGCCTGGGCCCGGGCGTGGGCAATGCCGAGGCTGGAGCCGATCAACAGGCTTTCGCCGTCGACCCAGTAAGGCTCGGACAAGGCTTCGGTAATGCGTTCGGCCATCCATTCGGCGCGTTGCGGCGCGCGGCGGGTGTCGATCAGCAAGGCGAATTCATCGCTGCCCAGGCGCGCCAGTTGATCGCCGGCCTCGAGCTGACTTTTGAGCCGCGCGACCACTTGCAGGATCAAGCGGTCGCCCGCCTGATGGCCGAGAGCATCGTTGGCGTAACGGAAGTTGTCGAGGTCGAGGTGGCCGAGGGCCAAACCACGGCCGTCGTTTTCCGCCAGACGCGCCGCCAGCAGGGTCTGGAAACCCTGACGGTTGGCGATGCCGGTCAGCGGATCTTGCTCGGCCAGGCGTTGCAGGGTGTTTTCCAGCACACCGCGCTCGCGCACATGGCGCAGGCAGCGGCGCAACATGCCAGGGTCGAGCACATCGCGCACCAACCAGTCGCTCACACCGTCGGGCGGGGTCACTGGCTCGTGTTCGAGCAGCAACACCGTCGGCAGGTTGCAACGGCCGGGCGCCGGCTGAAGGGCCGGGATCGTCAACAACACCGCGCTGCGGTTGTCTTCGAACAAACTGCTGACCGACTCCCAGCTCGGCGCGCTGATCAGCACTGCCGAGCTCCCCATTGGAGCCAGACACTCGCGCAACAACGCTGCCCACGCTGGCTCTTCGGCCAGTAGCAGCAAACGCAAGGGTTCGACAGGCGTAGACAAGCTAGCTCCCTAGACTCTGCTAATGATGTAGGCGGCGGGCATTATGCCGCGCCGATAACCAATGACCAACCGGCCTCGGTGACCAAACGCGGTTTTGTATCTCGAATACGAACATTAGACGCAAAACCCCCGCGCATCCTGCGTGAAAGTAACAAAACCGGCAAATAGAGATCGCGTGCTGCGTCACAAGTCGGAGAGAGCAGCACAATTCGCTGAGCCTGTTAAAATGCCGGCCCATTTCACAAATGACTCCCTGATTCCGTATGTCCCGACTCAATCCCCGGCAGCAAGAAGCCGTGAACTACGTCGGCGGCCCTCTATTGGTGCTCGCCGGTGCAGGCTCCGGCAAGACCAGCGTGATCACGCGCAAGATCGCGCACCTGATCCAGAACTGCGGCATCCGTGCCCAGTACATCGTCGCCATGACCTTTACCAACAAGGCTGCGCGGGAGATGAAGGAGCGGGTCGGCACCTTGCTCAAGGGCGGCGAAGGCCGTGGCCTGACGGTGTGCACCTTCCACAACCTGGGGCTGAACATCATCCGCAAGGAACACGTGCGGCTGGGCTACAAACCGGGCTTCTCGATCTTTGACGAGACCGACGTCAAAGCCTTGATGACCGACATCATGCAAAAGGAATACGCGGGCGACGACGGCGTCGACGAGATCAAGAACATGATCGGCTCGTGGAAAAACGACCTGATCCTGCCGCCCGAAGCCCTGGAAAACGCGCGCAATCCCAAGGAACAGACCGCCGCCATCGTCTACACCCACTATCAGCGCACGCTCAAGGCGTTCAACGCGGTGGACTTCGACGACCTGATCCTGCTGCCGGTAAAACTCTTCCAGGAACACGCCGACATCCTCGAAAAGTGGCAGAACAAAGTCCGCTACCTGTTGGTGGATGAATACCAGGACACCAACGCCAGCCAGTATTTGCTGGTGAAGCTGCTGATCGGCACGCGTAACCAGTTCACCGTGGTCGGCGACGATGACCAGTCGATCTACGCCTGGCGCGGCGCCCGTCCGGAAAACCTGATGTTGCTCAAGGACGATTACCCGTCCCTGAAAGTCGTGATGCTGGAGCAAAACTACCGCTCCACCAGCCGCATCCTGCGCTGCGCCAACGTGCTGATCGCGAACAACCCCCACGAGTTTGAAAAACAACTGTGGAGCGAGATGGGCCACGGCGATGAGATCCGCGTGATCCGCTGCCGCAACGAAGACGCCGAAGCCGAACGCGTGGCCGTCGAGCTGCTGACCCTGCACCTGCGCACGGACCGGCCGTACAGCGATTTCGCGATCCTGTATCGCGGGAACTACCAGGCCAAGCTGATCGAGCTGAAGCTGCAACACCACCAGATTCCGTATCGACTGTCCGGCGGCAATAGCTTCTTCGGCCGCCAGGAAGTGAAAGACCTGATGGCCTACTTCCGCCTGATCGTGAACCCGGACGACGACAACGCCTTCCTTCGCGTGATCAACGTGCCGCGCCGGGAAATCGGTTCGACGACCCTGGAAAAACTCGGCAACTACGCCACCGAACGCAAGATTTCCATGTACGCCGCCACCGACGAAATCGGCCTGGGCGAGCATCTGGACACGCGCTTCACCGATCGCCTGTCGCGCTTCAAGCGTTTCATGGACAAGGTCCGCGAGCAGTGCGCCGGGGAAGACCCGATTTCGGCCCTGCGCAGCATGGTCATGGACATCGACTACGAGAACTGGCTGCGCACCAACAGCTCCAGCGACAAAGCCGCCGATTACCGCATGGGGAACGTCTGGTTCCTGATCGAGGCGTTGAAAAACACCCTGGAGAAGGACGAAGAAGGCGAGATGACCGTCGAAGACGCCATCGGCAAACTGGTGTTGCGCGACATGCTGGAACGTCAGCAGGAAGAGGAAGACGGCGCCGAAGGCGTGCAGATGATGACCTTGCACGCCTCCAAGGGCCTGGAATTTCCCTACGTGTTCATCATGGGCATGGAAGAGGAAATCCTCCCGCACCGCTCCAGCATCGAAGCCGACACCATCGAAGAAGAACGCCGTTTGGCCTACGTCGGGATTACCCGGGCGCGTCAGACGCTGGCGTTCACCTTCGCCGCCAAGCGTAAGCAGTACGGCGAAATCATCGATTGCGCGCCGAGTCGCTTCCTCGATGAGCTGCCGCCGGACGACCTGGCCTGGGAAGGCACCGACGACACCCCCGTTGAAGTCAAAGCCGTTCGCGGCAATACCGCATTGGCGGATATACGCGCGATGTTAAAGCGCTAGAATCGACTACTTTTTAACCAGCCCTGGACGCACAGGCGTCAGTAGAGGAAAGCTTCATGGAAGCACTGCACCAGAAAATTCGCGAACAAGGCATCGTGCTTTCCGATCAGGTCCTGAAGGTCGACGCCTTTTTGAACCACCAGATCGACCCGGCCCTGATGAAGCTGATCGGCGACGAATTCGCCACGCTGTTCAAGGATTCGGGCATCACCAAGATCGTCACCATCGAAGCCTCGGGCATCGCCCCGGCGATCATGACCGGTCTGAACCTCGGCGTGCCGGTGATCTTCGCCCGCAAGCACCAGTCCCTGACCCTGACCGAAAACCTGCTGTCGGCGACTGTTTACTCGTTCACCAAGCAGACCGAAAGCACCGTGGCGATCTCCCCGCGCCACCTGACCAGCAGCGACCGCGTGCTGATCATCGATGACTTCCTGGCCAACGGTAAGGCGTCCCAGGCGCTGATCTCGATCATCAAACAGGCCGGCGCGACCGTCGCCGGTTTGGGGATCGTGATCGAGAAGTCGTTCCAGGGCGGACGGGCGGAACTGGATGCACAGGGTTATCGCGTTGAATCGCTGGCTCGCGTTCAGTCGCTGGCTGGCGGCGTCGTGACCTTCATCGAATAACGCCACACCGCCAATCCCCTGTAGGAGCAAAGCTTGCTCGCGATGCAGGCGACGCGGTTCGTGATAGACCGCGTCATCGTTCTTCGCGGGCAAGCCTCGCTCCTACAGGGTTTATGTTGACCTCACATTTGACCTGTAGGAGCGAGGCTTGCCCGCGAAGGCGTCCTCACTGCTGCCCGGTGGCCTTGAGCCCGGCGAGCAACAGCCGCTGAAACAAATCCTCTTTCAGCCCGTCCGGCTTCTCCAGTTGCATCCGCTCCAGATGTTTCGGGTATTGCGATGCCTCAGGCGCATCCAGCGCAGCCTTGCCCAACTCCAGAATCTCCGTCAGCTTGAATTTGCTCTTCAACCAGTTCAGCGCGCGCAACACATCCCGCTCCACCTCGGTGAAATCACAGCCCAGCGGATACTCCGGAAACAGGTTCGGGTGCCGCGCCTGAATCGCCTGCAAACGCTGCGGGCTGTTATCGGCGAAACGCGGATCGAGACGGAAGTTCTTCGGCAACTTGCCCACCGCTTGCGCCTGTTCGATCAGCCCCGGCTGAAAGCGTGAGTCGCTAATGTTCAACAACGCCTCGATCACCGCCGCATCGTTCTGGCCCCGCAGGTCGGCGATACCGTATTCGGTGACCACGATGTCCCGCAGGTGTCGCGGGATGGTGCAGTGGCCGTACTCCCAGACGATGTTCGAGCTCACCTCCCCACCCGACTCACGCCAACTGCGCAGGATCAACACCGAACGCGCACCTTCAAGCGCATGCCCCTGGGCCACGAAGTTGTACTGCCCGCCCACACCACTGAGCACCCGCCCGTCTTCGAGCTGATCCGCCACACCGGCGCCCATCAACGTCATGGTGAACGCGGAGTTGATAAACCGGGCATCGATGCGCTGCAAGCGTTTGAGTTCTTCCTGACCGTAGAGCTCGTTGATGTAACTGATGCGGGTCATGTTGAATTCGAGGCGCTTGCTCTGGGGCAACTCGCGCAGCCGCTCATAGAAACTGCGTGGCCCGAGGAAGAACCCGCCATGCACCGAGATGCCGTCGGTTTGCGCCGCTTCGTCGAGGGTGCCGGCATTGGCCTGTTGCTGGGTGGGTACGTCCGGGTAGACCTTGCGCCGCACGATCCCGGCGTCCGCCAGCACCAGCAAACCGTTGACGAACATTTCGCTGCAACCGTAAAGGCCCTTGGCGAAGGGATCGACGCCGCCCTCACGGTCAATCAGTTGCGCCCACTGGCTGAGATTCAGGTCCGCCAGCAACGCGTTGTAACCCGCGTTATCGGCCTGGCGCGCCAGCAATGCCGCCGTCAATGCGTCGCCCATGGCGCCGATGCCGATCTGCAACGTGCCGCCATCGCGCACCAGCGTACTGGCGTGCAGGCCGATGAAGTGGTCCTGGAACCCCACCGGCATGTTCGGCGTGGAGAACAGCGTGGTGTTGTCCTTCTCGTCGATCAGCAGGTCGAAGGTGTCGATGCCGAGTTCCGCGTCCCCCGGCATGTAGGGCAAATCGTTGTGCACCTGGCCGACAATCAGCACCGTCTCCCCCGCTGCCCGGCGTTTGGCGATCATCGGGAACAGGTCGAGGGTGATGTCCGGGTTGCAGCTCAGGCTAAGGCGATCCGGGTGATCGGCATGGCTGGCCACCAATTGCGCCACCAGGTTCAGGCCGGCGGCGTTGATGTCCCGGGCGGCGTGGCTGTAGTTGCTGCTGACGTAATCCTGCTGGGCCTGGGCGCTGTGCAGCAGGCTGCCCGGTTGCATGAAGAATTGCTGGACGTGGATGTTGGGCGGCAGGTCGTCTTTGTGTAAATCGGCGAGAAAATCCAGTTCCGGGTAATCGCCGAACACCCGTTCAATGAACGGTTCGAGAAAGCGTTTCTGCAAGCCGTCCCCCAAGGCCGGACGGCCGAGGCACAGCGCGGTGTAGATGGTCAGCCGCCGCTCGGGTAACTGCGCGACCCGCCGGAACAGCGCGTTGACGAAATGGTTGGGCTTGCCCAAACCCAGGGGCAGGCCCATGTGAATATGCGCCGGCAACCTTGCCAGTACGTCATCGACCGCTTGTTCGATTGAACACAACTGCACCATCTGATCCTCCCGCACGTTCCGTGAATTGGGGTTGGACCGAGCTTGCCGGGTCTTTGCTGCATTGACCACCAAAAAGCTGACCGAGCAACACAAAACCCTCCGTAGGAGCTGCCGCAGGCTGCGATCTTTTGACGTGGATTGTTAAAACAAGATCAAAAGATCGCAGCCTGCGGCAGCTCCTACGGGGGAATCGCAGGCACAAAAAAGCCGCTCGCAAGCGGCTTTTTGCTGAAGACGGGGCTTATTTCAAGCCGGACATCTTCTCGATTGCACCCTTGAGCTCAGGATCGGAGCAGTCGGCGCAGGTGCCTTTTGGCGGCATGGAGTTGATGCCGGTGATCGCTTTGGCCAACAGACCGTCAAGCCCGCCTTGTTCCTTGGCACGTTTGCCCCAGTCCGCCGCGTCGCCGATTTTCGGCGAACCCAACAGGCCAGTACCGTGGCAAGCGTTGCAATGTTTTGCAATCACTTCGTCAGGGGTCTTGGCACCGCCACCGCCGCCTGCCGAAGCAGCGACTTCCATCCCTTTGCACTCTTGACCCGTTACACACACCTGGCCAACAGGCGCAAGACGTTTGGCGATGTCATCGGTAGTCGCAGCTTGTGCGCTCACAGCCCAAAGGGCCAATACGGTTGCTGGTGCAGCCAGCATTTTCATAATTAGGTTCACGCGTTCACCCTCAATGGTGGCTATTCACGCCCGCGGCCACGGTTCGCAGGCGGGCGCAAGTATAACGGCAAGCCCGCCACACTGAAACAACCCCAAAGTCGAAGGGGTCTTGTTGTGCGGCGTAAAACAGCTCGGGCGCCTTCGCAATGCTGGCAGGACGCCTCTTCTCTTAGAAATTCGCTGGTGTGGCTGCGCTGATTAGTCGCGCCGGCGCATCGAACGGATTCCGGAAACGGTGCGGCTTGGTACTTTCAAAGTAGTAGCTGTCGCCGGCTTCGAGCACAAAAGTTTCAGCCCCGACCACCAGTTCCAGCCGACCTTCCACCAAAATCCCGGTTTCCTCGCCCTCATGGGTGAGCATCTCGTCACCGGTGTCGGCGCCTGGCGGGTAGATTTCATTGAGGAAGGCGATGGCCCGGCTCGGGTGAGCCCGGCCCACCAGTTTCATGGTCACGGCGCCATCGGAAATATCGATCAGCTCGTTGGCCTTGTAGACGATCTGAGTCGGTTTTTCCTGCAGGATCTCTTCGGAAAAGAACTCGACCATGGACATGGGAATCCCGCCCAGAACCTTGCGCAGCGAACTGATCGAGGGGCTGACGCTGTTCTTCTCGATCATCGAAATCGTGCTGTTGGTGACACCCGCGCGCTTGGCGAGCTCACGCTGCGAAAGACCTTTGAGCTTACGGATGGATTGCAGTCGTTCACCGACGTCCAATGCTGGAGCCTCCAGGGATTCAGGGTTGTAGGAATATTGAGCGTTATCATGGCGACAGCGTTCAGTATTTACAACACTTGGGCCTGAATCCGGTTCAGCGAGACGACTTCCGGTTTACAGCACGTTGGCTCAAGCCCCGGAATAGAGCAGCGGCACCCGACGCAGGTTGCAGAAGATCTGATAAGGAATGGTGTCGGCAGCAGCGGCCACATCACTGGCGAGGATGTTTTTGCCCCACAACTCGACGGTCGAACCGAGGCCAGCCTGCGGCACATCGGTCAGGTCGATACAGAGCATGTCCATCGACACTCGACCGATCAACTGGCTGCGTTGCCCGGCGACCATCACAGGCGTACCGGTCGGGGCCTGGCGCGGATAGCCATCGGCATACCCCATGGCCACCACGCCGACGCGCATTGGCTTGGGCGTGATGAATTTGGCGCCGTAGCCGATCGGCTCGCCGGCGGGCAATTCGCGCACGCAAATCACTTTCGATTCGAGGGTCATCACCGGTTGCAGGCGCGAGGCCACTGCGTTGGCTTCTTCGAAGGGCGTGGCGCCGTAGAGCATGATGCCCGGACGCACCCAGTCACTTGGAATCTGCGGCCAACCGAGCACCGCCGGCGAGTTGCGCAAGCTGATTTCGGCGGCCAAACCCTGACGCGCCGCTTCGAACACCGCCACTTGCTCGGCGCTGCTTTGCTCGTGCAATTCGTCAGCCCGGGCGAAGTGGCTCATCAAGACGATTTTCGCCACTTTGCCGCTGGCCAGCAGCCGCTGATAGCCCGACTGATAATCCTTGGGATGCAGACCCACACGGTGCATGCCCGAATCGAGCTTGAGCCAGACCGTGATCGGCTTGCTCAATGCAGCCTTCTCGATCGCTTCGAGCTGCCACAGCGAATGCACCACACACCAGAAATCATGCTCGACGATCAGCGACAGCTCATCAGCTTCGAAAAAACCTTCCAGCAACAACACCGGCGCACGAATGCCCGCAGCGCGCAGCTCCAACGCCTCTTCAATGCACGCCACCGCGAAACCGTCCGCCTCGGCTTCCAGCGCCTGGGCGCAACGCACCGCACCATGGCCGTAGGCATCGGCCTTGATCACCGCGAGGGCCTTGGCCCCGGTGAGTTCACGGGCGATCTGGTAGTTGTGACGCAGGGCTTGGAGGTCGATCAGGGCACGGGCAGGACGCATGGCGGCAGACTTCTAGGCGGTCATGGGAATAAAAACCGGCGCTGGCTGACGGCGTGAACCGCCAACAGCGCCGGGAGAGGGATCGTTTTTAACAGGTCGTTGCGGCGCGTTACGGCAGCGCGGCTACAACCGACAGCTCAACCAGAATTTCCGGTTCACACAACTTCGACTCGACGGTGGCACGGGCCGGGGCGACGCCTTTTGGCAGCCACTTGTCCCACACCGAATTCATACCGGCGAAATGCGCGTCGATGTCTTTCAGGTAAATCGTCACCGACAGGATGTGGCTCTTGTCGGTGCCCGCCAGATCAAGCAAACGCTCGATGTTGGCCAGTGTTTCACGGGTCTGCTGTTCAATCCCGGCGCTCATGTCATCGCCGACCTGCCCCGCCAGGTACACCGTACCGTTGTGGGCGACGATCTGACTCATGCGCTCATTGGTGAGCTGGCGCTGGATTGCCATGTTTTGCGGACTCCTGGATTTTGCTGCCATAACGGGAAATATCGAGGCCTTCGGCGCTGATTTGCGGGGTTTTCTTCGCCATCAGGTCAGCCAGCAAGCGACCGGAACCACAGGCCATGGTCCAACCGAGCGTACCGTGGCCGGTGTTCAGGAACAGGTTGCTGAATGGCGTGGCGCCCACAATCGGCGTGCCGTCCGGGGTAGTCGGACGCAAACCGGTCCAGAAACTCGCCTGGGCCAGATCGCCGCCCTGAGGATAAAGGTCGTTGACGATCATCTCCAGGGTTTCGCGCCGACGCGGGTTCAGCGACAGGTCAAAACCGGCAATCTCCGCCATGCCGCCGACGCGGATGCGGTTGTCGAAACGGGTGATCGCGACCTTGTAGGTCTCGTCGAGAATGGTCGAGGTCGGGGCCATCGCCGGGTTGGTGATCGGCACGGTCAGGGAATAACCCTTGAGCGGATACACCGGCGCCTTGATGCCCAGCGGCTTGAGCAACTGCGGCGAGTAGCTGCCGAGTGCGAGGACATAGCGGTCAGCGGTTTCGAGCTTGCCGTCGATCCATACACCGTTGACGCGATCACCGGCGTAGTCGAGGCGCTGAATGTCCTGGTCGAAGCGGAATTCCACACCCAGCTTCACAGCCATTTCGGCCAGGCGGGTGGTGAAGATCTGGCAGTCGCCGGTCTGATCGTTCGGCAGGCGCAGGGCACCGGCGAGGATGTCGGTAACGCTGGCCAATGCCGGTTCAACCCGGGCAATGCCGGCGCGGTCGAGCAGTTCGAACGGCACGCCGGACTCTTTCAGCACGGCGATGTCTTTCGCGGCGCCATCGAGCTGAGCCTGGGTGCGGAACAATTGGGTGGTACCGAGGCTGCGGCCTTCGTAGGCAATGCCGGTTTCGGCGCGCAGCTCATCGAGGCAGTCACGGCTGTACTCGGACAAGCGGACCATGCGCTCCTTGTTCACCGCATAACGGCTGGCGGTGCAGTTGCGCAGCATCTGCGCCATCCACAGGTATTGGTCGATGTCGGCGGTGGCCTTGATCGCCAGCGGCGCGTGGCGCTGCAACAGCCATTTGATGGCCTTGAGCGGCACGCCCGGCGCGGCCCACGGCGAGGCGTAGCCCGGGGAGACCTGCCCGGCGTTGGCGAAACTGGTCTCCATGGCAGCGGCCGGCTGACGGTCCACGACCACCACTTCAAACCCGGCACGCGCCAGATAGTAAGCACTGGCGGTACCGATAACGCCGCTACCCAAGACCATGACGCGCATTTTTATGTCCCTCATCGCGGCGTACCGCTGACGTTTGATGTTCAGACCGAAGATGTGGGCAGTTTAAAAAAGATTAGCCAGTGCTTTTCACTATATAAGTGCCTATATTTGGCGACAATTCTCGGCAAAAACCCTTTTCACGGAGGCGCATCCCCTATGCGTACCAACACTCAGACCAAACGTGAGCTGGACAAGATCGACCGCAACATCCTGCGGATACTGCAAGCGGACGGACGTATCTCCTTCACCGAGCTCGGGGAAAAGGTCGGCCTGTCGACCACACCCTGCACCGAGCGGGTCCGGCGCCTGGAGCGTGAAGGGATCATCATGGGCTACAACGCCCGGCTTAACCCGCAGCACCTGAAGGGTAGTCTGCTGGTGTTCGTCGAGATCAGCCTCGACTACAAATCCGGCGATACTTTCGAAGAGTTCCGACGCGCGGTGCTGAAACTGCCCCACGTGCTGGAGTGCCATTTGGTGTCAGGGGATTTCGACTATCTGGTGAAGGCGCGGATTTCCGAGATGGCTTCGTATCGCAAATTGCTTGGCGACATCCTGCTGAAACTGCCCCATGTGCGCGAATCCAAGAGCTATATCGTGATGGAAGAGGTGAAAGAGAGTTTGTGTCTGCCGATTCCGGATTGAAGATCAAAAGATCGCAGCCTTCGGCAGCTCCTACAGGTGTTCGCGCGCTTCTGTAGGAGCTGCCGGAGGCTGCGATTTTTTAAACCAGCACCTGCCGGGTGCTGGCCATGTACTCATGAATCTGCTTCTCCACCCGCGGATGAATCAGCTCCACCGGCCCGCGCCCATTGGGGCATGGCAGGGTTTTGGTGGTACCAAACAACCGGCAGATCAGCGGCCGCTCGTCATACACCGTGCAGCCATTGGGCCCCAAGTGCACGCAGTTCAGCTCATCCATCGCCGCATCCTGCTCGGCCCGGGTCTTGCGCGGCAGGCGGGACATTTCTTCCGGCGAAGTGGTCACCGGGCCGCAGCAGTCATGGCAGCCGGGCACGCACTCGAACGAGGGGATTTGCTGGCGCAGGGTGCGAATTTTCTGACTGTTGCAGCTCATCGAAGCGGTGACCAAAAGCGGAATAGACCGGGATTCTGACGCAAAAGCCCCGATCCAGACAGCGGCAACCGACCAGTGTTGCCCGTGCCGGAAGGTCCGGCTTATGCTCCGTCAACTTTTTCAAACACACGAATCAGGAACCCACGCATGAATGCCCCTGCCCGGCACACCGACTCTTATTACGCCGCCAGCAGCCTGCCGCAGCCTGATCATCCGGTGCTCCAGGGCGAGTTCAGCGTGGACGTGTGCGTGGTCGGCGGCGGGTTTTCCGGGTTGAACACCGCGCTCGAACTGGCCGAACGCGGCCTCAGCGTGGTGCTGCTGGAAGCGCACAAAATCGGCTGGGGTGCCAGCGGTCGCAATGGCGGGCAATTGATTCGCGGCGTCGGCCATGGGCTCGATCAGTTCGCCAATGTCATCGGTACCGACGGCGTGCGTCAGATGAAACTCATGGGTCTGGAGGCGGTGGAAATCGTCCGACAGCGGGTCGAGCGTTTTCAGATCCCTTGCGACCTGACCTGGGGCTATTGCGACCTCGCCAACAAACCCCGGGACCTCGAAGGGTTTGCCGAAGACGCCGAAGAACTGCGCGGCCTCGGTTATCGCTATGAAACCCGGTTGCTGCAAGCCAACGAGATGCATTCGGTGGTCGGCTCCGACCGCTACGTTGGAGGCCTGATCGACATGGGTTCCGGGCATTTGCATCCGCTGAACCTGGCGCTGGGCGAAGCGGCCGCCGCGCAGCAATTGGGCGTGAAGCTGTTCGAACAGTCGGCGGTCACCCGTATCGATTACGGCGCCGAAGTTAAGGTTCACACCGCCCGGGGCTCGGTCCGCGCCAAGACCCTGGTGCTGGGTTGCAACGCCTACCTCAACGACCTCAACCCTGAACTCAGCGGCAAAGTGCTGCCCGCCGGCAGTTACATCATCGCCACCGAACCGTTGAGCGAAGCACAGGCTCACGCGTTGTTGCCGCAGAACATGGCGGTCTGTGATCAGCGGGTGGCGCTTGATTACTACCGGCTCTCGGCGGATCGGCGTTTGTTGTTCGGGGGCGCCTGCCATTACTCAGGGCGCGACCCGAAAAACATCGCCGCGTACATGCGGCCGAAGATGCTCGAGGTGTTCCCGCAACTGGCCGGGGTGAAGATCGACTATCAATGGGGCGGGATGATCGGCATCGGCGCCAACCGCCTGCCGCAGATCGGCCGGCTCAAGGATCAGCCGAACGTGTATTACGCCCAGGCCTATTCCGGGCATGGAGTGAATGCCACGCATTTGGCGGGCAAGTTGCTGGCCGAGGCCATCAGCGGGCAGCACAGCGGCGGGTTCGATCTATTTGCGCAGGTGCCGCACATCACCTTCCCCGGCGGCAAACATTTGCGCTCGCCATTGCTGGCGTTGGGGATGTTGTGGCATCGGCTTAAAGAACTGGTTTGACGCCACTCAACCCTATCCCCGTAGGAGCTGCCGCAGGCTGCGATCTTATGATCTTGCTCTTAAAAACAAGATCAAAAGATCGCAGCCTGCGGCAGCTCCTACGGGGGACCGTGGTTTATTTCACAGGTGCCAGAAAGGTTTAAGCCCCTCCTCCAATGCCTGCTCCTGACTTAACCCGACATCCCTGAGTTGCTCCGGCGTCAGGTTCAACAACGCCTTGCGCGTGTGCAGACGATGCCAGAACAGACCCCAGCGACCGAGGCAGGACGGCGCGTTGCGCGCGCGCGCCTCACGGGTGCCGTTGATTTGCCCTGCTGCCAGTTCCTGACTGTGTAACGTCAGCCGCACATCGCTCAAGCCGTTCATTTTGATCGCTCCTGTTTACTTGGGTAGCCAGAGGTTTCATCATGCGCGGACGCCGAAAAGCATTACAGATTCAAAACAAATCTATTATTTCCATACAGATTTGCGGCTCGACGCTCTGAATCCTGTATTTTTGCCCCATCTGTATTGGTTAACCGAATCACCTGTATCGAGGCAGCGCCATGACCCTTTACGTCAATCTCGCCGATTTGCTCGGCACGCGTATCGAACAAGGTTTCTATCGCCCTGGCGATCGGCTGCCCTCGGTGCGGGCGTTGAGTGTCGAGCATGGGGTCAGCCTGAGCACGGTGCAGCAGGCTTATCGCGTGCTGGAAGACAACGGGCTGGCGACGCCGAAACCCAAGTCCGGCTATTTCGTGCCGGTCAGCCGCGAGCTGCCGGAACTGCCCGCCATTGGCCGCCCGGCCCAGCGTCCGGTGGACATTTCCCAGTGGGATCAAGTGTTGGAATTGATCCGCGCGGTACCACGCAAAGACGTGGTGCAACTGGGGCGCGGCATGCCGGACATCACCACGCCGACCATGAAGCCATTGCTGCGCGGGCTGGCGCAGATCAGTCGGCGCCAAGACATGCCCGGTCTGTATTACGACAACATTCACGGCAACCTCGAACTGCGCGAACAAATCGCCCGGCTGATGCTCGACTCAGGCTGCCAGTTGAACGCCGCCGACCTGGTGGTCACCACCGGTTGTCACGAAGCGCTGTCCACCAGCATCCGCTCCATCTGCGAACCCGGCGACATCGTCGCAGTGGATTCGCCAAGCTTTCACGGCGCCATGCAAACCCTCAAGGGCCTGGGCATGAAAGCCCTGGAAATCCCCACCGACCCGATCACCGGCATCAGCCTCGATGCCCTGGAACTGGCCCTGGAACAGTGGCCGATCAAGGCCATACAGTTGACCCCCAACTGCAACAACCCGTTGGGCTACATCATGCCGGAGGCACGCAAAAGGGCATTGCTGAACCTGGCACAGCGCTTCGATGTGGCGATCATCGAGGACGATGTGTATGGCGAATTGGCCTACACCTACCCACGCCCGCGCACGATCAAATCCTTCGACGAAGACGGCCGCGTGCTGCTCTGCAGCTCCTTTTCCAAAACCCTGGCGCCAGGGCTGCGCATTGGCTGGGTGGCGCCGGGCCGCTATCTGGAACGGGTGCTGCACATGAAATACATCAGCACCGGCTCCACGGCCCCGCAAGCACAGATCGCCATCGCCGACTTCCTCAAGGGCGGGCACTTCGAACCGCACCTGCGGCGGATGCGCACCCAGTACCAGCGCAATCGCGATGCGATGATCGATTGGGTCACGCGCTACTTCCCCGCCGGCACCCGGGCCAGTCGCCCCCAGGGCAGTTTTATGTTGTGGGTCGAATTGCCGGACGGCTTCGACACCCTGAAACTGAATCGTGCGCTGCACGACCAGGGCGTACAGATTGCCGTTGGCAGCATCTTTTCGGCCTCGGGCAAATACCGCAATTGCCTGCGGATGAACTACGCTGCCAAGCCAACACCGCAGATCGAAGACGCTGTGCGCAAGGTGGGCACAGCGGCCATAAAGCTGCTGGCGGAAATTGATTGCATCACCGACTGACCTTTCTGGGCAAACCTGCGTCCATATGCCGACAACTGCCGCCAATCGGATCGATCCCACGTGAGAGTCAGTCAGCCCCTGCTCGCGCTTCTGCTGCTCGCCTCGCTGGGTGGTTGCGTCAGCCTCGACGTGCCACGCTCGCCGAGCCAGGCCCTGCCAGCGGCGGACTCCAGCTTCGGCCGCTCGATCCAGGCCCAGGCCGCCCCCCATCAAGGGCAATCGGGCTTTCGCCTGCTGTCCAACAGCACCGAAGCCTTCATGGCCCGCGCCGAGCTGATCCGCAACGCCCAGACCAGCCTCGACTTGCAGTACTACATCGTCCACGACGGCATCAGCACGCGCATGCTGGTGGAGGAATTGCTCAAAGCCGCCGATCGCGGGGTGCGGGTGCGAATTCTGCTCGATGACACCACCAGCGATGGCCTGGACCAGATCATCGCGACCCTGGCGGCGCATCCGCAGATTCAGATTCGCCTGTTCAACCCGTTGCACCTGGGCCGCAGCACGGGCGTGACGCGGACCATGGGCCGCTTGTTCAACCTGTCGCTGCAACACCGGCGCATGCACAACAAGCTCTGGCTGGCGGACAACAGCGCGGCCATCGTCGGCGGGCGCAACCTGGGCGACGAGTATTTCGATGCCGAGCCCAACCTGAATTTCACCGACATCGACATGCTCAGCGTCGGGCCGGTGGCCGAGCAGCTCGGGCACAGTTTCGACCAGTACTGGAACAGCGCCCTGAGCAAGCCGATCGACGAATTCCTCTCCAGCAAACCAACCGCCAAGGACCTGCAAAACACCCGCACGCGCCTGGAAGAGTCACTGGAAGAAACCCGCAAACAGAACCACGCGCTGTATCAACAATTGATGACCTACAACAAGCATCCACGCCTGGACATCTGGCGCCGGGAGCTGATCTGGGCCTGGAATCAGGCCTTGTGGGACGCGCCGAGCAAGGTGCTGTCCAAGGGCGAGCCCGACCCGCAATTGCTGCTGACCACACAACTGGCGCCGGAACTGAACGGGGTCAGCAAAGAGCTGATCATGATTTCAGCGTATTTCGTCCCGGGACAACCGGGGCTGGTGTACCTGACCGGGCGCGCCGACGCCGGGGTCTCGGTGAGTTTGCTGACCAACTCGCTGGAAGCCACCGACGTACCGGCGGTGCACGGCGGTTATGCGCCGTATCGCAAGGCCTTGCTGGAACATGGCGTGAAGTTGTTCGAATTGCGTCGCCAACCCGGCGCGGGCAGCGGCAGTGGTAGCGGTCCGCACCTGTTCCGGCGCTCGGCCTACCAAGGCTCGGATTCGAGTTTGCACAGCAAGGCGATGATCTTTGACCAGCAGAAATCCTTCATCGGCTCATTCAATTTCGACCCGCGTTCCGTGTTGTGGAACACCGAAGTCGGCGTGCTGGTGGACAGCCCGGAGCTGGCCGCGCACGTGCGTGAACTGGCCCTGCAAGGCATGGCGCCGCCCCTGAGTTACGAGGCGAAACTGGAAAACGGGCAGGTGGTCTGGGTGACCGAGGACAACGGCCAACTGCACACATTGCCCAAGGAACCGGGGAGCTGGTGGCGACGGTTCAATGCGTGGATGAGCACCACCGTGGGCCTTGAGCGGATGTTGTAGCTTTAAACCGCCAAGATCGCAGCCTTCGGCAGCTCCTACATTGGGATGGTGTACATCTGTAGGAGCTGCCGACGGCTGCGATCTTTTGATCTATGCCGGCTCAGCCACCGCGCCAAACGCCCCTTGGCGCATCAACAAAACCACCAAACCCAACGCCCCAACCGCCATCAACAGCGGCAATGCGTGCCCGCTGATCCACTGGCTGCCCGCCCCGGCCGCCAAGGGCCCGACCAGGCAACCAATCCCCCACAACTGCGCGATGTGAGCATTGGCCCGCACCAACGCATCGTCGCGATAGCGCTCACCGATCAGGATCAGCGACAAGGTAAATAACCCGCCGGCACTGGCGCCGAACAGCACCCACAGCGGCCAGATCAGCAATGTATCGATCAACAGCGGAATCGCCAGGCTCGACAGCAGCAGGATCACCGCGCAGCCAGTGAACAACGTGCGCCGGGACAGTCGATCCGCCAGCGCACCGATGGGCAATTGCAGCAAGGCATCGCCGACCACCACGGTACTGACCATTGCCAGTGCGATTTCTGCGCTGAAGCCCTGGCGCAGGCAATACACCGGCAACAAGGTCAGGATCATCGCCTCAAACGCGGCGAACAGCGACACCGCCCAGGCAATCGCCGGCAGGCCTCGGCAGAAGGTCCATAAATCGCTGAAAGTGACACTGCTGGCTTCGCTGCTCGGCGCGCCGCTGCGGCCCAGCAACAGCAACGGCGCCGTCATCAGCAGACCGACGCCGACCCAGAAACCGTAATCGTGTTCAGTGCCCAAGGCCCCCAGCAGCAACGGTCCGCCGAGCTGACTCAACGCATAACTGCTGCCGTACAGCGCCACCAACCGCCCGCGCCATTCTTCGACCACCAATTGGTTGATCCAGCTTTCGCCGAGGATGAAGACCAGGGTCAGGATCACCCCGATCATCAGCCGCAACACCAGCCAGATCGGATAGCTCGGCAACAGCGCCAGCAACCCGATCGACAACGCCCCGGCCCACAAGCACAGGCGCATCAGGTTGGCCGTGCCAAATTGCGCGGCCAAATGGCTGGACATCTTCGCCCCCAGCAGCACGCCGATGGCCGGCATCGCCGCCATCACGCCGATGGCAAACGAGCCGTAGCCCCAGCTCTCCAGGCGAAAAGACACCAGCGGCATGCTGACGCCCAAGGCCAGGCCAACACTCAAGACAGATGCCAACACGGCGAAATAGGTCGCCCAACGCATGTTCCACGCTCCTGTGGATTTTTATGTACGACACAAAACACTGTGGGAGCGAGCTTGCTCGCGATAGCGGTAGAACATTCAACACTGATGTCGACTGTCACACCGCTATCGCGAACAAGCTCGCTCCCACAGGGGATCTGCGTCGTTCGGGAGCTGTTCTTACAACAGCCCCCTTAACGACTTACAACTTGATCCAGGTCGCCTTCAGTTCGGTGTATTTGTCGAACGCATGCAGCGACTTGTCGCGACCATTACCCGACTGTTTGAAACCACCGAACGGTGCGGTCATGTCGCCGCCGTCGTACTGGTTGACCCACACGCTGCCGGCACGCAGGGCCTTGGCGGTCAGGTGGGCCTTGGAGATGTCCTTGGTCCATACCGCAGCGGCCAGGCCATACGGCGTGTCGTTGGCAATCGCGATGGCTTCTTCGGCAGTGTCGAAAGCAATGACCGACAACACCGGGCCAAAGATTTCTTCCTGGGCGATTTTCATCGCGTTGCTCACGCCGTCGAAAATCGTCGGCTCAACGTAGGTGCCACCGGTTTCCTGAAGAATGCGCTTGCCGCCCGCCACCAGTTTGGCGCCGTCGGTGTGGCCGGATTCGATGTAGGACAGCACGGTGTTCATCTGCTGAGTGTCCACCAGGGCGCCGACGTTGGTCGCGGGGTCCAGCGGGTTGCCCGGCTTCCAGGTTTTCAGCGCTTCGATCACCAGCGGCAGGAAGGTGTCCTTGATCGAACGCTCGACCAGCAGACGCGAACCAGCGGTACAGACTTCGCCCTGGTTGAAGGCGATGGCGCCGGCCGCCGCTTCGGCAGCGGCTTGCAGGTCCGGGGCATCGGCGAACACGATGTTCGGGCTCTTGCCGCCGGCTTCGAGCCAGACGCGCTTCATGTTCGATTCGCCAGAATAGATCAGCAATTGCTTGGCGATCTTGGTCGAACCGGTGAACACCAGTGTGTCCACATCGTTGTGCAGGGCCAGGGCCTTGCCGACGGTGTGGCCGTAGCCTGGCAGGACGTTCAGCACGCCTTTCGGGATACCGGCTTCAACGGCCAGCGCCGCGATGCGGATGGCGGTCAGCGGGGATTTTTCCGACGGTTTGAGGACCACCGAGTTACCAGTGGACAGCGCCGGACCGAGTTTCCAGCAGGCCATCATCAACGGGAAGTTCCACGGCACGATCGCGCCAACGACGCCGACCGGCTCGCGAGTGACCAAGCCCAGTTGATCTTGCGGGGTGGCAGCGACTTCGTCGTAGATCTTGTCGATGGCTTCGCCGCTCCAGCTCAGAGCTTGCGCCGCGCCGGGAACGTCGATGTACAGGGAATCGCTGATCGGCTTGCCCATGTCCAGGGTTTCAAGCAGCGCCAGCTCTTCGGCGTGCTGTTTCAGCAGGCCGGCGAAACGAATCATGGTGGCTTTGCGTTTGGTCGGCGCCAGGCGCGACCACACGCCGGAATTGAAGGTGGCGCGCGCATTTTCTACGGCGCGCTGGGCGTCGGCGGCGTCACAGCTGGCAATCTTGCCCAGCAGACGGCCATCGACCGGGCTGATGCACTCGAAGGTCTCGCTGGAGACGGCATCGGTGTATTCGCCATTGATGTAGGCGCGGCCTTCGATCTTCAGATCGCGAGCACGTTGTTCCCAGTCGGCACGAGTCAGGGTGGTCATACGAGTGTCCTCCTCTTGTTGAATACGAGTGCCCCACGTTTTTCGCGGGCGCTGTCAGGAATTCTGCCCGGCCAGCCTGCTATCGGCCCAAGGCACCTGCCACCCTAAACCAGTGGCCGGGGTTGTTTCAATATATTTGACACAAGGTCGATAAACAGCCTTGCGGTGTTCATTTTAATAAACATAGACTTTGGCTCTTTTCAGCCATCGCGCCGCAATCAGGGGGAATTACAACAATGAATATCCAGGATGTCGTCGATTTCAGCCAAGCCACCACCCAGCCCGAACGCTATCGTCCAGACCCGGCGAAGGTGCTCAAGGGCGACCCTGAGCAAGCGGTGTACAACCACTACAACAGCCCGTGCGGGCAGATGAGCGCTGGCGTATGGGAAGGCGAAATCGGGCAGTGGCTGGTGAATTACACCGAGCATGAATATTGCGAAATCGTTCAGGGCGTGTCGGTGCTGCGCGATAACGACGGCAACAGCAAGACGTTGCGGGTGGGGGATCGCTTTGTGATTCCGGCAGGGTTCCGTGGGACTTGGGAAGTGCTGGAAGCGTGCCGCAAGATCTATGTGGTGTTTGAACAGAAGGCTTGAGGTCTTGTGTTAACTGGACCGGCCTCTTCGCGGGCAAGCCTCGCTCCTACAATCGGTGTGATCTGTAGGAGCGAGGCTTGCCCGCGAAGGCGTCCTGACAGGCAACGCCCAATCCGCACGCAATAAAAAAGGCCCGTATCTCGCGATACGGGCCTTTTTCATAAGTCGGAAAAATCAATTACTTGATTTTGCCTTCTTTGTAGATCACGTGCTTACGAACAACCGGATCAAATTTCTTGATCTCGATTTTGTCCGGAGTAGTGCGCTTGTTCTTGTCGGTAGTGTAGAAGTGACCAGTACCGGCGCTCGAAATCAAACGAATCAATTCACGCATGATTAGCTCCCTTAGATCTTGCCAGCTTTGCGGATTTCGGCCAGCACGACAGTGATGCCACGCTTGTCGATGATACGCATGCCTTTGGCAGATACGCGCAGACGCACGAAACGTTTCTCTTCTTCAACCCAGAAGCGGTGATGCTGCAGGTTCGGCAGGAAACGACGACGGGTTTTGTTGTTTGCGTGGGAAATGTTATTCCCAGTCACCGGACCCTTACCGGTAACTTGACATACTCTCGACATGCCTCAGCCCTCTAAAACCACATGCCCAACCCGGCATGGGTTGGCCGCTTAATCTCTCAGTCATTTGGCGCCAGGCGCCGCGTTTCTTTAGAGGTCTTACCGGCTACACCTACAGTGAAGGAACCGGGCCCCTAGAAAAGAGCGCTGCTTTATACCAGAAAGACCACAGAGCAACAACATTCAGTGTGCGATGAATTCACAAAAAGCCCATTTTCCGGGCTACGAGCGCCTTGGACAAAGGCTATCGTCGATGACGACCGCTCGTCGCAGAGCATCGGCCAACGGGCCAGTCCTGGAGTTTTTCAACCGCCGCACCACCAAAACTGGCGCCTATAGTCCCCCCAAAATGAAAAAGGGGATAGTCATTTGCAAAAGAGCCCACTAGGGTAAGCCTTTTCCAGACTGCACTTGCAGATGGGCCTTCGATCTGTAAAGGAATCCGACCATGCGCCTCGCTGCCCTACCGCTGCTGCTTGCCCCACTGCTGCTGAGCCCATTGGCCCATGCCGCCGCCCTGACCGTCTGCACCGAGGCCAGCCCCGAAGGGTTCGACGTGGTGCAGTACAACTCGCTGACCACCACCAACGCCTCGGCCGATGTGCTGATGAACACCTTGGTGAATTTCGATACCGCCAGCGGCAAAGTGGTCGCCAGCCTCGCGGACAGCTGGGAAGTCACGCCCGACGGCCTGAGCTACGTGTTCAAGCTGCACCCGCAAGTGAAATTCCACAAAACCGACTACTTCAACCCGACCCGCGACCTGAGCGCCGAGGACGTGAAGTTCAGCTTCGACCGCATGCTCGACCCGGCCAACCCGTGGCACAAAATCGCCCAAAGCGGCTTCCCCCACGCCCAGTCGATGCAACTGCCGGCGCTGATCAAAAAGATCGACGCCCTCGACCCGCTGACCGTGCGATTCACCCTCGATCACCCGGACTCGACCTTCCTCGCGACCCTGAGCATGGGTTTCGCCTCGATCTACTCGGCCGAATACGCCGACACCCTGATGAAGGCCGGCACGCCCGAGAAGCTCAACAGCCAGCCGATCGGCAGCGGCCCGTTTGTGTTCACACGCTTCCAGAAAGACGCCTCGATCCGCTACAAGGCCAACCCGGACTATTTCGGCGGCAAGCCATCGGTGGACCCGCTGATCTTCGCCATTACCCCGGACGCCAACGTGCGCTTGCAGAAACTGCGCCGCAACGAGTGCCAGATCGCCCTGTCACCCAAGCCGCTGGATGTGGTGGCCGCCAAGCAAGAGCCGACGCTGAAAGTGGAAAAAACTGACGCCTTCATGACCGCATTCGTCGGCATCAACAGTCAGCATCCACCACTGGATAAACCCGAAGTGCGCCAGGCGATCAACCTCGCGTTCGACAAGGCCAATTACATCAAAGCCGTGTTCGAAGACACCGCCGAAGCGGCGAACGGCCCTTATCCGCCGAACACCTGGAGCTACGCCAAAGGCTTGCCGGGCTATCCCCATGACGTCGAAAAAGCCAAGGCATTGATGGCCAAGGCCGGGCTGAAAGACGGATTCCAGACCACCATCTGGACGCGTCCTTCCGGCAGCTTGCTGAATCCGAACCCAAGCCTCGGCGCGCAATTGCTGCAATCCGATCTGGCGGAAATCGGCATCCAGGCCGAAATCCGGGTGATCGAATGGGGCGAGTTGATCCGCCGCGCCAAGGCTGGCGAGCATGACTTGTTGTTCATGGGCTGGGCCGGCGACAACGGCGACCCGGACAACTTCCTCACGCCGCAGTTTTCCTGCGCGGCGGTCAAATCCGGCACCAACTTCGCCCGTTACTGCAACCAGGACCTGGACAAGCTGATCAGCGCCGGCAAGACCACCAGCGAGCAAGGCGTGCGCACCAAGCTTTATGAACAGGCTCAGGCGCAGATCCAGCAACAGGCGTTGTGGTTGCCGCTGGCGCATCCGACTGCGTTCGCGCTGACGCGCAAAGATGTACAGGGTTACCAAGTCAGCCCGTTTGGTCGCCAGGACTACTCCAAAGTCAGCCTCAAGTAACTTCCCTGTAGGAGCTGCCGAGTGAAACGAGGCTGCGATCTTTTGATCTTAAAAAACAAAATCAAAAGATCGCAGCCTCGTTTCACTCGGCAGCTCCTACAGGGGGGGGAATGCCAAATATGGCTTACATCCAGCCGTACTCGGCCATCGACAGCGGCTCCCCGTCGCCAATGATGAAATGGTCGAGTATCCGCACATCAACCAACTCCAAGGCCTCCTGAAGGCGCTTGGTCAGCATTCGGTCAGCCTGGCTGGGGTCGGTGTTACCCGACGGGTGGTTGTGGCACAGGATCAGCGCTGCGGCGTTGTGTGCCAGGGCGCGCTTGACCACCTGCCTTGGATAAACGCTGGCGCTGTCGATGGAACCGCGAAACAGCGCTTCAAACGCCAGCACCCGGTGCTTGGAATCCAGAAACAGACAGCCGAACACCTCATGAGGCTCGTGGCGCAGCATTGATTTCAGGTAATCACGCACCGCCTGCGGGTTTTCCAGCGCCGACTTCTGGCGTGAACGTTCAGCCAAATGCCGCCGGCCCATTTCCTGGGCCGCCTGCAGTTGAGCGAACTTCGCCGGCCCAAGCCCTAATTCCTTGCTGAATGTTTTTTGATCAGCCTCCAGCAACGAACGCAGGCTGCCAAATTGACTCAACAAGTGTCGCGCCAGGTCTACCGCGCTTTTGCCGGAGACACCGGTCCGTAAAAAAATCGCCAGCAGTTCGGCGTCCGAAAGACTCGCCGGGCCCAACTCCAGTAACCTCTCCCGCGGCCGCTCCGCCGCCGGCCAATCGCGAATGCTCATAGCACCTCCATGTCTGTGGGCGCCGCTGTTCCGTAGCGGTCGCTGTGATATCGTAGCCCATCTTTTTTGCGAGCGAATTCATCCCTGGGGAGGGGGTTTCGCCCTGCAGTCATCAACGAAATGAAAGGCAGACCTATGCAGCGGCTGTATCGGAAACGCATCGTTCTGGGCGTCGGCGGCGGCATTGCTGCCTACAAGAGCGCCGACCTGGTTCGCCGCCTGATCGACCAGGGTGCCGAAGTGCGCGTGGTCATGACCCGTGGCGGCAGCGAGTTCATCACCCCGCTGACCATGCAGGCCTTGTCCGGGCACCCGGTCCATCTCGACCTGCTGGACCCGGCGGCCGAAGCTGCCATGGGCCACATCGAGCTGGCCAAATGGGCCGATCTGGTGCTGATCGCCCCCGCCACCGCGGACCTGATCGCCCGCCTGGCCCAAGGCATTGCCGATGACCTGCTGACCACCCTGGTGCTGGCCACCGACGCCGTGGTCGCCGTGGCCCCGGCGATGAACCAGGCCATGTGGCGCGACCCGGCAACCCAAGCCAACCTGCAAACCCTCGAAAGCCGTGGCATCAAAGCCTTCGGCCCGGCGTCCGGCAGCCAGGCCTGCGGCGACGTCGGCATGGGCCGTATGCTCGAAGCCACCGACCTCGCCCAGTGCGCGGCGGACTGCTTCCAGCGTCAGGCCCTGACCGGCAAACACGTGTTGATTACCGCTGGCCCGACCCAGGAAAACATCGACCCGGTGCGCTACATCACCAACCACAGTTCCGGAAAAATGGGCTTTGCCCTGGCCGAAGCTGCGGTAGAAGCCGGCGCCCGCGTCACGCTGATCACCGGCCCGGTGCACCTGCCGACCCCGGATCGCGTGACCCGCATCGACGTGGTCAGTGCCCGCGACATGCTCGCCGCCTGTGAAGCCGCGATCCCCTGCGACCTGTTCATCGCCTCGGCAGCGGTCGCGGACTACCGCCCGGAAGTCGTCGCCCCACAAAAACTCAAGAAAGATCCTACGAACGGCGACGGTTTGTTGCTACAGATGGTGCGTAACCCAGACATCCTGGCCACCATCGCCACCCGTCCCGACCGTCCGTTCAGTGTCGGTTTTGCCGCCGAAACCGAACACCTGCTCGATTACGCTGCCCGCAAGTTGAAAGACAAGAACCTCGATTTGATCGTCGCCAACGACGTCGCCAACCCGAGTATTGGCTTCAACAGCGAAGAAAACGCCTGCAGCGTGATCGACCGTGAGCTCCACGCCACACTTTTCGCCCAGACCAGCAAGAGCAAGATTGCTCGCCAGCTGATCACTTTTATCGCCGACCGTCTGAACCAGGTTTAATTTACATGCACGCTTTGCAAGCCAAGATCCTCGACCCCCGCATCGGCACCGAATTCCCGTTGCCGCAGTACGCTACCCCAGGCTCCGCCGGCCTCGACCTGCGCGCCATGCTGGAAAAAGACACCGTGATCAAGCCAGGCGAAACCCTGCTGATCCCTACCGGCCTGTCGGTCTACATCGGCGATCCGGGCCTGGCGGCGCTGATCCTGCCGCGCTCCGGCCTGGGCCATAAGCACGGCATCGTGCTGGGCAACCTGGTCGGGTTGATCGACTCCGATTACCAGGGCCCGCTGATGGTTTCGTGCTGGAACCGTGGCCAGACCGATTTCAACATCGTTGTCGGCGAGCGTCTGGCGCAACTGGTTTTGGTACCCGTCGTGCAAGCGCACTTCGAAATGGTCGAAGAATTCGTCGAAACTCAGCGCGGTACCGGCGGTTTCGGCCACTCTGGCACCAATTGATCCGCTGAAATCCTCCCGTAGGAGCTGTCGAGTGAAACGAGGCTGCGATCTTTTGATTTTGCTTTTCAAGATCAAGATCAAAAGATCGCAGCCTCGTTTCACTCGACAGCTCCTACAGGGGGAGGCGGGAGCAAGCGCCTTCGCCACAAATTTCAAATTGTCATCTGCAAGGTTTAGCGCTGGAAATCAAGGCATTGACCGGCCAAGTGCTCGCTGAAACCGGGGTCATGGCCTTTTCGCACCACGAACTCTCTGTGGAAAACGCCGTCATACCCTTCAGTTTGCGCCTGTCGACAAATTCCTTGCAGGCAGGTCCAGTCACTTTCGAAATGGAGCATTCCCCCAGATGAGCAGTCCAGCCCAAGTTGCACCGAAATTCCCCGACAGCATCTTCCGCGCCTACGACATTCGCGGCACTGTCCCGGAATTCCTGAACGCTGAAACCGCTTACTGGCTCGGCCGCGCCATCGGCGCCCAGAGTCTGGCCCAGGATGAACCGAATGTTTCCGTTGGTCGTGACGGCCGACTGTCCGGCCCGGAACTGGTCGAGCAACTGATCAAGGGCTTGGCCGACGCCGGTTGCCACGTCAGCGACGTCGGCCTGGTGCCAACGCCTGCGCTGTACTACGCCGCCAACGTCCTGGCCGGCAAATCCGGTGTCATGCTGACCGGCAGCCACAACCCGTCGAATTACAACGGCTTCAAGATCGTCATCGCTGGCGATACCCTGGCCAACGAACAGATCCAGGCCCTGCACGAACGCCTCAAGACCAACAATTTGAGCAGCGGCAAGGGCAGCATCACTCAGGTCGAAATCCTCGATCGCTACAACACCGAAATCGTCCAGGACATCAAACTGGCTCGTCGCCTGAAAGTCGTGGTCGATTGCGGTAACGGCGCGGCTGGCGTGATCGCCCCGCAACTGATCGAAGCGCTGAACTGCGAAGTCATCCCGTTGTTCTGCGAGGTGGACGGCAACTTCCCGAACCACCACCCGGACCCGGGCAAGCCGGAAAACCTCGTGGACCTGATCGCCAAGGTCAAGGAAACCAATGCGGACCTGGGCCTGGCCTTCGACGGCGACGGCGACCGCGTCGGCGTGGTGACCAACACCGGCAGCATCGTCTTCCCGGACCGCTTGCTGATGCTGTTCGCCCGCGACGTACTGGCACGCAACCCCGACGCGGAGATCATCTTCGACGTCAAATGCACCCGGCGCCTGACACCGCTGATCAAGGAATACGGCGGCCGTCCGCTAATGTGGAAGACCGGTCACTCGTTGATCAAAAAGAAAATGAAACAAACCGGCGCCCTGTTGGCCGGCGAAATGAGCGGGCATATCTTCTTCAAAGAGCGCTGGTTCGGTTTCGACGACGGCATTTACAGCGCCGCGCGGCTGCTGGAGATCCTCAGCAAGGAAAAATCCACCGCGGAAGAGCTGTTTGCGACCTTCCCGAACGATATTTCTACGCCGGAAATCAATATCCATGTGACCGAAGAGAGCAAATTCAGCATCATTGATGCATTGCACGACGCGAAGTGGGGCGAAGGCGCCAATCTGACCACTATTGACGGCGTGCGAGTCGACTACGCCAAAGGCTGGGGCCTGGTGCGCGCGTCCAACACCACACCGGTGCTGGTCCTGCGTTTCGAGGCTGATGACGAGGCTGAACTGCAGCGCATCAAGGACGTTTTCAAAGTCCAGTTGAAGCGTGTTGCACCTGATCTCCAATTACCGTTTTGATCTTCTGATTCACCCGGAGCCCTGAATGACCCTCGAACGCGAAGCCGCCGCCAACACCGCCAAGGTCCTGTCCGAAGCGCTGCCTTACATCCGCCGCTATGTCGGCAAGACGCTGGTGATCAAATACGGCGGCAACGCGATGGAAAGCGAGGAGCTGAAAACCGGCTTCGCCCGCGACATCGTGCTGATGAAAGCCGTGGGCATCAACCCGGTGGTGGTTCACGGCGGCGGCCCGCAAATCGGCGACCTGCTCAAGCGTCTGTCGATCGAGAGCCACTTCATCGATGGCATGCGTGTGACTGACGCGCAGACCATGGACGTGGTGGAAATGGTCCTCGGCGGCCAGGTGAACAAGGACATCGTCAACCTGATCAACCGTCATGGCGGCAGCGCCATCGGCCTGACCGGTAAAGACGCCGAGCTGATTCGGGCGAAAAAACTCACCGTGACCCGCCAGACGCCGGAGATGACCCAACCGGAAATCATCGACATCGGCCAGGTGGGCGAAGTGGTCGGGATCAACACCGACCTGCTGAACCTGCTGGTCAAAGGCGATTTCATCCCGGTGATCGCGCCAATCGGTGTCGGCGCCAACGGCGAGTCGTACAACATCAACGCTGACTTGGTGGCCGGTAAAGTGGCCGAAGCGCTGAAAGCTGAAAAACTGATGCTGCTGACCAACATCGCCGGCCTGATGGACAAGTCGGGCAAGGTCCTGACTGGCCTGAGCACCCAGCAAGTCGACGAACTGATTGCCGATGGCACGATCTACGGCGGCATGTTGCCGAAGATCCGTTGCGCGCTGGAAGCGGTACAGGGCGGCGTGGGCAGCTCGCTGATCATTGATGGTCGGGTGCCGAATGCAATTCTGCTGGAGATCTTCACCGATACGGGTGTGGGTACGTTGATCAGCAATCGCAAGCGTCACTAAGCAACCCACACAAAAAGACCCCGCTCAGCCTGGCTGAGCGGGGTCTTTTTTTTTGCCTGCGATCCGCCTCCTGTAGGAGCTGCCGAAGGCTGCGATCTTTTGATCTTAATCTTTCAAAAGATCGCAGCCTTCGGCAGCTCCTACACGTGGATTGCGTCAGACGCCAAATTGGGCGCGGTAGGCTTCAACGGCAGGCAAATGCTGCTTGAGCTGCGGATCATCGGCCAGGAATTGCAGCACCTGCGTCAGCGAAACAATGCTGATCACCGGGATGCCGAAGTCGCGTTCCACTTCCTGGATCGCCGACAACTCGCCGTTGCCGCGCTCCTGACGGTTCAGGGCGATCAGCACGCCGGCCGCCTTGGCGCCGTCCTGGGAAGCGATGATCTGCATGACCTCACGGATGGCTGTGCCCGCAGTGATCACGTCGTCGATGATCAGCACGTCGCCGGTCAGCGGTGCGCCAACCAGGCTGCCGCCTTCGCCATGGGCCTTGGCTTCCTTGCGGTTGAAGCACCATGGCAGGTCACGGCCATGGTGCTCGGCCAATGCCACCGCAGTGGTCGCCGCCAACGGGATGCCTTTGTACGCCGGGCCAAACAGAACGTCGAAAGGAATGCCGCTCTCAACGATGGCTGCCGCGTAGAAACGACCCAGTTGCGCAAGGGCCGAACCGGTGTTGAACAGGCCAGCATTAAAGAAGTAAGGACTGGTGCGCCCGGACTTCAGGGTGAACTCACCGAAGCGCAAAACGCCGCGATCGATGGCAAAACGAATGAAATCGCGCTGATACGCTTGCATGAAAAAAACCCCAAATACCACGGATTTAGCTAATTAGGTTGACGCCGTGTATCATACACGCACGCGATTTTTGGGGCCATTTATGCGGATCATCAGTGTGAACGTCAATGGTATTCAGGCTGCAGTCGAGCGTGGTTTGCTCAGTTGGCTGCAAGCACAGAATGCCGACGTCATCTGCCTGCAGGACACCCGCGCCTCCGCCTTTGAACTGGACGATCCAGCTTTCCAACTGGATGGCTACTTCCTTTATGCCTGCGATGCCGAAGTACCCGCCCAAGGTGGCGTGGCTTTGTATTCGCGGTTGCAACCGAAGGCAGTCATCAGCGGTCTCGGCTTCGAGACGGCCGACCGCTACGGGCGCTACCTGCAAGCCGATTTCGATAAGGTCAGCATCGCGACCTTGCTGCTCCCCTCGGGGCAGAATGGCGATGAAGACTTGAACCAGAAGTTCAAGCTAATGGACGATTTCGCCCGTTATCTGGATAAACAGCGACGCAAACGTCGCGAGTACATTTATTGTGGCTCGCTGTACGTGGCGCAACAGAAGCTGGATATCAAGAACTGGCGCGACAGCCAGCAATCCCCGGGTTTCCTGGCGCCTGAACGTGCCTGGATGGACGAGATTGTCGGCAACATGGGTTATGTCGATGCCCTGCGCGAAGTCAGCCGTGAAGGCGACCAGTACAGCTGGTGGCCGGACAACGAACAGGCTGAGATGCTCAACCTGGGCTGGCGTTTCGACTACCAGTTGCTGACACCGGGCCTGCGCCGCTTTGTCCGCAGCGCACGCCTGCCACGTCAGCCACGGTTCTCGCAGCACGCACCACTGATCGTGGACTACGACTGGACGCTGACCATCTAAGCGTCGTTTCGCAGATACAAAAAAACCGACATCGCTGTCGGTTTTTTTGTGCACCTCATTCCTGCAGGAGCAAAGCTTGCTCGCGAAGAGGTCGGCACATCCAGCACATATGCTGGCTGTTAGATCGCCTTCGCGGGCAAGCCTCGCTCCTACAAGGGCTGCGGTGGTTATTGATCCGCCGCCAAGCCACGGGACGTGGTTTATTTGATCAACCGCCAGGTGAACGGATACCGATAAGGCACCCCTTCGTTGGCTTTTACACCCGCGATGATCGTCAGCACCAACCCACCGATGGCGATCAGGCCAAGCAGGAAGAACCCGATAACCACCAACATCAAAAAGAATGAGAGGGTCGCGGCAATGGCGACGGTGATCTGAAAATTCAGCGCCTCTTTACCCTGCGCATCGATGAACGGGTCATTCTCGCGCTTCATCTGCCAGAGAATCAGCGGGCCGATCAACGTACCGAACGGAATCCAGATCCCCAACAAGGCGGACAAGTGACAAAACATCGCCCACTGACGAACCTCCTGGCTCGGCGTGGGCAGTGGCAGTTGCTCATCACTCATGGCGTCCTCCTTGTGTGGAACGGTCCGATCAGTCAGCCAGTGCGGCTTTTTGCAGTTCGAAAATCTCGTTCATGCCTTTCTTGGCCAGTTCCAGCATGGCGTTCAGCTCTTCCGGCTGGAACGGTGCGCCTTCAGCGGTACCCTGGACTTCGATGAAACCGCCAGTGCTGGTCATGACGACATTCAGGTCGGTCTCGGCAGCCGAGTCTTCCGGGTAGTCGAGGTCAAGTACAGGCTCGCCCTGGTACATGCCGACCGAAACGGCCGCGATCATTTGCTTGAGCGGGTCGCCGCCTTTCAGGCCGCCGCGCTTCTTGATCACTTTCAAGGCATCGACCAGTGCAACCATGGCGCCGGTGATGGATGCGGTGCGGGTGCCGCCGTCAGCCTGGATCACGTCGCAATCAACGTACAGGGTCACGTCGCCCAGCTTGGACATGTCCAGCGAAGCACGCAGGGAACGACCGATCAGACGCTGGATTTCCAGAGTACGGCCGCCTTGCTTGCCGCGACTCGCTTCACGCTGGTTACGCTCGCCAGTGGCGCGCGGCAGCATGCCGTATTCGGCAGTCAACCAGCCTTGACCCTGACCTTTGAGGAAACGTGGCACACCGTTCTCGACGCTGACGGTGCAGATGACTTTGGTGTCACCGAACTCGACCAGTACAGATCCCTCGGCGTGTTTGGTGTAGTTGCGGGTAATGCGGATCGAGCGGAGCTGATCGGCAGCGCGACCACTTGGACGTTTCATAGGGGATACCTGTACGGAGGACGGAAAACTGCCGAGCATTATAGAGCCGCCGACCGCGCCTGGGCACGTCTAAAAAATCCGGCCGACGGTTGAAGGGCGCGAAAAGCCTTTACCCGACGGCTTGCAGCCCTTTGTCACACCGTGTGTTTGGGCGCATCCGCCCCACTGCGCTACAATCCTGCGCCTTGCTGCCAGTCGGCTTAAATTCATTGATATCGGGTCCGTGAAACCCAAGGGTTTCGCGCCGGCCTGCATTGTGAGGTACCTCCATGGTGCACAGCATGACCGCCTTCGCCCGCGTCGAAAAAGCCGGCGTCCAAGGCACCCTGAGCTGGGAACTGCGCTCGGTCAACAGCCGCTACCTGGAGCCGCACCTGCGCCTGCCGGAATCGTTTCGCGACCTCGAAGGCGCGGTCCGCGAAGCCCTGCGCCAGGGTTTGTCCCGGGGCAAACTGGAATGCACCCTGCGCTTCACCGAAGAAAGTACCGGCAAACCGCTGCAAGTCGACCGCGAGCGCGCCGCGCAACTGGTCGCCGCCGCTGAAACGATTGCTGGCCTGATCAAGAACCCCGCCGCCCTGAACCCATTGGAAGTCCTGGCCTGGCCCGGCGTGCTGGTAGGCGACGCGACTGACCCGCAAGCCTTGAACGCCGAGGCACTGGCGCTGTTCAACCAAGGCTTGAAAGAACTGAAGGCCGGCCGCGAGCGCGAAGGCGCGGAGCTGGCACGCCTGATCAACGAGCGTCTGACGTCCATTGAAGAAGACGTCGTGACCCTGCGTGAACTGGTCCCGCAGATGCTCGCCACCCAGCGCCAGAAAGTCCTCGACCGCTTTGCCGACATGAAAGCCGAGATGGACCCGCAACGCCTGGAACAGGAAATGGTCATGCTCGCTCAAAAGAGCGACGTCGCCGAAGAACTGGATCGCCTGAGCACTCACATCATCGAAGTACGCCGGGTCCTCAAATCCGGCGGCGCGGCCGGGCGGCGCCTCGACTTCCTGATGCAGGAGCTCAACCGCGAAGCCAACACACTGGGCTCCAAAGCCTTCGACCCGCGCAGCACCACAGCGGCGGTCAACCTCAAGGTGTTGATCGAGCAAATGCGCGAACAAGTGCAGAATATTGAGTAAGGCAACCCCGACATGACCCACAGCACCGGCACCCTTTACATCATTTCCGCCCCATCCGGCGCGGGCAAGAGCAGCCTGGTCAAGGCCCTGACCGACTCCGACTCGGAGATTCGCGTCTCGGTCTCCCACACCACCCGCGCCATGCGCCCCGGCGAGGTGGACGGCGTGAACTATCACTTCGTCTCCCGCGAAGCGTTTGTGAAGATGGGCGAGCATGGGGATTTCCTGGAGCGCGCCGAAGTGTTCGGCAATCTCTATGGCACCTCGCAAAGCCACCTGCAGCAGACCCTGGACGCGGGCCACGACCTGATCCTGGAAATCGACTGGCAAGGCGCCGAACAAGTGCGCAAGTTGATGCCGCAAGCCCGCTCGATCTTTATTCTGCCGCCGTCCCTGGAAGCGTTGCACCAGCGCCTGACCAATCGCGGCCAGGACAGCGACGAAATCATCGATGGCCGGATGCGTGAGGCGGTCAGCGAGATGAGCCACTACGTCGACTACGACTACCTGATCATCAACGACGATTTCTCCCACGCACTGCACGATCTGAAGGCGATTTTCCGTGCCAATCAGTTGCATCAGAAGCGCCAGCAGCAACGTAACGGAAAACTTTTGGCCGAATTGCTCGGCTAAACAGCTCTTCCCAAAACCGCTGCAAGGGCTTTACATTGGCACTTGCAGCGCGTTGAAGGGCTTGGTCAAAAAATCAGCGCTTCCCTAATCGCTGGTGATTTTTTAAACTGTTGAGTCCGCTCGCCCAACCGGGCAGCGCGCATATTGCATTCGCTCCGAGGAATACCATGGCCCGCGTAACCGTTGAAGACTGCCTGAACCACGTGGAAAACCGTTTTGAGCTGGTCATGCTGTCCACCAAACGTGCCCGTCAACTGGCCACCGGCGGCAAAGAGCCACTGGTTCAGTGGGAAAACGACAAGCCTACCGTTGTAGCGCTGCGTGAAATCGCTGAAGGCCTGATGAGCTATGAGTTCATCGCCAATGCTGAAATCGTTGAAGACGAACCGCTGTTCGCAGCGTTCGAGGACGAGTCCAACGAGGCCGTCTAAGCCTATGCCTGGTCGACGTAGCACGGCGCGGGATCACAGCGAACGGCAGGAGTCATCATGCCGAGCATAGACGCCCTCGCCGATCGCTTATCGACCTACCTCGGCAATGACCAGGTCAACCTGGTCCGCCGAGCGTATTTCTACGCCGAACAAGCCCACGACGGCCAGCGCCGCCGCAGTGGCGAGGCGTACGTCACCCATCCTCTTGCGGTGGCGAATATTCTTGCCGACATGCATATGGACCATCAGAGCCTGATGGCGGCCATGCTGCATGACGTGATCGAAGACACCGGGATTGCCAAGGAAGCGCTGCAAGCGCAGTTCGGCGAAACCGTGGCCGAACTGGTCGACGGGGTCAGCAAACTGACCCAGATGAACTTCGAAACCAAAGCCGAAGCCCAAGCCGAAAACTTCCAGAAAATGGCCATGGCCATGGCGCGCGACATTCGCGTGATCCTGGTCAAGCTCGCCGACCGCCTGCACAACATGCGCACGCTGGAAGTGCTGTCCGGTGAAAAACGCCGGCGCATCGCCAAGGAAACCCTGGAAATCTATGCGCCCATCGCCAACCGGCTGGGCATGCACGCCATCCGCATAGAGTTCGAAGACCTCGGCTTCAAGGCCATGCACCCGATGCGTTCCGCGCGTATCAACCAGGCGGTCAAGCGCGCCAGGGGCAACCGCAAGGAAATCGTCAACAAGATCGAAGAGTCCCTGAGCCACTGCCTGGCGATTGATGAAATCCAGGGCGAAGTCAGCGGCCGCCAGAAACACCTCTACGGCATCTACAAAAAGATGCGCGGCAAGCGTCGGGCCTTCAACGAGATCATGGACGTCTACGCGTTCCGGATCATCGTCGACAAGGTCGATACCTGCTACCGCGCGCTGGGTGCTGTACATAATTTGTACAAACCGTTGCCGGGGCGCTTCAAGGATTACATCGCGATCCCCAAAGCCAACGGCTATCAGTCGCTGCACACCACGTTGTTCGGCATGCACGGCGTACCGATCGAGATCCAGATCCGCACCCGTGAAATGGAAGAGATGGCCAACAACGGCATCGCCGCCCATTGGCTGTACAAATCCAGCGGCGACGAGCAGCCAAAAGGCACTCATGCCCGCGCCCGCCAGTGGGTCAAAGGCGTGCTGGAAATGCAGCAACGGGCCGGCAACTCGCTGGAATTCATCGAAAGCGTGAAGATCGACCTGTTCCCGGACGAGGTCTACGTGTTCACGCCCAAAGGCCGGATCATGGAGCTGCCCAAAGGCTCCACGGCGGTCGACTTTGCCTATGCGGTGCACACCGACGTCGGCAACAGCTGCATTGCCTGCCGGATCAATCGTCGTCTCGCGCCGCTGTCCGAACCGCTGCAAAGCGGCTCCACGGTCGAGATCGTCAGCGCTCCGGGCGCACGGCCGAACCCGGCGTGGCTCAACTTCGTGGTCACCGGCAAGGCGCGGACCCACATCCGCCATGCACTGAAACTGCAACGCCGTTCCGAATCCATCAGCCTTGGCGAACGCCTGCTGAACAAGGTGCTAAACGGTTTCGACAGCACCCTGGAAAAAGTCCCGGCCGAGCGCATCAAGGCGATGCTTACCGAATATCGCCTGGAACTGATCGAAGACCTGCTCGAAGACATCGGCTTGGGCAACCGCATGGCCTACGTGGTCGCCCGCCGCCTGCTGGGCGAAGGCGAACAACTGCCGAGCGCGGAAGGCCCGCTGGCAATTCGCGGCACCGAAGGTTTAGTGCTGAGCTACGCCAAATGCTGCACGCCGATCCCGGGCGACCCGATTGTCGGGCACCTGTCTGCCGGTAAAGGCATGGTCGTGCACCTGGATAACTGCCGCAACATCAGTGAAATCCGCCACAACCCGGAAAAATGCATCCAGCTCTCGTGGGCCAAGGATGTCACCGGCGAATTCAACGTCGAGCTGCGCGTCGAACTGGAACATCAGCGCGGCTTGATCGCCCTGCTGGCCAGCAGCGTCAACGCGGCCGACGGCAATATCGAAAAAATCAGCATGGACGAGCGCGATGGTCGCATCAGCGTGGTCCAACTGGTGGTCAGCGTGCACGACCGCGTGCACCTGGCCCGCGTGATCAAGAAACTGCGTGCCTTGACCGGGGTGATCCGCATCACCCGCATGCGCGCGTAGCCCACCCATTACCAGGAGTCATTCATGACCAAGACTGTTATCACCAGCGACAAAGCCCCGGCCGCCATCGGCACTTATTCCCAGGCGATCAAGGCTGGCAACACCGTTTACATGTCGGGTCAAATTCCTCTGGACCCAAAAACCATGGAACTGGTCGAAGGCTTCGAAGCCCAGACCGTCCAGGTGTTCGAAAATCTGAAAGCCGTGGCCGAAGCTGCCGGCGGTTCGTTCAAGGACATCGTCAAACTGAACATCTTCCTCACCGACCTGAGCCACTTCGCCAAGGTCAACGAGATCATGGGCAAGTACTTTGACCAACCCTACCCTGCCCGCGCCGCCATCGGCGTAGCCGCCCTGCCAAAGGGTTCGCAGGTAGAAATGGACGCCATTCTGGTCATCGAGTAATACACCCGGCGCAGCCTTTCGGGTTGCGCCGACTTCGCTTTGAAAGGATTCCACCATGCGCCAAGCGCTTGCCCTCTCCTTGCTCGCCGTTTTCCTCGGCGGCTGCGCCAGCAATCCTGCCGACCGCGACATCAGCGGCACCTGGATCAACCAGGTGGCCATCGATGCTGCCTCCAAGGGCGGCCCCCTGCGTGAAGCGCTCCAGGCTTACGGTCCGAACCTGGAATGGGACGTCAACACCAAGGCCGGCCAGGCCCGCTACACCAACGGCTTTGAGAACGTCGAAGGCAAGCTGCTGGCTGATGAGTCCGGCGCCTGGAAAGTCGACTTCTATGGCAGCTCCGCCAGCGAGTTGCGACGTGACGGCAAGCAATTGAGCCAGGTCGCGAACGACAACGAACCGGCACAAGTCTTCGACCGCGCGCTGATCCCGGTGCCGGAAGGCGCGCCGATTGGTGCCAGTTTCGAGCGGGCGTTGTATTCCGCCTACATGGGCGGCAGCTGGACAATCGTCAACGGTCAGGGCGAAGGCAGCACCGTGCAATTCCAGGCGGATGGCCAAGTGGCCGGCCTGCCGGGTGCGGATCGTTATGCCCTGTGCCTGGCGGGCGATTGCGCGTCGATGAGCGGCGGCAACGACAACATGTGGTTGCAACAGAACGGCCAGGGCAATACCTGGATCTTTGCGCGCAAGGGTAAAGAGCTGGAAATCTTCCAGGCTGTGAACACGGCACAGGCAGACGAGATGCCTTCGTTTACGCCGGGCCAGCGGCAGTGGTTGCTCGAAAAGCAGTAACCGTTTGAAAAGATCGCAGCCATCGGCAGCGCCTACAGGTTATGTGTAAACCCGTAGGCGCTGCCGAAGGCTGCGATCTTTTGATTTTCAGCGGCCTTCAAGAATCGCCGCATACCCTTCGCGATAACTCGGATACTTCGGCACCCAGCCCAACGCCTTCGCCCGGGCATTGCTGCAACGCTTGCTGCCCGCCCGACGCACGCTCGCGTCATCGGCCCATTCGGTCACGCCCAAGTACTCACGCAACCAGCCCACCACTTCGGCCAGCGGCGCTGGCGCATCGTCGACGCCGATGTAGATGTCATCCAGCGCCACGTCTCGGTGATCCGCGTCGAGCAGATACGCCATCAACCCGGCGGCATCATCGGCATGAATGCGGTTGCCATACAGCGGCGGATCGACAGCCACGCGATAACCACGACGAACTTGAGTCAGCAGCCATTCGCGGCCCGGACCGTAAATGCCGGTCAAGCGCACGATACTCGCCGGGATGCCGCTATTCAGCGCGACTTGCTCGGCCTCTAGCATCAATCGACCGGAATACCCGCTACCGGCGATGGTCGGCGACGTCTCATCGACCCACTCACCTTCTTGTTGGCCGTACACACTGCTGCTGGAAACGAACAATAGACGTTTAGGTACCTGGCCGTAGTCGTTCAGCCACTCAAGCACGTACTGCAAGCCCTGAACATAAGCGGCACGGTACCCGGCCTCATCGTGATCGGTCGCCGCCGCGCAATACACCAGGTAATCCACCGCGCCGATTGGCCAAGTCTCTGGACACTCTTTATTGAACAAGTCACCGGCAACGCCAATCACCCCTTTTGGCAGGCGCGAGATGTCACGCCGCAAGCCGTGAACCTCCCACCCAAAATCCAACAATTGCGTGGCCAGACGACTGCCGACATCACCACAACCGGCAATCAAAACAGAAGGCGCGGACATCAGAAAACTCCCTCGGGAAAGGTACAGACTAGCGCCGACAAAGGACGAGCGGCTAGCAATGGGAGAAAAAAATAGAAGCCATTCCTTTTGTTAACAAGAATTAATTGCAATAATGCACGCCACTTTTGTTCTCGGCCCTACGAGGCCTGGAAGAACATTTACCGCATTTTTCTCTCAGGTCCGGCCAGCATGACACGCAATCAATTCCCCGCTTCGCCAACCAAACGACCTCGCGCCTGGAGCGCTGTGGCCGCCCTGCTGCTCAGTTTGATGCTGGCGCCAACCGCCGCGTTCGCTGATGCACAAGCGCCAGCCACTCCGGCCGCCGCGACGGCTCCGGCTACTGATCACGCTGCTCCGGTAGTTGCACCGGCCGCAACCGACCCGGCGCAGGCCGTGGACGCCAGCGCCGAAGACGCACCTGAAGTCCTCGAGCCCGACAACACCCTAGGCATGGCCCATGACCTGTCGCCATGGGGCATGTACCAGAACGCCGATATTATCGTGAAAATCGTCATGATCGGCCTGGCCATCGCCTCGATCATCACCTGGACCATCTGGATCGCCAAGGGCTTCGAGCTGATTGGCGCCAAGCGTCGTCTGCGGACCGAAATCGTCCACCTCAAGAAAGCCACCACTCTTAAAGAAGCCAGCGCCACCGCGACCAAGCAAGGCACCCTTGCCCATCTGCTGGTCCACGACGCCCTGGAAGAAATGCGCCTGTCGGCCAACAGCCGCGAGAAAGAAGGCATCAAGGAACGTGTTGCCTTCCGTCTGGAGCGCCTGGTTGCGGCCTGCGGTCGCAACATGAGCAGCGGCACCGGCGTACTCGCTACCATCGGCTCCACCGCGCCGTTCGTGGGTCTGTTCGGCACCGTGTGGGGCATCATGAACAGCTTCATCGGCATCGCCAAAACCCAGACCACCAACCTCGCCGTCGTGGCACCCGGCATCGCCGAAGCCTTGCTGGCTACCGCGCTGGGTCTGGTGGCGGCGATTCCAGCCGTTGTGATCTACAACGTCTTCGCCCGCTCCATCGCCGGTTACAAGGCACAAGTGTCCGATGCTTCGGCTGAAGTCCTGCTGCTGGTCAGCCGTGACCTCGATCACCTGCCGACCGCCGAGCGCTCTGCGCAACCCCACGTGGTCAAAGTAGGGTAATCAGCCATGGGCTTGCATTTGAAAGAAGGCGCAGACGACGATCTGGCCGAGAACCACGAAATCAACGTCACGCCGTTTATCGACGTGATGCTGGTGCTGTTGATCATCTTCATGGTGGCCGCGCCGCTGGCTACCGTGGACATCAAGGTCGACCTGCCCGCCTCCAGCGCCAAACCGGCGCCACGGCCGGAGAAACCGGTGTTCCTCAGCGTAAAAGCTGACCAACGCCTGTTCCTCGGCGAAGACGAAGTGAAAGCCGAAGCACTCGGCGCCACACTCGACGCCAGGACCAAGGGCAAGAAAGACACAACGATCTTCTTCCAGGCCGATAAAGGCGTGGACTATGGCGACCTGATGAGCGTGATGGACAACCTGCGCTCCGCCGGTTACCTGAAGGTGGGCCTGGTCGGACTCGAGACCGTCAAGAAATGATCACGACGCGCCATAAGCTGACGCGTTACAGCGGGAGCCTGGCCGTGGTGCTGGGCGTCCATGCGCTGGCCATTGCGTTGGCGGTGAACTGGACGGCACACCCGCCGATCGAGCTGCCGCCGCAGGCGATGATGGTCGAATTGGCGCCGGTTCCGGCTCCGCCACCACCCGCGCCGCCTAAGGTCATCACGCCGCCGCAACCACCGGCCCCGGTGGAAGAGCTGCCGATTCCGAAGCTGGCTGAAGTGCCGAAGGCCGAGATTACCGTGCCCAAGCAGGTGAAACCCAAGCCCAAGCCGCAACCGCCCAAGCCTGTGGAGAAAAAGCCGGAGCCGCCGAAGGAGAAACCGTCCGAGGAAAAACCGAGCGACGCACAACCGACTCAGGCACCGACCGAGAAATCCGCCCAACCGGCGCCAGGCCCGTCGCCCGCCCAGCAGGCCGCCAAGGCCAGTTGGCAAGGTACGTTGCTGGCGCACTTGGCCAAGTATAAAAAGTACCCGGCCAGCGCCCAGGCGCGGAACAAGGAAGGGCTGAACCGCCTGCGTTTCGTGGTCGATGCCGAAGGTAATGTGTTGTCGTTTGAACTGGTGAGCGGCTCTGGTAACGCTGATCTGGACCGGGCCACCCTGGAAATGATCAAACGCGCCCAACCACTGCCCAAGCCACCGGCCGACATGCTGAACAACGGCTCCATCGAAATTGTGGCTCCGTTTGTTTACTCGCTGGAAAAACGCCGACGCTAAACCAGCAAATCAAAAGATCGCAGCCTTCGGCAGCTCCTACAGGGTGTACACAATCCCATGTAGGAGCTGCCGAAGGCTGCGATCTTTTTTGCAAAGCTACCCGAAAGGTGCCTTTTACCTATCCACCAGCGGCAAACCTACATTGCCCTGTGTCACTCAGCACACTCAGTCTGATAACGTGCGTCTATCGATTGCAGCCGGTATGCTTGGCCCGCAACTTCATGGACGCTCGCTATGACTCTTACAGAATTACGCTACATCGTTACCCTCGCCCAAGAGCAGCACTTCGGCCACGCGGCCGAGCGTTGCCACGTCAGCCAGCCGACCCTGTCGGTAGGCGTGAAAAAGCTTGAAGACGAACTCGGTGTGCTGATTTTCGAGCGCAGCAAGAGCGCCGTGCGCCTGACCCCGGTCGGCGAAGGCATCGTGGCCCAGGCGCAAAAAGTCCTGGAACAGGCCCAAGGCATCCGCGAACTGGCCCAGGCCGGCAAGAACCAGCTGACCGCCCCGCTGAAAGTCGGCGCGATCTACACCGTCGGCCCGTATCTGTTTCCGCACCTGATTCCGCAACTGCACCGGGTCGCCCCGCAGATGCCGTTGTACATCGAAGAAAACTTCACCCACGTGCTGCGCGACAAACTGCGCAACGGCGAGCTCGACGCGATCATCATCGCCCTGCCGTTCAACGAAGCCGACGTGCTGACCCTGCAACTCTACGACGAGCCGTTCTACGTCCTGATGCCGGCCCAGCACCCGTGGACCCAGAAAGAAACCATCGACGCCAGCCTGCTCAACGACAAGAGCCTGCTGCTGCTCGGCGAAGGCCACTGCTTCCGCGATCAAGTCCTGGAAGCCTGCCCGACCCTGGCCAAAGGCAACGACGGCGCCAAACACACCACCGTGGAATCCAGCTCCCTGGAAACCATCCGTCACATGGTTGCTTCCGGCCTGGGCATCTCGATCCTGCCGCTCTCGGCGGTCGATAGCCATCACTACGCCCCCGGCGTGATCGCCGTGCGCCCACTGACGCCGCCCGTGCCGTTCCGCACCGTGGCCATCGCCTGGCGCGCAAGCTTCCCACGGCCGAAGGCGATTGAAATCCTCGCCGACTCCATTCGCCTGTGCTCGGTGGCCAAGCCCGCTGCGCCGGTGGTTGCGGGTTAAGTCGCTGCCATGACCGAGTTGTCGCAAGTGTCGGTGACGGCACTCAAAGGTGTCGGTGAAGCCATGGCCGAGAAATTGGCCAAGGTCGGCCTGGAGAATCTCCAGGACGTGCTGTTTCACCTGCCGTTGCGTTATCAGGACCGCACCCGCGTGGTCCCGATCGGCCATTTGCGACCCGGGCAAGACGCCGTGATCGAAGGCACCGTCAGCGGCGCCGATGTGGTCATGGGCCGTCGCCGCAGCCTCGTGGTGCGAATCCAGGACGGTACCGGCGGCCTGAGCCTGCGCTTTTACCATTTCAGCAATGCGCAGAAAGAAGGCCTCAAGCGTGGCACTCGGATTCGCTGCTACGGCGAAGCGCGGCCCGGCGCGTCGGGGCTGGAGATCTACCACCCGGAATACCGCGCCATCACCGGCGACGAACCGCCGCCCGTGGATGAAACCCTGACGCCGGTTTACCCGCTCACCGAAGGCCTGACCCAACAGCGTCTGCGCCAACTGTGCATGCAAACCCTGACCTTGCTCGGCCCCAGCAGCCTGCCCGACTGGCTCCCCACCGAACTGGCCCGGGACTATCAACTGGCGCCGCTGGCCGATGCGATCCGCTACCTGCATCACCCGCCCGCTGATGCCGACGTCGATGAACTCGCCCTCGGTCACCACTGGGCCCAACACCGCTTGGCGTTTGAAGAACTGCTGACCCATCAACTGTCCCAGCAGCGCCTGCGCGAAAGCATGCGTTCCCTGCGCGCGCCGGCGATGCCCAAAGCCACCAAGCTGCCGGCCAAGTACCTGGCTAACCTCGGCTTCACGCCGACCGGCGCCCAGCAACGGGTCGGCAACGAAATCGCCTACGACCTCAGTCAGCACGAACCGATGCTGCGGCTGATCCAGGGCGACGTTGGCGCCGGTAAAACCGTGGTCGCCGCCCTCGCCGCGTTGCAGGCGTTGGAGGCCGGCTATCAAGTCGCGCTGATGGCGCCCACCGAGATCCTTGCCGAACAGCACTTCATCACCTTCAAGCGCTGGCTCGAACCACTGGGCATCGAAGTCGCGTGGCTGGCCGGCAAGCTCAAGGGCAAGAACCGCGTGGCCGCCCTGGAGCAGATCGCCAACGGTGCACCGATGGTGGTCGGCACCCACGCGCTGTTCCAGGAAGAAGTGAAGTTCAAGAACCTGGCGCTGGCGATCATCGACGAACAGCACCGCTTCGGCGTCCAGCAGCGTCTGGCCCTGCGGCAGAAAGGCGTTGGCGGACGGATGTGCCCGCATCAACTGATCATGACCGCCACGCCGATTCCACGGACGCTGGCCATGAGCGCCTACGCCGACCTCGACACCTCGATCCTCGACGAACTGCCCCCCGGCCGAACCCCGGTCAACACTGTATTGGTCACCGATACACGCCGCGTTGAAGTGATCGAACGGGTGCGCGGTGCCTGTGCCGAAGGGCGGCAGGCGTATTGGGTGTGCACGCTGATCGAAGAGTCGGAAGAGCTGACCTGTCAGGCCGCCGAAACCACCTATGAAGACCTCACCGCCGCCCTCGGCGAGTTGAAGGTCGGGCTGATCCACGGGCGCATGAAGCCTGCCGAGAAAGCTGCGGTCATGGCCGAGTTCAAGGCTGGCAACCTGCAACTGCTGGTCGCCACCACGGTGATCGAAGTCGGCGTGGACGTGCCCAACGCCAGCCTGATGATCATCGAAAACCCCGAACGCCTCGGCCTCGCGCAACTGCACCAGTTGCGCGGTCGCGTTGGTCGAGGCAGCGCCGCCAGTCACTGCGTGCTGCTCTACCATCCGCCGCTGTCACAGATCGGCCGTCAGCGCCTGGGCATCATGCGCGAAACCAACGACGGTTTTGTCATCGCCGAAAAAGACCTCGAACTGCGCGGCCCCGGCGAAATGCTCGGCACCCGCCAGACCGGTCTGCTGCAATTCAAGGTTGCCGACCTGATGCGCGACGCCGACCTGTTGCCCGCCGTGCGCGACGCCGCCCAAGCCTTGCTGGAGCGCTGGCCGGATCACGTCAGCCCGTTGCTCGACCGCTGGCTGCGTCACGGGCAGCAATACGGCCAAGTGTGAGCACCGTCGCAGTTTCCGGACCCTGCCTTTAAACAAGCTGGTTATACTCCTGCAATTGTTTGAATACGGATACAGACCATGACTGAAGCTGCCCTCGTCCCCGAAACCCCGCACGCTCCGTCTGTTATTCGGCTGCTGCTCGCCAAACTGGGCATCGCCTACGAAGAAGTCCTCGACCATCACGGCCTGAACGCCGCGCGCAAAGTGCAGGCCGTTTTGCTGGATGACGCCGTGGGTGCGCTGATGGTGCTGTTCCCGCAGAGCCAGTTGCTGGACCTCAATCGCCTCGCCGAACTCACCGGCCGCCGACTGACGGCCGTGTCGACCGAGCGCCTGGTGAAAATGCTCGGCAAACACAACCTGAGCCTGTTGCCCGGCCTGCCGGCGCTGACCAGCTCGCCGTGCCTGTACGAAGAAAGCCTGCTGCGCGAACCGAAGTTGCTGATCAACTCGGGCGAGCCGAATGTGCTGCTGGAAATCACCAGCGAAGACTTCAAGACCATGCTGACCAAGGCCAGCGCCGCCAACTTCGGCGAAGCCCTGACCAGCATCCGCCCGAACCTCGACCGCCCGGACGATGACCGCGAGGAAATCACCCAGGCCGTCCAGGCGTTCACCGCGCGGCGCATCCAGCAACGCCTGGAAGCGACCATTGAGATTCCGCCGCTGGCCGAAACCGCGCAGAAAATCATCAAACTGCGCGTGGACCCGAACGCCACCATCGACGACATCACCGGCGTCGTCGAAACCGACCCGGCCCTGGCCGCCCAAGTGGTGAGCTGGGCGGCGTCGCCGTACTACGCCTCGCCGGGCAAGATTCGTTCGGTGGAAGACGCGATCGTCCGGGTGCTGGGCTTTGATCTGGTGATCAACCTGGCCCTGGGCCTGGCCCTCGGCAAGACCCTGAGCCTGCCCAAAGACCACCCGCAACACACCACGCCGTACTGGCAGCAATCGATCTACACCGCCGCCGTCATCGAAGGCCTGACCCGCGCCATGCCCCGCGCCCAGCGCCCGGAAGCCGGCCTGACCTACCTGGCCGGCCTGCTGCACAACTTCGGCTATCTGCTGCTGGCCCACGTCTTCCCGCCGCACTTCTCGCTGATCTGCCGCCACCTGGAGGTCAACCCGCACCTGTGCCACAGCTACGTCGAGCAACACCTGCTCGGCATCAGCCGCGAACAGATCGGCTCATGGCTGATGCGTTATTGGGACATGCCGGACGAACTCGCCACGGCGCTGCGCTTCCAGCACGATCCGAGCTATGACGGCGCGTATGCCGAGTACCCGAATCTTGTGTGCCTGGCGGTGCGTTTGCTGCGAAGCCGCGGAATTGGCTCCGGGCCGGATGAAGACATCCCGGATGCGTTGCTGGAGCGGGTGGGGCTGACTCGTGACAAAGCCAATGATGTGGTCAGCAAAGTGCTTGAAGCCGAAGTGCTGCTGCGCGAACTGGCTTCGCAGTTTAGCCAGGCCTGAAAGCTTCGCGGGCAAGCCTCGCTCCTACGGGATTATGCGGTCCCTGTAGGAGCAAGGCTTGCCCGCGATGAATACAACGGTGTCTACCTGACAGACCCCGATCGTTCCCACGCTCCGCGTGGTAACGCATCCCGTGACGCTCCGCGTCACAGCCCCAACACCGAACTCAAGCCTTAGGCTTGGCCTTCCTCGGCTTCAAATACTTGGTCAACCCCTGAAACCAGATCACCAGCGCCGGGTTGCCCTTGATCTGAATCGACTTGTCCTGAATCCCCGTCATAAACGCCAACTGCTTGTTCTTCGCCTGCATCGTGGCAAAGCCATACGCCGCATCTTTAAAAGCAATCGCAAACGCCGGCTCGGCGTACACACCGGACTTACTGGTGATGCGCTGGTTCTTCACAAAGAAATGCCGCGCCACTTTCCCGTCCAGGGTCTGTAGTTGAAACACCAATTCCTTGTCACCCAACTGCTGTTGAAACGCAGGATTAGTCCGACTGGCCTTACCCATCAACAAACCCAGCATCCACAGAAGAAAACGAAATTTCATGCGCACAGCCTCAAAAGGAAAATGAACGGCTGGCGGAGTGTAGCGGCTTCAGACGATAACGACACTATTGGCTTGTGTTTACAGAAGATGGTGCAGTTTTTGGCGCCAATGACTGCCAAGTCACGTTTCAACTGACGATACAAACGCCTCCACCGCCCAAGATCAACGATTGATAGGCAACTGAAAACGCATCCGCTGCCCGCAGAGATCCAGGTCTTCTCGGAACAGGCCGAAAGCCATCTCACAATGGCCAGCCACGTAGTGCTGCCAAACCGGGTCAACCAACGCCTCGCCTCCCAACCGCTGCGCCGCCGCCTCCCTCGTCATGGCGTTGTCTTTACCCACCATCGCCAGCGTCGCGTTGTAGAAACCATCATTGGTCATACCTGTCTGCAAATACATCAATTCGCTCAGCCGGCCATTAGTGGTGTGCAGCAGACAGGACCACTTTTTGAGTGCCGCCTCCTCACCAGCCTCAGCCTTTTGATAAAGCGTCTCGCAGTATTCTTCCTTGAACTTCACCCAACTGCGCTGCACATCAACCAACAACTTCCTGTTGCCAGGGGTCAAGCTGGCCAGCGCTTTTTTGTATTGATCGTTCAATGCCGCGTCGAGAGAATCGAAGGTTTGCTGGCTGCACACCAGCCAATCAGGTGTTTCGAAACTGTCACGATTGCAGTTGGACTGGGCGAAAACCGGAGACATGGACGCCGCCAGGACCACGCCTGCGAAATTCAGAAACACCCTCTTGCATCCGTTCATTCCACCACTCCACTGCTACGCTCAGCCACTCGCGCAGGAATCTTCGACGCCTTGCCCGCGTCGGTCATCAACGAGGCGTACTGTTTGTAAGCCTGCGCCGCCAACGCTTTATTCTTCAGGCCCCAGTAACTGTCGGCGAGGTTCAGATAGGCCACGGTGCGGGTGGGATTTCGGGCAATTACCGCGTCCAGCAATTCGACAGATTCTTCGTAATAACCAGTCTCACCGAATAGAAAACCCAAGTCGTTAGACCAGCCGGCTAACTGAGGGAAGTCGTACTTTGAAGCGATGTAGCCGTGTGGATCGCATTGGCCTGCGCTGTTGTACATCAGGAAGCTTCCCATCAACTCCGCGACGGCCTCGGTCTGCCCTTTTCGATATAGCGCCAACGCCTTGTCGAGCTGTTCCGCGACGTCCGTCATCATCAATTTTTTGTAATCGCCGGCAGCTTTAATGCGCAAGTCAGACAACTGCTCAAACATCTTGCGACCATCGAAAGACGCCAAGGACATTTCACCGATCAGGCTTTTGGGTACTTCTTGAACACTGACAAGCGAGTGATCGCAGGATTCGTTGTTGACCACTTGCAATACATGTTTCAGCTCGAACTGCCTGGAGCTTTTGTTGTAGCGAAACACCAGGTTGAAGTTATAAACGGCGTTATCTTCTTCGCTACTGGCCAGTACAAGGGCGCTCCCGGCTTCGGCAGAAGGCTGCTTGACCGACACGGTGTCACTTTGCGGATCGATGACCTTCAGCACGCCTGCCGGGTTGCTGATGATGTGGACGCTGAAGATATCGCTCATGGCCGACGAGTATTGGCTCTTGATCAACGGCAATGCCTTGGCCGTATCCAGCAAGATGTCGTTGCCGGTGCCGTGTTCAGGTGTGATCTGCAGGCGGCGGTAGTCTGCGCCGGCGTCACCGGACAGCACAGACACGTTTTGACGGGATGCGTCACCCAATAAACTGGCCTGTTGCTGTTTGATCACCGTTGGCGGATTGGCACCGGAACTTGGTTGCGCGACCTTGCCCGTACTTTGCGAAGCCGTTTCTTTCAAGGGCAGCGCGCAGCCGGAATCACACGCCAACTTCAAAAGCTCAGGCGCGTCCGTCCCCTCGAACACATAAGTTGCCGCGCCATTGCGTTGCCCGTCGCTGTACACCGGCACACTGACCGCCAGCGAAGCGGCGGCCGAAGAGGCCGGAGCTGGTTCAACAACCGTTACCACGTTTGCTTCAGCGTCCTTGCAAAGGGTATCGGCTGCCGACTCCAAGAGTGACTTCCCCGTATGCGCGCCCAACTTCGCACTGACCGGACGGCAGTCATAGCCATGCCAGTAAGGGCCCACTTGCATCGAGATATTCTGGGAAAAAATATAGAGATGGTTCAGGACGACTTCTTTGCCGTCATAACTGAAGACCACCCAACGGCGAGATTTAGCGGAAGAGTAATTCTCACTGTCCAGAATGTACTGATTGCCGGATCGATACAGCGCGTTGGTAAACATCGCGCCGGTATATTCCGCGTCGTCGAACAGTCGCTTTCCTGAGCTGGCATCTAAAACATAGCCCTCTTCATCCAGGGCCACTGAACAACTGCCGGTCGCCTTGCCGTAATACCCACAGATCGTTGCGTGGGGGAAAACCGACTCAGCAGCACTCGCGCCAAAGCTCAATAGCGCCATCAAGAACATTGAAATCTTCAAGGTAAACAGCTTCACCACTGACACCCCTTCTCGGCAGAAGACTCAGTCAACGGGTGATGATCAAACTCAAACCGTTTCTTGGTTTTGGCATTGGTGTAGGACATGCCGTAAATCAACGCACCCTGGCGCACCATGACGTATTCACCGGTGACGGCGCCGCCCACGACTTCGACCCAGGTGGTGGTGAATTGAAAAGGCCGGCCCTCGGCCATTTCTTCTTGCTCGGTACTTTTGAACACCAGCGGGATCGACTCTTTGGACGCCCCATACTTGGCCCCCGCCCCGCTCCACTTCGCGGCTTCATCACGGTAGATCCTGAACTCAAGCTTTATGTTTTTACCCTCCAGAGATTGAAAACAGTCAATTTCCGTTTCCACTTCGCTGTGAGCGAATGCGGGGAGGGCCAGCAACATCAGCATCAATAACTTTTTCAAAGACAACTCCCTTGTTTTGACTAACCCATACCCTAGCGCCCAGCCAGATCAAGGCGGCCCATAAGTAATCTTTTTTATCTCCGGGCTTTCCCCGCGAAGATCTTTCGCGGTCACGCCGTAGGCTTTGATCAACGCTTCAGATGAGCCTTTAGAGCCCTTCGCGCCAAACGACTGGTAAGAATCGCCATAGGTAAACATCTCCAATTCGCCGGCCGTTGAGTAATAGCCAAACCATTGCTTGCAAACGTCACAACCAGAATGGCCACCAATGGCGACCAGACTGCCCTTTGTCCCTTTGAGGCAACCCATCGCACTTACAAGAGTGACCACCATCGGTGTGCTTGCGCCGTCCATGGTCAATTGGGAAACCCGCTTAAGTTCGCGCTTTAG
>NZ_JBAGKV010000033.1:0-64009 GCF_037049705.1 Janthinobacterium sp. LPB2021202312-11-4 | reverse complement strand
TGCACCGCCAAACCCTTGTGGGAGCGGGCTTGCTCGCGAAGAGGGCGTGTCAGTCAGCATTGGTGTGCCTGACACACCGTTTTCGCGAGCAAGCCCGCTCCCACAGGTATGGGGTTTCAGATCTGGCTCGGTGTGATCGAGCCGGCGGGTTTTGGGGCCGCTGCGCGAGCCGACTGGAGTAAGCGCCCTCGCCACAAAATCCCTTTGGGCCTTGGGCATGGCGTTTAGCTCAGCACCACCACCCCGCCCGGCAATTCGGTACATGTGGCTCCATAGGCATCGCGAATCAGCAACGCCACGCCGGCCAATTGGTCGAGGCTGAACCTTGCCTGAACCTTGCGTTTGCCCAACTCCGGGTTGAGCAGCAGCAACATGCCCGGCCGATAACGGTTGATCTCGTCGATCACCTGGCTCAACGTCGCGTCGTTGAACACCAGCACCTGCTGACGCCAGGCGATTACCGCCGAGGTGTCGACGGTTTGCGGGGCGCTGACGTGTTGGGCGCTGTAGGTCAGTTGCTGGCCGGACTCCAGACGAATGCGCTGGCCTTGCACGTCCACTTGCAAGGCGCCGTCGAGGCAAGTCACGCAGACGCTTTGATCGGTGTTGCGCAAGTTGAAACGCGCCTGACTGGCACTCAACCACCCTGCCCCGGCCTGGACTTTCAACGGCGTGGTCTGGCGCGCCAGCACTTCGACTTCGCCGCTCAACAGCTCGATACCTTGCCCGCCGCCAGCCAGTTCGCGACGGCTGATGCGGGTCTGGGTGTTGAGTTCCAGGCTGACGCCATCGCCCAAATCGAACCGGCGCTGTTCGCCCACTTCGGTGATGTAATCGGCGCCAATCCCGGAAAAACCGCCGGGCACCGTGTAGCGCACCAAAAACAGCGCCGCCGAGGCCGCCACCGCACCGCCGAGAAAGGCTCGTCGCCCCAAGTGCCGGGGCGCCTGCAAGGCTTCAGTGGCCGGTTTCAGGGCGTGCCACAACACCTTGCTGCGCTCGAACGCCTGGGCATGTTCGGCGCTTTGCGCGCACCAGTGGCGCAAGGCCCGGGCGTCGGCGGCGGTGGCTTGGCCTGAGGTCAGCAGGACCAGCCAGTCCCGGGCTTCGCGGTGCAAGCGATCTTCGGGGGAAGGCTCAGGCGATGGGAAACGAAAAATGTTCAAGCGCGGGGATACTCACGGATTAGTTCATTCTCTTCTTTCAAGACGGTTTTCCTGCCCCGGGACCGAACCGCTGAATCACTTTTCTTTCCAAACGGGCCGCGCAATGGCCCAACGCGGCTTTGATTTCCTTTTCGACCATGCGCGTGGAGATGCCGAAGCGCTGGGAGATTTCCAGGTGTGGGGCCTCTTCCAGGCGCGCGGCGATGAAGATCTTGCGACGCCGTGCGGGCAGTTCGTAAAGGGCCTTGAGCAAGGTCTGGATTTCCTTCTGCCCGCCCACCACCCGCGCCGGGTCGAGGGCCTCGTCAGAGACCTGCAACAGTTCCTCGACTTCCGAACCGGTGAGCAGGCGCGCGTCGGACTGGCGGCGGTCGGCGGCGATGTTCAGCGCCATGCGGTAGAGGTAGGCGTTGGGCTGGGTCAGGTTGGGCGGCTCGACCATGCGGTCCACGCGCAGGTAAGTTTCGTGCAACACGTCGTTGGCCAGGTCCTCGGAGCCGAGGCGGCGGCGCAGGCGCACCTTGAAATCGTCGTAGGACGTCAGGAACAGCCTGACCATCGAACTCTGTCCGCTGTCTTTCATGCCCCGAAGGCTCCTTCCTGCTGTGTGCATTCCATGCGTTTTCCTGATGAGTCCGGTACGAGCAGCAAGGTCACCGGCTGGCGCAAGGCGCTGGGCGGTGACCGTTCGATCTTGAGGTGTTGCACGCTGTCCACCAGCGCCGCGTCGCGCTGGCCATCGCCGCTGGAGGTGACCAGACGACTGTGTTGCACCGCGCCATCGCGGCCGATCCAGACTTGCAGCAGCGCCCGATAACCACCGGGGCGGGTCAAGGCTGACGCGCACAAGCGACGCTCGATGGCCGACTGGATCGCCAGCGCGTAACTGCTGCCGACCGGGCTGCCACTGGACGTAGCACCCGGCGGCAACGGCACGGGCGCCACTTGCGCGACCTGCAAGGTGAACGCATCGGCGCGGGCGTAACGCGCCATCAGCCCGGTGCCGACCAGCAAGGTGTTCAGTGCTTGAGTCGCGGTCAAGCGGCCCTGGACCCCGATCGAACGCCGACCGCGAGTCAGTTGTCGATCCACCAGCACCGCCATGCCGCTGCTGCGGCTGAAGGCTTCGAGGGCGCTGCTCAGATCCTGCGCCGCGATCTCGTAAGTGTTCCAGGCCTGGGGCGGCTCACCCTGGGAGCGGGCCGGCATCAGCCACATCAGCAGCCACAGGCACACCACGCCGCGCAACACGCTTCGAGCCCTGATCACTGAACCCCGACGCCCGTCCCTGGCTCTGCCTCGCTGCACGGCTGACGTACCCCTGAAAACCGTCATCCTGAGGGCTGTATATGAATCTGGTGTGACGGCCGGTGCAAAAAAACCATCACGGGACGCGCAGGCGCTTTGCACTAGACTCAACCCCAGAGCGGCCCGGTCGGGCCGGCCAGGAGGCCATCAATGAAGTGTCTATTGAGCGTGGCGGCAGGCGTGCTGCTGATGGGAGGCGTGAGCGCGGCACAGGCCGAAGAAGCGCTGGGGTGTGTCGAGGTCAGCGTCGGTGGCTACAAGGCGCCGGACTATGGCTGTTTGAGCCAGCAGATGGGCAACAACCCCCAAGGCGCGGCGGCAGCGCAGAAGAATCAGCAAGCAATGAGCGACCCGGTGAACAAACGCCCGCCGAATCAGGTGGGCCTGGCAACGCCTGCCGCGACCAGTACACGCATGGGCAATACCTTTGGCACATCGGTGAAACCGCAACGACCGGCGCCGACTGCCGGGACTTCACCGCTGTTGATAGGCAAGTGATCTCCCCTGTGGGAGCGGGCTTGCTCGCGAAAGCGGTGTCTCAGCCTGCATCAATGTTGACTTTAAAAATGCTTTCGCGAGCAAGCCCGCTCCCACAGAGATTGCACCCGGCTGGCAGTGTCAGTCGCTGGGGGTCTGGCGGAAGCTTACGGCCAACCGGTTCCAGCTATTGATCGTGGTCACGGCAACGGTCAAATCAACCAATTCGCCTTCGCTGAATTGCTCCCGGGCAAGCGCATAGACATCGTCCGGCACATGGCTTTCAGAGAGCAGCGTCACCGCCTCCGTCCAGGCCAGCGCGGCCCGTTCCCGAGGGCTGAAGAAGTTGCTGTCGCGCCAGACCACGATCGAATACAAACGCCGGTCCGTCTCGCCGAGGCGCCGCGCATCCACCGAATGCATGTCGGTGCAGAACGCGCAGCCGTTGAGTTGCGAGGCGCGGATTTTGATCAGGTGCAGCAACGGCACCTCGATGCTCAGGTTGCTGGTCAAGGCCTCCATCGCGATCATCGCTTTCATCGCTTTGGGCGACGCGCTGTAGTAGTCCAGACGCGGATTCATAGGAGGACCTCGCAGCGCAAATGTGTATTGGCACGGTAGGCGTTGATGCGCCGGCGTTACAGCTCCAATTCCACGAAAAAACCGTGGACCAGCACGCCGGCAGACCAATGCGCGGCTTTTCGCCCACGCAACTTCTACAGCGCGGCGCAATGGGGGTAATCTGGCGCGACTCACAGTCGCCCCAGGAGCCCCGCCGGTATGGAACTTCATGTTGTCATCAACGGCCGTAAAGACCTGGCAGGCCAGTTGTACCAACAACTGCGCAGCGCCATCGAAACCGGTCGCCTGGCAGCCGGCACGCAACTGCCGCCCAGCCGTTTGCTGGCCGAACAACTGGGCATTTCGCGCAAGACCATTTCCGACACCTACTCGCAACTGACCTACGAAAACTTCCTCACCGGGGTCACCGGCAAAGGCACTTACGTCAACGCCCGACCCGCAAAAATCCAGCGCAAGCAAAGCCATTCGGAGCTGGCCAGCAGTGAGGTGATTGAATCCTGGCGCAACCTGCCGGTGTTTTTGCGCCACCCGACCCTGGAAGGTTCGCTGCGTTACGACTTTATCGGCGGCGCCACCAGCAAGGGCCAATTCCCCCAGGACGACTGGCGCCGCTGCACCTCCCACGCACTGCGCCAGATCGCCGGGGCCAAGGGTTTCTACAGCCTGCCCGAAGGCTTGCCGGCGCTGCGCAATGCGATTGCCCGGCACATCGCGTTTTCCCGTGGTGTGAACTGTCAGGACGAAGACGTGGTGGTGTGCAACGGCGCCCAGCAAGCCCTGGACCTGATTGCCCGGGTGTTGATCCAGGCCGGCAGCCTGGTGGCGATGGAAGACCCCGGTTACCCGCCCGCGCGCCTGTTGTTCGGCAGTCATGGCGCCACGGTGGTCGGGGTGCCGGTGGACGCCGACGGCATTCAGGTCGAGTTGATTCCCGATGGCACGCGGCTGATTTATGTCACGCCGTCGCACCAGTTCCCGCTGGGCATGCCGATGAGCCAGGCACGCCGGGTCGCCCTGCTGGAGCGGGCCCATGAACTGGGGGCGATCATCATTGAGGACGACTACGACAGCGAATTCCGCTACGAAGGCCGGCCCACCGATTCGCTGCAAAGCATGGACGAGCGCGGCATCGTCGCGTACGTCGGCACCTTCTCGAAAACCTTGCTGCCAGAATTGCGGCTCGGTTACACGATCCTGCCGCCGGCGATCCTTGAAGCGGTGATCCGCGCCAAGCAACTCACCGACCTGCACACCTCGACGTTGCCGCAATGGGCGCTGGCCAAGTTCATCGCCGAAGGCTGCCTGCTCAAGCACATTCGGCGTTGCCACACGATTTACGCCGGTCGCCGCGAACGGATTCTGGCGCGCATGTCCGGCGATCTCTCACCGTGGTTCGAGGCGGTGCCGACCGTCGCCGGGTTTCACATGGTGGTGCTGTGCAAGGTGTCGATCGACATGCCGCTGCTCATCGAACTGGCCCGGAAAGTCGAAGTCGGGCTCTATTCCATCCAGGGCTTTTACTATCAACGAACACCACGTGCCGGGCTGTTGATGGGGTTTGGCGCCATCGAAACCCTGGACATCGATACTGCGCTGGACCGTTTAAGGGACCTCTTGCAGCAGGTTGCCTAGGCTATTGGTCTGGGAGTTTATCCGGCGATTGGCTATTGGCGGTCCGACGGTGCAGGCCTATTCTGCAGGGGCGTTATCCCTCAGTGAGCAGGATTCGTCCGGCCTGATTCAGGAGTGTGAGTAATGTCCAACGAAGTGATCAATACCGTACAGGTACAGGCCGCCGCCGGCCGCTCGGAAGAACTGGGCAAGCAACTGCAAAAGATTGTCGAAACCCTGCGCGAACTTCCAGGCTGCGATTCCTATATGGTCGACCGCTGCCCCGAGGACAGCAACCGCTGGAACGTCAGCGCCCACTGGCAATCGGAAGCGGCCATGCAATCGCATTTCAACTGCCCCGAAGTGCAAGGTTTTATTGGTTTGATCGATAGCCGCTTGGCCAATGCCGTGGATTTCAATAGTTTTCCGATTGTTTAACAACAAGATCAAAAGATCGCAGCCTTCGGCAGCTCCTACATTGGAATGCGTTCCCCTGTAGGAGCTGCCGAAGGCTGCGATCTTTTGCTTCCGGACGGCCTATTGGTCTCCCAACCTTCCCGAAAATTGGCCGTTTTATTGCCCTGAGTCGCGGCTTACTGTGGTCCCTGACGACTAACCACCCCAGGTGATCCCCCATGAAAGCTCTGCATTTACTGGCCGCCCTGGCCCTGACCGTTTCCGCTTCGGCCTTCGCCCACGACCCGTCGGAAAAGGTCACGGTGCTGCAAGACGAACTGCTGCAAAACGTGCCCGGCAAAAAAGCCATGATGATTGAGGTCGACTACAAACCCGGCCAGGCGTCCATCGCCCACAAACACGATGGCACGGCCATGGCGTATGTGCTCTCGGGCCAGATTACCTCGCAGGTCAAAGGCCAGAAGGCGATCACTTACAAGGCCGGCGAGTACTGGTATGAACCGGCCGGCTCCGAGCATTTGGTCTCGAAAAACGCCAGTGCGACCCAACCGGCCAAACTGTTGGTGTTCATGGTGTTGTCGCCGGACGAGAAAGTGTTGATCCCCTTGAAAAACTGATCGCTGTTGCATCAGCCATAAATAAACAGGCTCGAATCAATGATTCGGGCCTGTTTATTACCCGACGCAATTAACCTCCGGTACTTACACCAAACAAAACTAGGCATCAGTCAATAAGTGCACGGATGGACCGTTTCATGGCGTAAAGACAGGTTTAGGCTGAGTTCACCACCGATTAACACCGGTAATACTTAACGTTCGCCCCTGTTGTTTCACTGGAGATACACCATGAAACTTGTGCTTGTCAGTACATTGACTGTTGCAGCACTGTTAGTTGGATGCTCCGTCCCCACCGCGCCTAAATCCGTCTCCGCCCTCGATACATTATTCAGCGCACCGGTCGGTCGATCCGCCGCCACCAGTGTTGCCAGCGGCAGCACGGTGTCCCTGGGCATTGTCTACAGCCCCGGCACCCAGGCCAATCGCGACTATCTACGCCACTACCAGGCCAACGCCGGCACCGGTTTCGGCCAGAGCCTGCTTGTGCAGCCGATCCACGATGCTTACGTCGCCACATCCAACCCGGACTTTGCCATCGATGGGGTCAAGGCCTCATTACAGCGTCAATTCGGCTCGGTGACGGTCTATCCGGACATGCAAAGCCTGCGCGCCGCCAGGCCGGATGTGGTCGCGATTGTCGACACCCACAGCCAATTGATGACCTCTCGCAGCTCGGACATCAAGGCCGATGTCAGCGCGGACTTTTATGATGCGAAGTTCAATTACATCGGTACGGCCCAAGGCCATGACGCTAAATCGTTGAGCCCGGTCTGGGCGGACTTTAAACGTAGCCAGGAGATTGTGGCGGATATTAATCAGCAACAGGACGTGCAAGTTCGCGCACTTCAGAAGTTTGACCAGTCGCTCAGCAATTTATTGACCAGGCCGGCAGATAAATTGTCGATGAATGCTGAGACCATGAAAGTCTTCAAGTAATCCGTACTTGCCGAATACATCATCGCAGGGCAGTGCCTCGCGATGATGTCGTTCAATCCCGTCACCTTGTCCCTGCCGAACTACCGTGATACGCCGGCACCACAAAAGCCATGACTCGCTCACACCTGTCAGCACTGACAGTTGACAACTTTAAAAAGCGTCAAAACAAACTTTTTATCGCGATTTATTACCCGCCACCTGTCAACTCTGACAGTAGACGCCAGCATTGGAAACTTGCATAAAAGAAGACTCAGATTGCGAAGAATCAAATTCGTTCTGACCCTTTCAATTGACAAGACGTGATGAGTTTTCAAGGAGAAATGCCATGGCTACTGCATCCAAACTTCCCGCTGGCTCCCTGGACCCCACCTTCGGTAATGGAGGTAAAGCGTTCCCGGTCTATCCCCCCGATCCCGTGGGATCTGTCAGGGGTTTCACCGTGGCCCCCGATGGCAAGTTGGTTCTGGCGGGCACGTTCGGTGATGACTACGCCATCATCCGTCTGGAAGCGGATGGGCGTGCCGATACGTCATTCGGTCAGGAAGGCGTTGTGACGGGCATGTTTGAGGAAGGATTCAGGTCTCGCGGCGCCAGCATCATCTTGTTGGAAGACGGCAAAATCCTGCTATCGGGACGTCGTTACGAGTCGGAACTCGATAACGAGGGAGTGCCTGCACTCGCAAGTCACCACGCGAATGGCAGTCTGGATACCCAATTCGGTAATCAAGGCACATTGGTGATTCGGGTACCTATTCTAAAAGGCGAGACTACTACTCGCCCTGAACTGTCAGATGATCAACTCACTTATAGCACCGATGGCGCAGTTCTTTTACCCGACGATAAAATCCTGTTAATCGGCAATTACACCGACACCCAACACCTAACAACTGGGCTGCTTATTCGTCTCAACCTTGATGGTACTTTCGATACGAGCTTTAACGAAGGCCGGGGATTTACGTTCATCAAACATCCGAGTTATTCAACGACGGTATTCACAAAACTGTCTCAACCCGACGGGAAAATTATCGTTGCAGGCGTCGCCGCCATCCCGAGAGAGTCAGGGACCGCAGGGTTGGTGGCACGTTATTTGGCTGACGGCACATTGGATTCAAGTTTTGGAGACGATGGATTTTTCCTCAACAACTCATCAGGTGAATCTCGTCTTCTTTCCTCAATCGCTCTACAAGACAATGGAAATATCGTCGCCGCTGGCAAGGTTGTTACTCCTACCGGCCTCATCAAGTGCCTGCTTTTAAGTTTGACCGCTTCAGGCACATTCGATCCTCTTTTTAATAATGGCCGACCCTTGGAAACCGTAGAGGACGATAACCCGACCGGGTTTGAATGGATTTCTGTCGTAACGCAATCAGACGCGAAAATTGTCGTTCAGGGGAACAGCCTGGGCAGACGGGAGGAGGTAGACGTCATCCTTCGCCGCTTTTCAGCGCATGGAACACAGGATCTAACTTTCGGTGATGAAACGGGACTAGTGCGTACCCACGTCGGTGAATCCTCTGATATCGGTACATCGATGGGATTGGACGGCAGCCGGATCATCGTCACAGGGTTGTACGACAGCGCAGGAGACGCCAATCCTTTTGTCCTGCGCTACCTGAGTTAAATCATCAAAAAAAAACCCCTTCTCTCTCAAGAAGGGGTTTTTTCATTCAGCGGCTGATCAGGCCACCGGTTCCAGCTCAAGGGCCGCAGCGGCAGGCACTACCGCCTGACCGCTCAACGCCAGGTCCAGCAACTCACGGTTGGCGACGGCGTACATGGCGTAGTCCGTGCCACTGGCGGCACGGATTTCCACCAGCATGGCGCGCCAGCGTTCGATCATGCCTTCGTGCGCTTCCATCCACAGCGCCAGGCGTGTTTCCACGTCTTGGGTGCCGTCGCCCTGTTGCAGGACCGAGATGGTGATCGCACGTTGCTGCCAGTCCACGTCATCACGGAACGCTTCACGGGCCAGGGCCTGCCAGTTGTTTTCAACCGGCAGCGCGCTGATCTGTTGCAGGTACCAGGTGATGTCCAGCGCGCTGCCGACGGCGAAGTAAGCCTTCGCGACGTCTGCTGCGTTCTGGCCGGTCACGTCCGACGCTTCGATGATCGGCAGCAAGGTGTACAGGTGAGTGGTGCCTGCAACCATGCGCGCCAGCAACTCAGGGACGCCAGCGGCGACGTACGCCTGATAACGGGTCTGCCAGCCTTCGCGGGTCGGGCCTTCCAGCAGTTCGTCGAGCTTGAGGCCCAGCGCTGCCAAGTGTGGACCGAAGTGCGCGACGTCACGGGCAGCGTTCTGCTCGTTGCGACGGCTGCGCAGGAACCAGCGCGTAGCGCGACGGCCCAGACGCATCAGCTCGTCCATCAACTCAAGTTGCACGTCAGCGGAAACCTGGTAATCCAGGGCTTCAATCTGACGGAACCAGTGCGGGAGATGGAAAATGTCACGCACGATCACATAAGCGCCGGCCACGTTCGCCGGGCTCATGCCGGTCGACTCTTTGAGTCGTTGAACGAAGGTGATGCCCATGTGGTTCACCAGATCGTTGGCGATCTGGGTGCTGACGATCTCGCGCTTGAGACGGTGACGGCGCATGGCTTCGGAGAACTTGCTCACCAGCGATGGCGGGAAAGCGGTTTCCATGTCGCGGGTCAGGTAATCGTCGTCCGGCACCAGGGAGTTGAGCAGCGCTTCCTTGAGGTCGATCTTGCTGTAGGAGATCAGCACCGAGAGTTCGGCACGGGTCAGGCCATGGCCTGCCGCAACGCGCTCGTTGATCGCTTCTTCAGCCGGCAGGAACTCGATGGCACGATCCAGCTTGCCACGGCCTTCCAGGTCGTTCATCAGACGCTTGTATTCGGCAATACGCGGCAAGGCACGACGGGCGGCCAGAGACAGCGCCTGCGTCTGCTTGTAGTTGTTGCCGAGCACCAGATTGCCCACTTCGTCGGTCATGCTCGCCAGCAACTGGTTACGTTGCTTGTCGGTCATGTCACCGGCCTGAACCACTTCGTTCAGCAGGATCTTGATGTTCACTTCGTGGTCGGAGCAGTCCACGCCACCGGCGTTGTCGATGAAGTCGGTGTTGGAGCCGCCGCCATTGAGGCCGAACTCGACACGACCCAGTTGGGTCATTCCGAGGTTACCGCCCTCGCCCACGACTTTGCAGCGCAGTTCGTTGCCGTTCACGCGCAGCGCATCGTTGGCCTTGTCGCCGACATCGGCGTGGCTTTCGGTGCTGGCCTTGACGTAGGTGCCGATGCCGCCGTTCCACAACAGGTCTACCGGCGCCTTGAGCAAGGCGTTCAGCAGTTCGGTCGGGGTCAGCTTGTCAGCCTGAATGTCGAAGCGCTCTTTCATCTGCGGGGAAATCGCGATGCTTTTCGCGCTGCGGGAGAAGATCCCGCCGCCTTCGGACATGATGCTGGTGTCGTAGTCCGACCAGGCCGAACGCGGCAGGTCGAACAGGCGCTGACGCTCGACGAAGCTGTTGGCCGGTTGCGGGTTCGGGTCGATGAAGATGTGCAGGTGGTTGAACGCTGCGACCAGTTGCAGCTTGTCGGACATCAACAAGCCGTTACCGAACACGTCACCGGCCATGTCGCCGACGCCCACGACCGTGATGCTGTCTTCCTGGACATTGATGCCGCGCTCGCGGAAGTGGCGTTGTACGCCGACCCACGCGCCTTTGGCGGTGATGCCCATTTTCTTGTGGTCGTAACCGGCGGAACCACCGGACGCAAACGCGTCACCCAGCCAGAAGCCGTAGTCGATGGCGATGCCGTTGGCGATGTCGGAGAAAGTCGCAGTGCCTTTGTCCGCCGCCACTACCAGGTACGGGTCATCGTCGTCATGACGCACGACGTTGGCCGGCGGAACCAGCGCGCCGTCCTTCAGGTTGTCGGTGATGTCCAACAGGCCCGAGATGAAGATGCGGTAGCAGGCGATGCCCTCGGCCGCGATCTCGTCCCGACCGCCGCCCAATGGCAGGCGACGCGGCAGGAAGCCGCCCTTGGCGCCAACCGGCACGATGACCGAGTTCTTCACTTGCTGGGCTTTTACCAGGCCCAGGACTTCGGTGCGGTAGTCTTCTTCACGGTCGGACCAGCGCAGGCCACCGCGAGCAACGTTGCCGAAGCGCAGGTGCACGCCTTCGACGCGAGGCGAGTAGACGAAGATTTCGAACTTCGGTACCGGCTTCGGCAGCTCAGGGATCAGGTGCGGGTTGAACTTGAAGCTGAAGTAGGACTTGTTATGGCCCTGGGCATCAGTCTGGTAGAAGTTGGTGCGCAGAGTCGCTTTGATCAGGTCCAGGTAGCGGCGCAGGATACGGTCTTCGTTCAACACCTGAACGTCGTCCAGCGCGCTGACGATGGCTTGTTCCAGGCGCTGCTGCTTGTCTTCCAAGTCATCGCCGGAGAGTTTGCGCGCCAGGTAGAAACGGGTCTTGAACAACCGGGTCAACTCGCGAGCGATGTCGGTGTGGTTGTTCAGGGTGCTGGCGATGTAGCCCAGGTCGAAGCCCAGACGAATCTGCTTCATGTAACGGGCATAGGCACGCAGCAGTGCCACGTCGCGCCATGGCAGGCCAGCGGTCAGCACCAGACGGTTGAACGCATCGTTCTCGGCATCGCCACGCACGATGTGGACGAAGGCGTCCTGCAGCGTGTCGTTGAGTTGCTGGATATCGAGTTCCAGGCCTTCGGCGGCGGTGAACGCGAAATCGTGAATCCAGAACTCGCGGCCATTGTTGTGACGCAGGCGATACGGGAATTCACCCAGCACGCGCAGGCCGAGGTTTTCCAGGATCGGCAACACGTCGGACAACGCCAGCGGGGTATCGGCGTGGTACAGCTTGCAATGCAGCTCGCGCTGACCGGACACCTGGCCCAGCGGCTGATAGAAGCTCATCACCAGCGGATTTTTTTCGGTCAGGCTCAGCAGGTGCTGCATGTCGACCACCGCCGAATGCGCCGCGAAACGCTCGCGGTAACCGGCCGGGAAGCCTTTCGGGAAGTCTGCCAGCACGTTGGTGCCATGGGCTTCGCCGAAGCTTTCAACAACGAGGCTGGCGTAGTCGTCCTGCCAACTGCGGCAGGCCTGAACCACTTCTTTTTCCAGCAGGACCGGGTCGATGTCGAGACGGTTCTTTGGATCGACGCGCAGAATCAGTTGCACGCGGGCCAGCACGGACTCGGAGAAGAAGGTCCAGAACTCGCAGTCCGAGGCTTTCAGGCGATCCATCAGCACTTGCTGGATCTTCTGGCGCACTTCGGTGGAGTAGATGTCGCGCGGCACGTAGGCCAGGCAGTAGCAGAAGCGGCCGTACGGGTCTTTGCGCAGGAACACGCGGATCTTGTTGCGTTCCTGGATCTGCACGATCGACATCACGGTGCTGAACAGTTCATCGACCGGGGTCTGGAACAGATCGTCACGGGGCAGTACTTCGACGACCTGCGCCAGTTCCTTGCCCAAGTGAGCCTTGGCCTGGAAGCCGGAGCGGCGTTCGATTTCCTCGACCTTGCGGCGGATGTACGGGATGACCCGCACGCTCTCGCCATACACCGAGGAGGTGTAGAGGCCCATGAAACGGCATTCCTTGATGACTTTGCCGTCGGCGTCGATTTCGCGGATCGACACGTAGTCAGGGTAAGCCGGACGGTGCACTCGGCTTGGGTGCGCAGCCTTGGCGAACGACAGCAAGGTCGGTTCGCGCAGGTAGTTCACGGCGTAGTCTTCGATGCGCAGGTCATCGTAGGTCAGGCCGGTACGCAGCAGCTTGGTCAGGCCGAGGAAGGAATTCTGGTCGTAAACGATGTGGCCGCCATCGGCTTCATCTTCAACCACGAACTCTTCATAGCCCAGGAAGGTGAAGTGGTTGCCCACCAGCCATTCCAGGAAGCTTTTGATTTCGGATTTTTCTTGCGGATCGACAGCGAACTGGCTGTTGTCCAGGCCGGTCAGGATTTCCTGGACCTTGGCTTTCATCGGCTCGAAATCGGCGACCGCGACGCGGACTTCGCCGAGCACCTGTTCCAGCTCTTTGCTCAGGACGTTGAGTTCGGCCGCGTTGGCGCAACGGTCGATTTCCAGGTACATCAGCGATTCTTGCAGAATGCCTTCGCCCTGGGTGCCCTTGGGCAGGATTTCCAGCAACTCGCCCTTGCTGCCGCGACGCACGCTCAGCACAGTGGTTTGCAAGGTGTGGATGCTGTAGCCGCGACGGTTCAGCTCGGTACGCACCGAGTCCACGAGGAAGGGCAAGTCGTGGTGCAGCACTTCGACCGCGGTGTGGGTCGACTGCCAGCCGTGGCGTTCGTAATCAGGGTTGTAGACGCGCACTTGCGGTTGCGCGTGATCGAAGCGCTCAAGCAGGCGCCACGCAGAAAGGGTGCAGCCGGCGAGGTCGGACAACCGACGTTGAGTCAGCTCGTCGAGGGAAATGATGCCGAAAAATTGTTCAGCAAACAGCGCCACTTGTGGCAGTGCCTGTTCACTGATGTGCTGCGCCAGTGCCGCTTGCAGTTGGTGCTGGAAGTCGGCTTTGCTGGCTGCGGTGAAGAACGCCATCTGTGGTACTCCGCTTGGGCTTGTTATTGATGGAAGCGTCGCGTGCATAACCCCTTTCGGGGCGATCCGTCACCCTGTTCCTGATTCTCGGGCAGAGGAAACAGGGAGACAGGTGGGTGAAGCTGGACGAGACACTCAGGTCACATTCACCTTCCATGAATGGGTATCGGCAAAAGCGACTGTACGATGAATTGCACAATGCCTTTACGGGTATCCATTCGATGCGCAGCTTAACGAGTGCGGCAACGCCTGTGCTTGCGGCGCTGCGACATATTCGGTCATCCGCACGCAGCTTGCGCCTTGTGCATCGGACAACACTAGCAGCCACGCGGCAAAACGGGAGGTTTAAGCCCGGTTTTGCGGCACATCCGTGCCAGAAATGACCAGCAACACACCGGTTGTTCACGACACGGGCTCTGACACTCAAACGAGCAGAAATTCCCGTCTGCTGGCAGAATCGCCGTTTGTTCGTCTTCACCATGCTCGTCGAGCCAGGAATTCCCCATGCAAATGACCACCGCCCTCTTGATCGTCAACCCGTGCGATGACGAAGAAGACAACATGGCCATGCTCTGCTGCCACAGTGATCAGGGCGATATGTTCCTGATGACCCGCTACCCGGACGAGGATGCGCTGGACATCACCCTCGACGGCGAGCCGTCCACCCTGGACGGCGTGAAAGTCACCCTCAGCCCTACCCGCCTGCTGATCGAAATCGCAGCGGGCGATGTGGATGCGCTCAATGGTGATGACTCTTTGGAAATCATTCACAACACCGATGCCAGTGATTTGGCTGAGGTGGAAGAAACCTTGCAGAACATTCTCAAGGGCACGGGCACCTATATAAGCGAGCTCGCCTGATAGATCGCTAAAAGATCGCAGCCTTCGGCAGCTCCTACAGGGGCCGTGTGGTGCATGGCCATTGCGTCGAACGCAGTCGGTGTAGGAGCTGCCGAAGGTTGCGATCTTTTGATCTTCCCCACCCACCGCACATTTTCTGAAAAATGCCGTTAGTCGCCACCCCCCGCGATGCATTAAAGTAACGCCCCCAGCCCTGGCGTTATTCGAACGTCTTCGGTCACCCTTTCCAGGAACAGTCATCGATGGAACATCGTGAAGCGCTGCTTGCGCTGCGAACCTTTCTTTCAACGCAGATTCTCGGCCAGGAAAAACTCATCGAGCGCTTGCTCATCGCCTTGCTCGCCGACGGCCACATGCTGGTCGAGGGCGCACCGGGGCTGGCCAAGACCAAGGCCATCAAAGAGCTCGCCGAAGGCATCGAAGCGCAGTTCCATCGCATCCAGTTCACCCCCGACCTGTTGCCGGCCGACATCACCGGCACCGAGATCTATCGCCCGGAAACCGGCAGCTTCGTGTTCCAGCAAGGCCCGATCTTCCACAACCTGGTGCTGGCGGACGAAATCAACCGTGCCCCGGCCAAGGTCCAGTCGGCGCTGCTCGAAGCCATGGCCGAGCGTCAGGTCAGCGTCGGGCGCAGCACTTACGAGTTGTCGCCGCTGTTTCTGGTGATGGCCACGCAAAACCCGATCGAGCAGGAAGGCACCTACCCGCTGCCCGAAGCCCAGCTCGACCGTTTCCTGATGCACGTCAAAATCGGTTTCCCGGACGCCGCCGTCGAACGGCGCATCCTGCAACAGGCTCGCGGCGAAGCCCTCAACGGCGAAACCAAGCCTGAACGCCGGGTCAGCCAGCAAGCAATCTTCGCCGCACGCAAGGAAATCCTCGGCTTGTACATGGCCGACGCCGTGGAGGAATACCTGGTGCAACTGGTCATGGCGACGCGCACGCCGGCCAAGTTCGACCCGGAAATGGCCGAATGGATCGCCTACGGCGCCAGCCCGCGCGGCTCGATTGCCCTCGACCGCTGCGCCCGCGCTCACGCGTGGCTTGCCGGACGCGACTTCGTCAGCCCGGAAGACATTCAAGCGGTGCTGTTCGACGTGTTGCGTCACCGCATCATTCTGTCCTTTGAAGCCGAAGCGGCGGGCATCGATCAGGACCGGGTGGTCCAGCGGATTCTCGACGTCGTAGCCGTCGCTTGACCCCGATGAACGCCCTCCTGCCGCCCGAGCCGGGCATCCGCGTCAGCCTCGCCGAGCTGATCGAGATGCGCCATCGGGTGCGCGAAGTGCAATTGTTCTCCACGCCGAGCCAGCGCAGCCCGTTGATCGGCCTGCACCACTCCAAGCTGCGCGGCCGTGGTGTCGATTTCGATCAAGTGCGGGTCTATCAGGCCGGCGACGACGTGCGCACCATCGACTGGCGCGTCACCGCCCGCACCCAGGAGCCGCACACCAAACTGTTCCATGAAGAACGCGAGCGGCCGATTTTCATCATGGTCGAGCAAAGTCGTCGGCTGTTTTTCGGCTCGGGGCTGATGTTCAAATCGGTGCTCGCCGCCCAAGCCGCGAGCCTGATCGGCTGGGCCGCCCTGGGGCATAACGACCGGATCGGCGGCTTGGTGTTCGGCGATAACGAGCACTACGAAATCAAGCCCCGGCGCAGCAAGCAGAGCCTGTTGCAATTGCTCAACCGACTGGTGCGGGTCAACCAGTCGCTGCACACCGAAAGCGAGCAGAACCGCGATTCGCTGAACATGGCCCTGCGCCGCGCCCGCGAGGTGTTGCGCCCCGGCAGCCTGGTAATCGTGATCTGCGACGAACGCGCACTGACCGAAGGTTCCGAGCAACAACTGAGCCTGTTGTCGCGCCATTGCGATCTGTTACTGCTGCCGCTATCCGATCCGCTGGACCACGCCCTGCCCGCCGCCGGGCTTTTGCGTTTTGCCGAACGCGGCGCGCAATTGGAACTCGACACGCTGAATTTCGACCTGCGCCAGACCTACCGCGCCCAGGCCGAAGCGCGCATCGCCCGCTGGGAATTGCTCGCGCAAAAGCTGCGGGTGTTGTTGATGCCCTTAAGCACCCAAAGCGAGATGGTCGAGCAACTGCGCGAATACCTGAACCCACAGAAACCGGGGAAAGGTCGATGAGCAGCCTCGAACAACTGCAACCGCTGATGACCCCGCCACCCATTGGTTTCTGGCCGCCGGCGCCGGGTTGGTGGCTATTGCTGTTGTTGCTGCCGCTGATCGGTTTCGGCCTGTGGCAATTGCGCCGGTTCATTCCCGACAAACGCCCCATCGTGCGCGCCGAACAACCGCTGGACCCGGTGCGCATCGCCGCCCTGGTCGAACTGGCACAGATGCCCAAACCCTACGACGGCGCGCCGGCCGGGGCCTGGTTGCAGCAACTCAACGGCTTGCTCAAACGCTTGTGCCGCAACCATTACCCCTACAGCCAGAGCCACACCCTCAACGGCCGCAAATGGCTGGCGTTCCTCGACAACCGCTGCCCTGCCGCCGGCCTGACGCGCTGGATGGTGCTGGTGGAAGGCGCCTACAAACCCGAATGCAAACTCGACGACAAGGCCATCGCCGGCCTGACCCAAGCCGTCGACACCTGGATTCGCAAACATGTTTGAGTTCGCCTGGCCGTGGATCTTCGCGCTGCTGCCGCTGCCGTGGCTCATGCGCGTGCTGCTGCCGGTGGCCGACAGCGGCGAACCGGCGCTTAAAGTCAGCTTCCTCAGCGACCTCGAAGGCCTGACCCGCCGCCGTGCCCGCGCCAATCTGCCGGCCTGGCGCCAGCAAGCGCCGTTTATTCTGCTGTGGCTGTTGCTGCTGATCGCCGCCGCGCGCCCGCAATGGCTCGGCGAACCGCTGCCGATTGCCGCCAGTGGCCGCGACCTGCTGGTGGCGGTGGACGTGTCCGGCTCGATGGATTTCCCCGACATGCAATGGCAGGACGAAGACGTCAGCCGGCTCTCGCTGGTGCAGCACTTGCTCGGTGATTTTCTGGAAAGCCGCGAAGGCGACCGGGTGGGTTTGATCCTGTTCGGCAGCCAGGCGTATCTGCAAGCGCCGCTGACCTTCGACCGGCGCACGGTGCGGGTCTGGCTCGATGAAGCGCGGATCGGCATCGCCGGCAAGAACACCGCCATCGGCGATGCCATCGGCCTGGCCCTCAAGCGCTTGCGGATGCGTCCGGCGCAAAGCCGCGTGCTGATTCTGGTCACCGACGGTGCCAACAATGGCGGCGAAATCGACCCACTGACCGCCGCGCGACTGGCCGCCAATGAAGGGGTGAAAATCTACCCGATCGGCATCGGCGCCGACCCGGAGCAAAGCGGTACCTTGGGCTTCCTCGGCGTCAACCCGAGCCTGGACCTCGACGAGCCGGCGCTGAAAGCCATCGCCCAAGCCACCGGTGGCCAGTACTTCCGCGCCCGTGACGGCAAGGAACTGGAAGCGATCAGGGCCACCCTCGACAAACTGGAACCGGTGACCCAGCAACCGACCCAGGCCCGCCCGGCCCAGGCGTTGTATCACTGGCCGCTGGCCTTCGCGTTGCTGTTGAGCCTGTTGCTGGTGGTGCGCGAGCGCTGGCCGGACAACCCGCTGCAACGCTTCCTCAGCAAGGACCTGTTTTTGCAAAGCCAATTGCCGGACTGGCGCCAGCGGCTTAAACGCCTGCGCCTGCGGAGGCGCCGATGAGTGCGCTCTGGCCTTACTGGTTCCGCCCGTGGTGGCTGATGCTGTTGCCGGTGCTCGGCTGGTTGCTCTGGCAACTCTGGCACCGGCAGAAACGCGCCGGGCGCTGGCAGATGATTCTGCCGCCGGCCTTCCACGCGGCGCTGCTCAGCGGCGGGAAAGGTCATGACAGCAAATTGCCGTGGGTGGTGCTGGGCCTGGCCTGGGTGCTGACCATTGGCGCGTTGCTCGGGCCGAGTTGGGAACGGGTTGAACAAACCAGCCAGAAACCCGCCGACCCGTTAGTGGTGCTGCTCGAACTGACCCCGGAAATGCTCGCCACCGACAGCCCGCCGACCCGGTTGGAACAAGCGAAGCGCAAGCTGTTCGACCTGCTGCAAAGCCGCAGCGATGCCCAGACCGCGATCGTCGTCTACGCCGGCAGTGCCCACACGCTGGTGCCGCTGTCGGATGACTTGTCCACCAGCCGCAACCTGCTGGACGCACTCAAGCCTTCGTTGATGCCCGAGGCCGGTCATCGCGCCGATCTGGCGGTGTTGAAGGCCCTGGCGCTGCTGGATCAGGGTGCACTCGGTCAGGGCCGGATCTTGCTGATCGGCTCGTCCCTGAACGAACAGGAGCGCTTCGGCATTGAGCGGGCCCTGAACGGCAAGTCCACGGAATTTTTGATGCTCGGCGTCGGCACCCCCGAGGGGGCGCCGGTGGCTCAAGAAGACGGCAGCTTCCTCAAGGACGACCAAGGCGCGATTCTGGTGCCGCACCTGGACAATCCAGGCTTGAAGGCCTTCGCCAGTGACTTGGGCGGCCGCTACCACGCGTCAAGGCTGGACGATGCCGACCTCGGCGCCCTCGGCCTGCTCGATGGCCCGCGCAACCTGCGTAACGATGGCCAGACCCTGCGCCTCGACACCTGGGCCGATCAGGGTTACTGGCTGTTGCTGCCGCTGTTGCTGCTGGCCTCTTTTGCCGGGCGTCGGGGCTGGTTGTTCTGCCTGCCGCTCCTGTTTCTGCTGCCGCAACCGAGTTACGCGTTCGACTTTGAAGACCTGTGGCTGCGTCCCGATCAACGGGGCCTGCATTTGCTCAGGCAGGAACACCCGGCCGAAGCCGCGCAACACTTCGAAGACCCACAATGGCAAGGCGTCGCGCTCTACGAGGCCGGCGACTACAGTGGTGCCGCCGAGCGCTTCGCCCAAGGCAACGACGCGCGGGCGCACTACAATCGGGGGAACGCCCTGGCCAAAAGCGGTGAACTGGAAGCCGCGCTGGATGCCTATGACCAGGCCCTGGAGCGGCAGCCGGATTTGCGTCCGGCGCTGACCAACAAGGCGTTGGTGGAAAGCCTGATCAAACAGAAAGCCACGCCGCCGGCGGTTGAACCGGACAAGACTGAAGGCGACGAGAGCGGGACGACCAGCGAAGGCCCGCCACCCGGCTCTGCGACACAACCGTCGAGCAGCGGCGAGCCGAAAACCGATGCTCAACCCGCCACGCCAGACACCGAACAGTCGTCCACCGCCGCGCCGCAACCGGGGGCCAACGAGGTACCGGGCAGCGAACTGGGTGATGAGCAAAGCACCACGCCACCACGGCGTCCGGCCAACGACAGCCTGGAAGGCGAACAAGCCCAGGCGCTGGAGCAATGGCTGCGCAAGATTCCGGATGACCCCGGCGAATTGCTCCGGCGCAAATTCTGGTACGAACAGCAACAACATCAGGATCAGGGAAAAACTCGATGACCCGCTTCACCGCTTTCTTGCTCGCCCTGCTTTTCTGGACTGTTCAGGCCCAGGCTGCGGGGCTGGTCGCCAGTGTCGACCGTAGTCGCCTCAACTCCGGCGAAACGGTCGAGCTGACCCTGGAATCCAACGACGTGACGCTGTTCGGCAAACCCGACCTGACGCCGCTGGAACCGCTGTTCGAAGTGCGCGGCACCCGCCAGGTCAACCAATTGACCACGATCAACGGCGACAACCGCGCCACCACACGCTGGATCATCACGCTGTTGCCCAAGCAAAACGGCAGCGTCGAGATCCCGTCGCTGCAATTGGGCGAAGTCCGCAGTCAGCCGATCAGCATTCAAGTGGTCGAAAGCGAAAACCAGGACACCGCAAAAACCCTGGCACCGGTGTTTATCGAGGCCAGCCTCGACCAGGCCAGCGTGTACGTGCAGGCCCAGGCGATCCTGACCTTGCGCATCTACCATTCGGTGTCGCTGTACGACGACAGCAGCCTGACCCCGTTGCAGATTCCCGATGCGCGCATCGAACAACTGGGCGAGTCGCGCACCTATGAAAAGGTCATCAATGGCCTGCGCCATGGCGTAATCGAAATGCGCTACGCGATCTTTCCCCAGCACAGCGGTGTGTTGACCATCCCGACGCAGGTGTTCAGCGCCACGTTGGTGGACACGCAACCGGCCCAGGACGCCTCCGCGCAAGGGCCCAAATCCGGCAAATTGCTGCGCGTCAGCTCCGCCGAGATACCGCTGACGGTCAAGGCCAAACCCGCCACCTACCCGGCCGACGCCCCTTGGTTGCCTGCCCGCAGCCTGAGCCTGAGCGAAAGCTGGAACCCGGAACCGGATCACGCCCAGGTCGGCGACTCCCTGACCCGCAGCCTGACCCTGAAAGCCGAAGGCCTGGCCAGTTCGCAACTGCCGCCATTGCCCGCCACCGATATCAGCGGCTTGCGCCGCTACCCGGACCAACCGGTGCTGGGCAACCAGAACAGCGAACGCGGCCTGATCGGCAGCCGTGAGGACCGTGAAGCCCTGGTGCCCGCCCACAGCGGCACCCTCGAGTTACCGACGGTGGATGTGGTCTGGTGGAACACCTTCGAAGATCATCTGGAACACAGCAGCCTGCCGGCCCGAACCCTGCAAGTGACGAACAATCCGAGTCTGGTGGTCGACACTCCGGCGGGCACTGCGCAAGTGAATTACGCCGCCGACAGCGAAGCCTTGTGGTGGTGGAAACTCAGCACGGTGATCTTCGCCTGCACCACCCTGCTCGGCTTCGGCCTGTGGTGGCGCGCTCGCTGGCAACCGGCAATCCTGCGCGCCGCGCAAACCGGCCCGAGCCCACGTACAGTGCTCGACGAACTCAAGCGTGCCTGCCAGGCCAACGATCCCCACGCCACCCGCCAGGCCCTCGACGCCTGGGCCCGGCAACAACCGGAAACCCTGGCCGACATGGCGGCGCGTTTCGTGCCGCTGTCGGACGCACTGGACGGTTTGAACGGCGCGCTCTACAGCGAAACCGGCCAGCACTGGCAAGGTGAAGACCTGTGGCGCGCGACCCGGGCGATCCCGTTGGCCGAGCGGGTTCAGGACCCGGTGGGTGATAGCGGGTTGCCGCCGCTTTATCCGAAGTAGCTGTCAGAAAAGATCGCCGGCCCGGCTGCGATTCTGCTTCACGGAAATGCCCTACAAAGGATATCGAATCGACTGACTTCGCCATCGCGAAGATTCACGCAGAGTCCTGTGCCTTAAATGACACAGGGATGCGCGGATGTTCAAAACGGCGAACGAAGGTGTTTTCACACTCGACATTGCAGGGTTTTCCTACGATCTTCAGGTCCTCAGGTTCCGCGCCAAGGAGGCGCTGAACCAGCCCTACGAAGTCAAACTCGAACTGGTGAGCGAACGACCCGTTCTGGATCTCGAGTCGCTGTTGCATCGCTCGGCCTTTCTGACATTCGGCCCCGACAACGCCGGGATTCACGGCCAGGTCTATCGAGTCGCGCAAGGCGACTCGGGCAAACGCCTGACTCACTACCAGATCACTCTGGCACCTCGCCTCGCCTACCTCGCGCATCGCCACAACCAACGTATTTTCCAGCACCTGAGCGTGCCGCAGATCATCGGCAAAGTACTGACTGATCACGGCATACAAGCCGATACCTGGCGCTTCCAACTCAACGCTGAGTACCGGCCGCGACTCTACTGCGTGCAATACACCGAGTCAGATCTGCACTTTGTTCAAAGGCTGTGCGAGGAAGAAGGGCTGCACTTTCACTTCCAGCACAGTGCCGCCGGGCATGTGTTGGTGTTCGGCGATGACCAGACGGTATTCCCGAAACCCAAGAGCCCGACGGCGTATGCCCAAGGCAGCGGCATGGTTGCCGAAGCCCCGGTCATTGATCGCTTCCAGATCAGCCTGGAAACCCGCACCACTCACGTCAGCCGCCGGGACTACAACTTCAAAAAGCCACGCCTGCCGCTCGACAGCGAGAGCAAGGGCGCGCAATTGCCTCATTTGGAGGACTACGCCTTCCCCGGGCAATTCGCCGAGCGCGAACGCGGCAAGCATCTGGCCAGGCGGGCGCTGGAGCGCCATCGCGCTGACTACCGGCGAGCCCGTGGGCGCAGCGATCAAAGTGCCATGCGCAGCGGTCACTTTGTTGACCTGATCGAACACCTGCGCAGCGACTGCAACGGTTTGTGGCTACTGACGGAGGTTGAGCATGCGGGTGAACAACCTCAGGTGCTGGAAGAGTCGATTACGCACAGCAATCCTGACGATGGCTTCAGCCAGGGCTACCGCAACCAGTTCGTCGCCACGCCGTGGGACGTGATCTTCCGCCCGGCCCTTGAACACCCCAAACCGCAAATGGCCGGCCATCAGCATGCCGTGGTCACCGGACCGCCCGGTGAAGAGATCTACTGCGATGAGTACGGCCGCGTAAAAGTCCAGATGGCGTGGGACCGCGACGGTCAACGCAACGAACACTCAAGTTGTTGGCTGCGCGTTGCCGCTGGTTGGGCGAATGACCGCTATGGCAGCGTGCTGATCCCGCGAGTCGGCATGGAAGTGCTGGTGGGCTTCAGCGAAGGCGATCCGGACAAACCCTACGTGCTCGGCTGCTTGCCGAATGCGGCGACGCCCGTGCCACTGGATCTGCCCGCTCAGCACACGCAAAGCATTTTGCGCAGCCAGAGCAGCCCCGGTGGTGGCGGTTACAACGAGTTGCGCATCGAGGACAGAGCCGGCTCAGAGGAAATTGCCCTGCGGGCCCAGCGGGACTTCGTGCAACACGTGCTCAACGACGAACGCATTCAGGTCGATAACCAACGCAGCGTCGTGGTCGGTGGTATCGCCAGCCACGAGCTGCGCGGCGAAGAACACCACCTCACCCACGGCAATCGCCTCACGGAGCTCAAACAGGACGATCACCTGCTGGTGCTGGGCGACCAGCACATCCGCGTCAGCAGTCAGCGACTCAACGCCACCCAGTACCTTCACCTCAGCGCCGGGCAGCACGTCGTCATCGATGGTGGATTGCACCTGACGATGAAGGCCGGCGGGCAATGGCTGACGCTGGGGCCGGACGGCATTTTCAGCAACCTGCCGATTGCACAGGGCGGCGTCCCGGCCGACGGTTTGCCGGCTGAGCCGTTGATGCCGGGCGCGGTGCCGCTGTTGAAGCTGACCTTCGACGCCACCCAACAACGCCAGGCGCTGGTTTCAACCCGCCGTTCTCGCTGCCTGATTTGCGAGGCCGCCCTCGCATGAATCTCTCGACCGCTTTACCTGCCGATCTGCCGTGGAACGAGCAACAGGCGTTTGTGTTGCTCGATGGCGCGACCCTCAGCGATTTGCCGGAGCGCCTGAAGCAACTGAGCCCTGGCGCCAACGCCATCGCGCTGTATGACTGTCCGTCGTTCACCGCGCTGCGGGATATCTCACCGCTGTTAGTGGCCGTTCAACAACCTGATGAACCGCTTGTTCAGTTCTATCTGGAGCACGCGCACGAGGAATGGGGCGTGCTGCTGTTCAGCCCGGCCTCGGCGCACGACATCGCCCAGCACTTGCGCAAACTGCTGACGGTTGAGCTGCCCGAGGGGCTGCCGGTTTTCCTGCGACTGGCCGATGCCGCCGTGGCGCGAATCCTGTTCGGGGGTAGCGATCAGCGTTTGTTTGGGCCGTTGTCCTGCGTGGTGACCGCCGATGGCGTCGCGGCGGATTGGCAGCGGCATCAACCTCGGCTGGCCGAGTGCCCTGAGTTGCCGACGCCCTATCGCCTGAGTGCTGAGCAGAATGCGGCGCTGGACCACGCTGATCGGCGTCGCACATTGCTTGAACTCGACGCTCACCTGCTGAGGTTTTTCTCCGAACGCCCGCACGGCGCAACCGTGGCGGAGCGCTGGCCGATGCTTGAACAGCTGGAAGCCGAGGCCGACATGCTGGGTCTGGGCTGCCAATCCGAGTTGTTTTATTACGCCAACGTCGTGGCATGGCTGGACGGTTCATCGCTGGACCAGCATTCCCACATCGACCGTTTGCTCCATACGCCCTCCCTGCAACCCATCGGTGAGCGTATCGCGCTGGCCGCAAACATGGCCCTTCAATGGGCCAGTGAACGAGGCCGACCATGAACCATCCTGCGAATCTCGCCGCCGCAGCGGCCTCCAAATCCGCCTTCGGCTCCCCCGGCGCCTGCCCTTTGCGGCAAACCCACGTGCAGCTCCTGCCTGTACGTTATGGCCTGGTGGAGAAGATCGTTGACCCCATCGCCAAACTGAAACTGCCCTACGCCCTCCAGACCCGGCCAATGGGCATTCGCATGCTGCGCGACGGCTGGCTGTATGTGATCGACAGCGTCACCGGGCACTTGCACGAATACCGCGTGCTCAACGGCGTGGTCAGCGCCTTGCTGCACAAGGGCGCCAAGGTTGATGGCGATCAACGCACGGCCATCGAAGAACGCCCGGCGCTGATCTTTTCACGGCGCAGCACCTTGCATGTGTGCTTCGCCGAAGTGCAGTGGACCGCCGCCAAATGCGCGCAAGTGACTGACAGCCGCGAGGAGCGCGAGCACTTTATGCAAGCTGTTGACCTCGGCCCGGTGAACTGTGAAACCGGGGGCGAGCATTTACTGACGGTTGGGCAAACCAAGCAGTGGCTGGCGGAGATTGCGACGGTCCCAGCCCAGCAGGCCCAAGCGGAAAAGGACCGTGCCGAGCATGAAAAGGGCTCGCCGCCGGACGCCGTTTTGTTGTCCACGGTGCAGGTCAGCGACGTTCCCGAACATGAGCGCGAACCGTATCTGTGGGAAACACCCCGGCGCTTTCGCGAGGCACACATCGGCGAATTTCTTGGGCGGGTGCGCGCGGCGTATCAGGACGACACGCTGTTCCTGGCGGTGCAGGACGACCTCGGCGTGCTGCGTGATCTGGCCGAGTATCAAGACGCGGTGGTCGGCTGGGTCGATGCCTGGAGCAATGCCGAGCACAACGCGCGTAATTATTTGCTGGCGTGCTACATCGAATCCCTGAGCCAGCTCAGCCCGGCGGATGTTGAAAAACTGGGGGATGTCAGCGACGACCCGGCGGTCAACGCGCTGTTGGGCGATCTGCAACAGTTGCCAGAACCCACTCTGGAGCGCACGCGCAAAGCCCTGCTGGATTACCTGAACAAGGGCGGCAAGGTCGAGCCTGTCGACGGACCAACCCCGCCGGAATTGCTGCAGTTGCGCAAGCAAGCCGAAGCCGACGTCAAAGAGATGCTCAAGTATCAGGGCGGCACGCCAGACTTCACGGCTCAAAGGCGCGCGATTGATGACGCAGACCGCAGTTACTACACCCGTCAGCACTTTGCGATGGCCCCCGCCGACTTCGTTGAGCGGCACCTCAAAGCCCTGATCAAACTCGGCAAGGAGCAAAACAAACGCATCGAGGACGTGATCGAGGGCTCCACTTTCACCGGCAAACGCGGGATCAACGATTTCATCGACCGCGAGGCCATGGACGACGAGCTGTTTCAGTACCGCGCCGACCTTGGTCGCTGGAACCGCCTGCTCGAACGCATCACTGCTGACCGCACGGAGCTGGTGTGTGCCGGGCGCTATCACCGTTCGGCCTGGTACTACGACGCGCATGCACCGCAGCAATTGGCCGAGGTTTTCGCCGCCGAATACGCCTGCGTCAAAGACATCTGCCGCAGCGACCATGCCAGTGAAAAGATGCTGGGTTATCTGGAAAAACACCCGGAGTTGACCCGACCTGGGTTTTACACCTTACCGCTCCGGGCTCGGCCTGATTTGCTGGTGCAATACAGCCTGCTGTCCAATGCCGGGACCGGCCTGTACAGCAAACTGCCGCACTGGTTGCAGACCCTGCAAACCATCGAACAACCGCACCTGCCAGCCCTCGACGAAATGCCCGAACACACCCGCGACATGGCCGACGCGGTGCAGCAAAGCTACAGCCCGGCGCTAAACCTGGGGCTGAGCCGAGCGCTGGAGGGTTTCGATCTGACGGGTGGGAAAATCCCCGACCTCGACGAACTGTTCCGCCATCTGCCCAAAGCGCTGCCGGCGCGAATACTCGATGCGGCGAAAACCACCGGCGTGACGTTCACCGTCGCCACCCCGGGTGAGCACACGGCGCTGCAATCCGACCTCAAGGACGTGCTCAGCGAACGCGCCTACCTCAAAAGTCTGACCCAAGAACGCAACCGGCTGACCCATAACAAAAACCTGCCGGGCCACAGAACCCAGCGGGCGATGGAGTTGCAGACCGAGATCGTTCGGGTGCGGGCGCAGTTGACTCAACTCGAAGGCCGACTGGCCGGTGCGCTGAGCCCGATTGCCGAACTGCCGGATCGGTCGGTGCGCACCTACGGCGCCACACCGGCTCGGGCGGGGGTGACCGTGGTGTTTCCACCCGCGCAGCAGCAGGAGGTGAGGAGTTTGCTGATGAATATTCGGCAGGGGGTGCAGAGCGTGCCGAGGGCAGAACTGATCAAGAGCGAAGGGGTTGGGTTGTTGGTGTTTTTGGCGCAGGTGGTGAATTTGGTGGTGGTTTATCGAGAGATGATGAGGCAGACCAAAAACGAAAAGATACGTGCTGATTTCTTCGCTGCGCTCGCCGCTACCGGTGCAGCTGGTTTTACCGCAGCTCAAGGCTTGGCAGACACCGCACTGAAGGCTCGCAGCGATAAGTTGGTTTTGGCCGCTCAACATCATGCTTTGGAGAGTGTGCATGTGCAGATGGGGAAGATGCACATCGGATTGGGCGGTTTTACTTATGTTCTAGGTTTGGCATCGTCATTGTCCAGCCTCAATGCACAACACCAGAATTGGGAGCACGCGACGCGCAGCGGCAATCGCGCAGCCCAAAACAGTGCGGCTCTTGCCACGGTGGGTGCCGGCGGCATGGCGGCTGTTAATGCCTATGGTCTCAGTCATACCGCGCACGCCACTTTTAAAGTGATGACTGCCGGCAGCCCAGCAGCGCGAACAGCCGCCTGGGCCGCCGCTGGCACACGCCTCTCCACCGTGTTTTTCCGGGTCAATCTGGCCGGGGCATTGTTCACCGTACTGGAATTCGGCGGCACTTGGCTATTCAACCGCTACAACATCAGCGCCCACGACAAATGGCTCAAAACCACGCCTTGGAGCCTGGACACCGATGAGCGCGGTGACTACACCCTGGATCAGTACCAACATTACCTCGGCGAGTTACTTCACGCCCCGACGGCACATCTTGGCTTGATCAAGCATGACTCATTGCTGAAAAACCTGTTTTTGCGCCCCAAACCCAGCGATATCCATCTCGAGCTACCAAGGGTGAAACTAAGCGACTTCCAGCCCCCATTAAGCGGCAACCCCTCTCACCGATTGGGCATTGGTGCCCATCGGCTTTACCGTCCACTTGATAGTCGCGGTACCGCCCGGGAGCGCAAGGATGTGATCAGCGAAGAAGTGTCGGATAGCCTGCAAGTGGTGCAAGCCGACCCGCTGATTTTATGCCTGCGCTATCCGCTGAATCGCAGTAACCCGATGGCGCCCGTGGTCGAGACACTGGAGCTGGCGGTGTGCGTGCAACTACTGAATGCCAAAGGACAATGGATCTCCCGCACCCACATCATTCATCTCAACCCTCGTGGCGAAGGCCGTTTTCCTTCGCTGCCGCGCAACACAGTCACCGAGCATCCGCCTGTGTTGCTGGTTGAAACCCATCTGCTGGAGACGGTCGACCATGCCCAACAACCTGAATGACCCCGTGCCGACACCGCACCTTGAGCAATCGCGCAAAGCCGGAGATATCGAGCCCTTTCCAAGCGGCAAGATCACCTATCTCGCCCCGCTACCGCTTCCTACGCCAATGCCACCTAGTGGTCCTCATATCGGGGAGTTAAATGAGGTGTATATGGACTTTGGGTTGGGGTCGCCGGAGGTGTTTTCATGGCAGGTCATTTTAGGTTTGCCTTTCAGCGGCGCATTTATGATCGCTTTTCTATTTCCATTATTTACCGGGTTTCTAGGAATTGTTTTTGGTTACGGTATGCAAGATATATGGGACTCAATGATTGGCATATTCCATGAAGGTTATGGATATGCAGCGACGACAGGTTTTATCACCCTCTTCATCGGCCTCTGCGTCTGGCTCCACAACCACAATAAACGCGCCGAAACCATCCCCACCCGCTTCAACCGTCAACGCCGCGAAGTCTGCTTCATGCCCGAAGACGCCGCCGAACCGCTCTTCGTCCCCTGGGAATCCCTCCGCGCCTGGGTCATCGAAGCCCAGGGCGTCACTCAGTACGGCGTCCGTCGCCAATACGGCATGGGCATCGGTTTCCAGCACGGCGAAACCCTGACCAGCGTCGAGTTCCCCTGCGCCGGCCTGCCCATCGCCATCAGCTACTGGGAAGCGATTCGCGGCTACATGGAGTACGAGGTCAACGACCTCAAGTCCATCCAGGACCCGCTCGACCTGCAAGGCCCCGACGACCCGCCCCACGAAGGCCTGCACACCTTCCACAACGCCCGCGCCCGCATGCACCAGCAAATCCGCGACGGCTCCCGCAATCGGGTCTCGGGGTTTTTCTGGTACCTGTACCACGTGATGACCCTCTGGACGATTCCCAACCACCTGACCGAATGGGAAATCCGCCGCATCAAAGCGATGGGCCAAAAGATGTTGCCCGAGGTGATGCAGCAATGGTCCGAGCCATTGCCGAAGGCGCAATGGGCGAAACCGAGTGATGACTTGCTCAGAATGAGCGAACAAGTTCGACGTCTACATAAACGTCAACCGGGACGCGCCATTACTCAGATTTTTGCCGAGGTGCAGCGCTTGAATGCCGGCAACAAACAACGCGCATGAAACCGAGCGACTTCCAGCCTCCCTTGAGCGGTAACCCCTCTCATCGCTTGGGCATTGGTGCCCATCGGCTTTACCGCCCGCTCGACAGTCGCGGTACCGCCCGGGAGCGCAAGGATGTGATCAGCGAAGAAGTGGCGGATAGCCTGCAAGTGGTGCAAGCCGACCCGCTGATTTTATGCCTGCAATACCCGCTGAATCGTAATAACCCGATGGCGCCCGTGGTCGAGACACTGGAGCTGGCGGTGTGCGTGCAAGTATTGAATGCCAAGGGGCAGTGGATGTCCCGCACCCACATCATTCATCTCAACCCTCGTGGCGAAGGCCGTTTTCCTTCGCTGCCACGCAACACAGTCACCGAGCATCCTCCTGTGTTGCTGGTTGAAACCCATTTGCTGGAGACGGTAGACCATGCCCAACAACCTGGATAAATCCGTGTCGGCAGCGCACCTTGAGCAATCGCGCAAAGCCGGGGATGTCGAGCCTTTTCCAAGCGGGAATATCACCTATCTCGCCCCTCTGCCGCTGCCTACGCCGATACCGCCCAGTGGTCCTCATATCGGGGAGTTAAATGAGGTGTATATGGACTTTGGGTTGGGGTCGCCGGAGGTGTTCTCATGGCAGGTCGTATTAGGCGGACCATTCACCCTAGCCTTTATGATTGCTTTTTTAATACCTCTGTTCAGCGGCTTCATGTTTTTCCTGTTAGGCCAAAGCTGGGACGATATACATGACATCACAACTCGTATGTTCATAGAGGAGGCGTATGAGCTTGCCCTAGTATCCGGCTTCATCACCCTATTCATCGGCCTCTGCGTCTGGCTCCACAACCACAACAAACGCGCCGAAATCATCCCCACCCGCTTCAACCGTCAACGCCGCGAAGTCTGCTTCATGCCCGAAGACGCCACCGAACCGCTCTTCGTCCCCTGGGAATCCCTCCGCGCCTGGGTCATCGAAGCCCAAGGCGTCACTCAGTACGGCGTCCGTCGCCAATACGGCATGGGCATCGGTTTCCAGCACGGTGAAACCCTGACCAGCGTCGAATTCCCCTGCGCCGGCCTGCCCATCGCCATCAGCTACTGGGAAGCGATTCGCGGCTACATGGAGTACGAGGTCAACGACCTCAAATCCATCCAGGACCCGCTCGACCTGCAAGGCCCCGACGACCCGCCCCACGAAGGCCTGCACACCTTCCACAACGCCCGCGCGCGCATGCATCAACAAATCCGCGACGGTTCACGCAATCGAGTTTCGGGATTTTTCTGGTACCTGTACCACGTGATGACCCTCTGGACGATTCCCAACCACCTGACCGAATGGGAAATCCGCCGCATCAAAGCCATGGGGCAAAAGATGTTGCCCGAGGTCATGCAGCGATGGTCCGAGCCATTGCCGAAGGCGCAATGGGCGAAACCAAGTGAAGACTTGCTCAGAATGAGCGAACAGGTTCGCCGACTGCATAAACGTCAACCGGGACGCGCCATTACTCAGATTTTTGCCGAGGTGCAGCGCTTGAACCCCGGCGGCAAACTCAGCGGCTGAAACCGCTTGTGTGGCGAGGGGGCTTGCCCCCGGTTGGGCTGCGCAGCAGCCGCAGTACCGGATAAATCGTTTTATCAAACAGATCGCAGGGGCCGCTTCGCGCCCCAACGGGAGCAAGCTCCGTCGCCACAGGCATGCCACTTGGTCACGGGCCTGTGGTTTGATCAGATCCGTCGCGCCATCCAGTGTATTTGCCAGTAAACTCCCTCCCCTTTAGCCGCCCATCATTTCCCGCGCGGCCATCACCTTATTTGCGACGGAGTACGCCTTGCGTCTGTTCCACACCTCCGACTGGCACCTTGGGCAGAACCTGCACGGCCAGGACCGCGATTTCGAGCACGGTTGTTTTCTTGAGTGGCTGTTGCGCCAGTTGAAGCTGGACCAGCCCGATGTGCTGCTGATTGCCGGCGATATATTCGACACGGTCAACCCGCCGGTCAAAGCCCAGGAACGTCTCTACGATTTCATCGTCAGCGCCCACGAGCAGCAGCCGTTGCTGACCATCGTGATGATCGCCGGCAACCACGACTCCGGCTCGCGGATCGAACTGCCCGCGCCGTTGATGCGGCGTTTGCGCACCCACGCGTTGGGCCGAGTGCTGTGGCTCGATGACGGTCAACTGGATGCCGAACGCCTGCTATTGCCGTTGCCCGATGCCACCGGCGCGATTGCCGGCTGGTGCCTGGCGCTGCCGTTCCTGCGACCTGCCGAGGTGACCGGCGCGCAGTTGGGCGACAACTATTTGCGCGGTATCGGCCAGGTGCATGAATGGCTGATCGAAGCGGCCAACGCCAAGCGCACGCCGGGCCAGGCCTTGATCGCTATCAGCCACGCGCACATGGCCGGCGGTTCGGTGTCGGAAGATTCGGAGCGCAGCCTGATCATCGGCAACGCCGAAGCCCTGCCCGCCAGCCTGTTCGGGCCGAGCATCAGCTACGTCGCCCTCGGTCATTTGCACAAGCCGCAGAAGGTCAACGGTGAGGAACGCATCCGCTACAGCGGCTCGCCGATTCCGTTGTCGTTCTCCGAGATCAACTATCAGCATCAGATTCTCGACGTCACCCTTGATGGCGAAACCCTGGTCAGCGTCGAGCCGAAACTGATCCCCCGCGCCGTCAATCTGCAACGGATCGGCCCTGCGCCGCTGGCGGACGTCCTGCTGCAACTGGCCGACTTGCCGAACATCGACTTGCTCGCCGATCTCCAGCGCCAGCCGTGGCTGGAAGTGCGGGTGCGCCTCGACGAGCCGCAACCAGACTTGCGTCACCAGGTTGAAACCGCTCTGGAAGACAAGGCTGTGCGACTGGTGCGAATCGCCGCCGAATATGCCGGCAACGGCGGTAAGGATGGGACGGATGACGGCGCCACGTTGATTGAACTGGACCAGCTCTCGCCCCAGGAACTGTTCAGCCGCGCCTGGCAGGATAACTATGGCAGCGAGGTCGATGAGCAAACCCTCAAGGACTTTGCCGAGCTGTTGCAAGACGTGCAGATGGAGAGCGAACAGCCATGAAGATCCTCGCGATCCGCCTGAAAAACCTCGCCTCCCTGGCCGGGCCGTTTGAGATCGACTTCACCGCCGAACCGTTGGCCAGCGCCGGACTGTTTGCCATTACCGGCCCGACCGGCGCCGGCAAAAGTACCTTGCTCGATGCCTTGTGCCTGGCCCTGTTTGGCGCCGTGCCGCGCCTGAACAACACCGGCCGTGACGCCAAAGTGCCGGACGCTGACGGCGAAATCGGCACCGGCGACCCGCGCACCTTGCTGCGGCGCGGCACCGGCGAAGGTTATGCCGAAGTGGATTTTGTCGGCATCGACGGCCGCCGCTACCGGGCGCGCTGGGAGGCCAATCGGGCGCGGGAAAAGGCTGGCGGCAAGCTGCAAGCCAGTCGCCAGAGCCTGCGGGACATCGATCAGGATCAACTGCTGGCCAGTCAGAAAGGCGAGTACAAGGCGCAGCTCGAAGCCGCGCTGGGCCTGAACTTCGAACAGTTCACCCGCGCCGTGCTGCTGGCCCAGAGTGAGTTCAGCGCCTTCCTCAAGGCTGACGACAACGACCGCAGCGAACTGCTGGAAAAACTCACCGATACCGCGCTCTACACCCGTTTGGGTCGCCGGGCATTCGACAAGACCAAAGAGGCCCGCGAAGCCCACAAGCTGTTGCAGGATCAGGCCACCGGTGTCACGCCGCTGCCCCCTGAAGCACGCGCCGAGCTTGATGAGCGCTTCAACGAAGCCCAACAGCAACTCAAGACCCAACAAGCGCAACTCAAGCAGCTTGAGCAGCAACACACCTGGCTCAAAGACCTGCGCCAATTGCAGGACGAGCAACAGAGCGCCACCGAGCAACTGCACAGCGCCCAGCAGCACTGGGAAAGCCTGGCCGGCGAGCGACTGAAGCTGACACGCCTGGAACAACTGGCGCCACAGCGGCATCAATTTGCGCGCAAAACCGAACTCACCGCCCAACTCACACCGCTGGCCGCGCAGATTCAGCAACACACGCAACAGCAACAAGAACTGACCGAGCGCCAGACCCAACTCGAACAGAGCCTGAGCAGCGCCCACGCCGCGTTGACCGAGGCACAAAACCAGCACAGCGCCGGCACACCCTTGCTGCGCCAGGCTTTTGAAGAGCAAAGCACCCTCGCCCGCCTGGCGCGAGAGGCCAGCCTGAGCGCTGAACTCAAGCAACAAGCGGAACTGGCCTGCACCCAGGGCCAAGGCACGATTCAAGGGTTGCTCGACCAGCAAAAACGGGTCGCCGAACGTTTACAACGCATCGCCGGGGAGCTTGAGCAAAGCGTTCATCTGGCGCCGCTCAGCGATGCCTGGAACGCCTACCGCGATCGTCTGCAACAACTGATGCTGATCGGCAATCGCCTGAACAAAGGCCAAGCCGAACTGGCCGATCTGCAGCACAACGCCACCCGCGCCGCTGAAGAACTGAGCGCGCAAAAGCAGAACCTGGAAGTGCTCTACAAAGAGGCCGGCGCCGAGCCCGAAGCCGTGGCCGAGCAGATTCAGTTGCTGAGCACGCTGTTGCAGGACAACCGCAAGCAACTGCGCGCATTCGAAGAACTGACGCGCCTGTGGGCCAGCCAACAGGAACTGGACAAGCGCGGCGCCGAGCTGCAACAACGCCAGCTCAGCGCCCAGCAAGAACGTGAACGCCTGACCCAGGACGGGGTGAAAACCAAGGACCAATTGACCGTCGCCGAGCAAACCCTGACCGTCACCCGCGAACTGCTGGAACGCCAACGCCTGGCCCGCAGTGAAAGCGTCGAAGAGTTGCGCGCACAGTTGCAGGACGATCAGCCATGCCCGGTCTGCGGCAGCCCGGATCATCCTTATCATCAGCCCGAAGCGCTGCTGCAAAGCCTCGGCCGGCATGACGAAAGCGAACTGACCAACGCGCAGAAAGCCGTCGATCTGCTGAAAGAAAAACTCACCGATCTGCGGGCTGAAGTCGGCGGTTTGATTGCCCAGCAAAAGGAGTTGCTGCAACAACAGGAACACCTCGCCACGCAGCAACAGAGCCTGACACCCAGCGTCGAAGCCCATCCGCTGTCCGCTCAGTTGTTGAATCAGGACGCGGTCAAACGCGATGCCTGGCTGGCCCAACAAAACAGTCAGCTAAACCAGAGCATCACCCAGGATGAACAACGGCAAACCGCCCTGCTCACCCTGCAACAGGACGCCGCGCGCCTGGCCCAGCAACTGCGCAACGCCGAAACGGCGAGCCAGCAAGCGACTCAGCACCTGAGCACTCAGCAACAGGCGTTGAGCAGTGATCGCCAACGGCTGGACGAAGAACTCACGGCGTTCAGCACGCTGCTGCCGGCCGATACGCTGCAAGCCCTGCGCACTGAGCCTGCCGCGACGTTCATGCAACTCGACCGGCAGATCGCCCAACGCCTGGAACAACTCGACCAGCAGCGCGACGAACTCGGCGAACAGCAACAACGCCAGCAGACACTGGAGAAAGAACAGGACCGCCAACTGACTCGCGCCCAGCAATTGGACGCCGCGCAACAGCAGTTCAGCGTGCTGGCCGAGCAACAACAGGCTTGCCAGCAGAAACTCGCGCAATTACTCGGCGAGCACGCCAGCGCCGAACAGTGGCAGCAGCAACTTGATCGCGCCGTCGAACAGGCCCGTCACGCCGAAGCCGCCGCCAATCAGGAACTGCAAACAGTGCGCACGCGGCTGGTGCAATTGGCCGCAGAGCTCAAGGCGCAGCAAGAGCGTTCGCACGCCCTGGAAGCTGAAGACCGCGAACTGAGCAGCAAGATTGCCGACTGGCGCGCGCGGCATCCGGAGCTCGATGACGGTGGTCTGGAAGCGTTGCTGAGCGTTGACGATCAACAGCTGAGCGAATTGCGCCAACAGTTGCAGCACAGCGAAAAAGCCATCGAACAGGCCAAGGTGCTGTTGCAGGAGCGCGATGAGCGCCTGCTCAAGCATCAGGCGCAACACAACGGCAACCTCGACGCCGAACAACTGGCCACCGCGCTGACGGAACTGCAAAACCTGTTTGCCGCCAGCGAACATCGCTGCGCCGAATTGCGTGCCGAACAGGCCGAGGACCAACGCCGGCAGAACGCCAATCAGGCCCTGGCCCAGCAAATCGCCGACGCCTACACCGAGTACCAGCGTTGGGCGCGCCTGAGTGCGTTGATCGGCTCGGCCACTGGCGACACGTTCCGCAAAATCGCCCAGGCTTACAACCTCGACCTACTGGTGCACCACGCCAACGTGCAACTGCGGCAACTGGTGCGGCGCTATCGCCTCAAACGCGGCGGCAGCATGCTCGGCTTGTTGGTGATGGACACGGAAATGGGCGATGAACTGCGCTCGGTGCATTCGTTGTCCGGCGGCGAGACGTTCCTGGTGTCGTTGGCGTTGGCGCTGGGGTTGGCGTCGATGGCATCGAGCACGTTGAAAATCGAATCGCTGTTTATCGACGAAGGCTTCGGCAGCCTCGATCCGGAATCCCTGCAACTGGCCATGGACGCCCTCGACGGCTTGCAAGCCCAGGGCCGCAAGGTCGCGGTGATTTCCCATGTGCAGGAAATGCATGAGCGGATTCCGGTGCAGATTCAGGTCCGCCGTCAGGGCAACGGCCTGAGTACCCTGGAGGTGAAATGACCACGTTGTATTCCTTCCGCCGCTGCCCTTACGCCATGCGGGCGCGCATGGCCCTGCGTTATTCAGGGGTTGAGGTGCAGATCGTCGAAGTCAGCCTGAAGGCCAAACCTGCCGAAATGCTCGCGCTGTCGAGCAAAGGCACGGTGCCGGTGTTGGAGGTGACGGGTCAGGTGATCGATGAAAGCCTGGCCATCATGCGCTGGGCTTTGGCGCAGAACGATCCGCAGGATTGGTTGCTCAAGGACGACCCCGCCGGGAGGCTGCTGATGGCTGAACTGATCGAAGAAAACGATCAGGTCTTCAAGGTGCACCTCAATCGCTACAAATACGCCGAACGCTACCCCGAGCAGCCGATGGAACATTACCGGGCCGAGGGTGAGGTGTTCTTGCGCAGGCTCGATGAGCGGCTGGAGGGGCGTGACTACTTGCTCGCCGGGCATCCGAGCCTGGCGGATGTGGCGTTGATGCCATTTGTGCGGCAATTCGCCCATGTGGATCGGGAATGGTTTGGGCAGGCGCCTTATCCACGGCTTCAGGTGTGGCTGCAACGATTTCTGGAATCTGAACTGTTCACCTCGATCATGAAGAAATGAATCCCGTGCAGACGCCGCCGAGGGCTGCAATTTTTCGATCGCCACGTCTGAAAACCTTGTAGGAAAACACCCTTTGTGGCGAGGGAGCTTGCTCCCACCGGGCTGCGAAGCGGCCCCAATCCCCTGCCGCCCATTTCCTCAGACATTTCCGAGCACCCGGTTTACAAGGGCTTCGCCCTCAAGCGCTGCCAATCCCCATCATCACAATGGGCTAAAAGGCGTCCTACCCTCCGGTTGCGAGCCCCAAAGTGGCCACCTATATTCGCCCCGTCGCCGACAGTAATGGGCGATAGGGTTTCGCAGCCCTGTAGAAGTGGAGACACACCGTCAAATGACAACTGTGGCAAAATTCGCCACCGTTACGTTTTATGGCGGCTGTGTGTGGGAGACCTTCGGGTCTGCCGGTTTTAGTCTCTTCTCCGGTCTGCGAACCCGCACATAGCTGCCACCCATTTGTTTCGCAGCAGAAAGGTGGCACTTCTTATCAATTGAAGAGCTGATCCTATGACAAAGAACAATCCGCCTCGCCGCTTCACCCCCATGTCCCAATTCGCCACCGACTACCCCGTCCTCCTCATCGACAGCGACGCTCCCCTGCGTGAACTCCACAACTGCGTCAGCGAACGCCTCAACGCCGTCCTCAAATACCTGAACCTTATGGCCTGCACCAGCCTCCCCGACTACGCCGAAAACGACATCAACACCGTCACCAACATCGCCCGTGTGTTGCTCCAGGACGTCAGCGATGTGTTTCGGGTAATTGAGCATCGCGGGTTTGATACGCCTGAACCTAAGGAAGGTCTGAAGTACCCACCGCTTTTTTGAACTCCAAATGGTTGGAGTATCAAAAAAACGGTGGGTACTTCAGACCTTCCCTAGCCAGGCTTAATTACGAATCGATTCAAGTGCGTTTCTTTTTACCCGAACAAAGAAGCAAAATAAGGCGATTAAAAACACGAGGACCGTCACACCAAAATAAGTAACCCCCTCCAATGGCAAAAACTCCTCAACGAACATCATAATAAAAAACGTAGACAGCATGGAGACAGCAATAAGATTATAATAAAAAACAGCCATTGGAGGCTCTTTAAAATCTGTAGTGACCTCAAGCACTTCGGGTTTCAGATCCGGCACACCATATCGGATACCTATAACCAACTGAATAACAAATATAAGACCAGCCACTGCATTAAAATCCCATCCATCCAGCACAATAAACTCTGTTATTAACCTGACAAAAAGCGCTGCATACAGCATGCAAACCATAATAATCATAAAATACAAAACAACCATTTCACCAATATTTTTTATACGCAAAACCAGCCCTCCCCCCAATCGAACAAATCGCGCTATTCACAGATAGAGCAAATCATCTGCCGCGGCGTGCACCGCCAGAATAAAAACCAACATAAACTATTATCAACATAAATATAACAAACACACCCACAGCAACTAACCAAGAAGTAGCCAAACTTAGTAACTCAACTTCTTCCGCCTGATGCATGAAAATTATAGTCCCTGCTGCGGCCGCAATAGTCATACTGATCCAAGAAGCGATTAGACTACTGAACGCTTGAGCTTTTCAGAAAAGACCCTATCAATTATGAACGAGCGTACAAACAAACGGGAAAGCTGGCACTGGCCTTTGAAGCTTTAGTCGATACAATCACAATAAAAAATATAGCAGAAGAAAAAAATTTAAAATAAGTCAAACCTCAAATATATTACCTTTTTCGACGAAGCTTCATTATACAAAGACATAAACAGAAAAAAACCAATACGAAAATAGCCGCACTAACGAAAAACGAAAGGCTGCCTTGCTGCGAAATTGCTTGATCAATTTGCAGATCGATCACGGCAGTCAAAAATAAAGAACTGATAAAAGCACCAAAATACGCAACCCAAGCAGAGTCTCTGCGGGGATTCCAATCGCGCCCATGTGAAACATCAACATAACTGGGAAAACAATAATAAAAGTTAACGAACAACAAAAAAACAAAAATAAGGCCTAGCACCAGCCAATAATAAATACCACTTAAAGGGACCGCCTTTTCTATTAACTTCGCAAGGAATGCCGCATAAAGTATAGAAAGCATAACTGCTAGCAAGTCCGAAATTAAAACGGTGAAGAAAACCCGCAACCGCATTATTACCCCCTCAGGAAGCCTGATACCCTTTTTGGGTCCCCATACAATCTGCACATGCATCCAAAATTATAATCCTGTCATTACTACTACTCACTCTAACAAACGACATCAAAGGACGACGATCCGAAGACTCCTACACACCACCTTCTTTTTTCTTACATATTTCTCCCAAAACTCCAAAAGCAACGCACCAAAAAAACCAAACCTATAAAGGGTATTCAAACGGGAAACCTAGGGGTTCAGTTGAGCAATAAAAGATATTTTTAGACCTGCGCAAATAATAAAAGTCCGAAACCTGAGCGGGAATCGGACTCTTATCATGCGAGGAAAATCAAATTTGAGCGATGCCAGAGTTCATCGCTATCAGAAGTTCGCCGGCGTATTCGCGCTAATAATCTCCGCCTCATCCGCCCCGATATTGCGAAACCGATGGGGCAACGTCGTCGGGAAGTAATACCCGTCCCCGGCATTCAGCACACTGATCTGCCCATCCACCGTGAGCTCGACCGTCCCGCGAGTTACCAGCCCGCACTCCTCGCCTTCCGAGTGGACGATGGGTTCCTCGCCGGAGCTGGCACCCGGCGCGTATTGCTCGCGCAACAAGCGCATCTGCCGGCTCGGTACGGAGGCGCCGATCAGCAGCAATCGCAGGCCATGACGGCCGAGGTCGGGCTGTTCATTGGCGCGGAACACGTATTGATGCTCGCGCGGTGGCTGGTCGAAGGTGAAGAAGTCCGCCAAAGACATGGGGATGCCTTCGAGCAGTTTTTTGAGGGAACTGACGGAGGGACTGACGCGATTTTGTTCGATCAGGGAGATGGTGGCATTGGTGACGCCGCTACGCCGGGCCAGCTCGCGCTGGGACAGTTTGTAGCTTTCGCGTACTAATTTGAGTCGTGAGCCCGTGTCCATGACAGCCTTATGTGTGTGAACGACTTAAGGGGGTTATGGGGGTGGATGGCGGGCGACTTTTGGCCGCGAGGAACACCGCTTCCCTGTCCCAGAAACATGAAAGGCGGGTATTAAATCACGTTTGTTCGTGTTGCTCAGCAGGTTAGATGGGTGGTGGGGTAAAAAGGTTGGTGCTGGTGATTTGGGGGGGGCAGTCAGGGTTGAGGGTGACTGGCAGGGCCTCATCGCGAGCAAGCTTTGCTCCTACAGGTTTGGGCCTGGCGGGGCACACTTTTTGTGCTCGGCGCGGATCTCTTGTGGGAGCGGGCTTGCTCGCGAATGCGGTGGGTCAGCCATATCTTTGGTGACGGATATGCCGCCTTCGCGAGCAAGCATCGCTCCTACGGGGACTAACTAGATACCGAACCGGTCGCGCAGCGCGTAGTACGCGGCGCCCATGGCGGTGAGCGGGGCCTGGAAGGTGCGGCCGCCGAGCATCGGCATGTGCGGCAGGGAGGCGAAGGCGTCGAAGCGTTCGGCGTCGCCGCGGATCATTTCCGAGATCAGTTTGCCGGCCAGGTGTGAGCAGGTGACGCCGTGGCCACTGTAGCCTTGCATGTAGTAGGCGTTTTTCTCGATGCGGCCGAATTGCGGCATGCGTGACATGGTCAGCAGGAAGTTGCCGGTCCAGCGGTAGTCGATTTTCACGTCCTTCAACTGCGGGAAGGTCTTGAGGATTTTCGGTTTGATCAGTTGCTCGATGTCGTCCGGTTCACGGGCGCCGTAGACCACGCCGCCGCCGTAGAGCAAGCGGTTGTCGGCGGTGAGGCGGTAGTAGTCGAGCAGGTAGTTGCAGTCTTCGACGCAGTAGTTATTTTTGATCAGGCTGCGCGCAACCTTCTCGGACAACGGTTCGGTGACGACGATTTGCGAGCCGCAGGGCATGCTTTTGCGCGTCACGCGGTTGTCGAGGTCTTGTGGCAGGTAGGCGTTGCCAGCGATCAGCAGGTACTTGGCGCGGACCACGCCTTTGGCGGTGCGCACGGTGATCGATTCGCCGTAGGTGATTTCCACCGCCGCCGATTGTTCGTAGATTTTGCCGCCCAGACCGATGATGGCCGAGGCTTCGCCCAGGGCCAGGTTCAGCGGGTGGATGTGGCCGCCCTGCATATCGAGCAGGCCGCCGACGTAGTTGTCGCAGCCGACTTCGCGCTTGATATCAGCCGCGCCGAGCAGGGTCAGGTTTTTGTTGCCGTAACGCTCCCAACTGCTCTTCTGCTCGGCCAGGCCTTTGAGCTGCTTTTTGTTCAGCGCAGCGAAGATGCCGCCGGGCTTGTAGTCGCACTGGATGTCGTAGTGCTGGATACGCTGACGAATGATGTCGGCGCCTTCGAAGATCATGCTGCCGAGGATTTCAGCGGTCTTGTCGCCATAGCGTTCTTCGATCACATCGACGTCGCGGCTGTAGGAGTTGACCAGTTGGCCGCCGTTGCGACCGCTGGCGCCGAACCCGACTTTGGCGGCTTCAAGCACGGTCACGCTGTAGCCCGCTTCGGCGAGGAACAGGGCCGAGGACAGGCCGGTGTAGCCGGCGCCGATCACGCAGACGTCGCATTCCACCAGCTCTTCAAGCACCGGGAATTCGCCGGTGAAGTTGCGGGTGGCGGCGTAGTAGCTGTTTACATGTGTTGTGGGTTTCATAGGTTTCTCCGATGGCCGCAGGCTGGCCTGCGACCGCCGCTGTAAAGGTGTTAGAGCTTGATCCAGGTCGCTTTGAGTTCGGTGTATTTGTCGAACGCGTGCAGCGATTTGTCCCGACCGTTACCCGACTGCTTGAACCCGCCGAACGGCGCGGTCATGTCGCCGCCGTCGTACTGGTTGACCCAGACGCTGCCGGCGCGCAAGCCGCGAGCAAAGGTGTGGGCCTTGCTCAGGTTGCTGGTCCAGACGCCCGCCGCCAGACCGAAGATGCTGTCGTTGGCAATCGCCAAGGCTTCTTCCTCGGTGTCGAAAGTGATCAGCGACAGTACCGGGCCGAAAATCTCTTCCCGGGCGATGGTCATGGCGTTGGTCACGCCATCGAAAATAGCCGGTTCCACGTACAGGCCACCGGTGCTTTCGAGGGTGCGGCTACCGCCGGCAATCAGTTGCGCGCCCTGGTCCTTGCCGACCTGGATGTAGCGCAACACATTGTCCAATTGACGCTGATCGACGACGGCGCCGACGGTGGTTTGCGGATCGAGGGCATGCCCCGGTTTCCAGGCTTGCAGCGCTTCCACCAGCAGCGGAATGAACTGCTCGCGAATCGAGCGCTCCACCAGCAGACGCGAACCGGCGGTGCAGACTTCGCCCTGGTTAAAGGCTATCGCCCCCGCCGCTGCTTGTGCTGCCGCGCGCAAATCCGGCGCGTCGGCGAACACCACGTTTGGACTCTTCCCCCCGGCTTCGAGCCAAACGCGTTTCATGTTGCTTTGCCCGGCGTAGATCAGCAGTTGCTTGGCAATCGCGGTGGAACCGGTGAAGGCCAACACGTCGACGTCCATGTGCAACGCCAGGGCCTTGCCGACGGTGTGGCCATAGCCCGGCAGGACGTTGAACACGCCTTTCGGGACGCCCGCATCCAGCGCCAATTGCGCGATGCGGATCGCGGTCAGCGGCGACTTTTCCGAAGGTTTGAGGATGAACGAGTTGCCGGCGGCCAGGGCCGGGGCGAACTTCCAGCTGGCCATGATCAACGGGAAGTTCCACGGCACGATGGCCGCAACAACACCGGTAGGTTCACGGGTGATAAGGCCGAGTTGATCGTGGGGCGTGGCGGCGACTTCGTCGTAGATCTTGTCGATGGCCTCGGCGCTCCAGCGGATCGCGTTGGCGGTCGCCGGGATGTCGATGCTCATGGAATCGCTGATCGGCTTGCCCATGTCGAGGGTTTCGAGCAGGGCCAGTTCTTCCTGGTTGGCCAGGATCAGATCGGCGAAGCGGATCAGGATTCTTTTGCGCTCGGCGGGAGCTTTTTTCGCCCAGATGCCGGACTCAAACGTCTGGCGTGCGACGGCAACGGCCGCGTTGGCGTCGGCTTCGTCGGTGCTGGCGACGTTGGCCAGGAAACGGCCGTCGACCGGGCTGATGCATTCGAAGGTGTCACCGCTCAATGCCGCGCGGTATTGGCCATCGATAAAGGCCCGGCCTTCAATGGATAAGGACTGGAAGCGTTGCTCCCAGTCGCTGCGAGTGTTTGTCATTGTTGTGACTCGACGCAGGGGAATAAGTGATAGTCAGTTAAAAACTTGAAATGCGATCCCTGTGGGAGTGGGCTTGCTCGCGAAAGCGGTGTGTCAGGCGACATCTATGTTGACTGTGCTGCCGTCTTCGCGAGCAAGCCCGCTCCCACAGTTGATCGGTGTTGTCCGTAAGGTTCGTGAACGACACAAATCCACCGTAGGAGCTGCCGAAGGCTGCGATCTTTTGATCTTGATCTTAAAAAGCAAGATCAAAAGATCGCAGCCTTCGGCAGCTCCTACGGGGTTTTTCACTGGCGGTTAGACCGTGTGCAGATACCAGTTGTACTCAAGGTCCGAGATGGAGTTTTCGAACTCGGCCAACTCGCTTTCCTTGCACGCCACAAACACGTCGATGTACAGCGGGTCGATGTATTTGGCCATGACTTCGCTGTCGTCCAGCTCGCGCAATGCATCGCGAAGGTTGTTCGGCAGGCTTTGCTCGTTCTGCTCGTAGCTGTTGCCTTCGACCGGCGGGCCCGGTTCGATTTCGTTGGTCAGACCGTGGTGAATACCGGCCAGAACCGACGCCATCAGCAGGTACGGGTTGGCATCGGCGCCCGCGACACGGTGTTCGATACGCACCGAGTCCGCGGAACCGGTTGGCACACGCACCGCAACGGTACGGTTGTCGATGCCCCAGCTTGGCGAGTTCGGCACATAAAACTGCGCGCCGAAACGACGGTACGAGTTGACGTTCGGGCACAGGAAGGCCATCTGCGCCGGCAGGGTCTCGAGCACACCGCCGATCGCGTGACGCAGCGCGGCGTTCTGCTCGGGGTCCTCACTGGCAAAGATGTTGTTGCCTTCTTTGTCGAGAATCGAAATGTGCACGTGCAGACCATTGCCCGCCTGGCCCGGATACGGCTTGGCCATGAAGGTGGTGTCCATCTCGTGGTCGTAGGCGATATTCTTCACCAGACGCTTGAGCAACACCGCGTAGTCGCAGGCCTTGATCGGGTCGTTGACGTGATGCAGGTTGACTTCGAACTGCGCCGGGGCGCTTTCCTTGACGATGGCGTCAGCCGGGATGCCCTGCTCTTTCGCGCCTTCGAGGATGTCTTGCAGGCAATCGACGTATTCGTCGAGGTCGTCGATCAGATACACCTGAGTCGACATCGGACGCTTGCCGGACACCGGCGAACGTGGCGATTGCGGACGACCGTTCACGTTGTCCTGGTCGATCAGGTAGAACTCAAGCTCAAACGCCGCACAAATGGTGAGGCCCATGTCGTCGAACTTGCTCACGACCTGACGCAGCACTTCGCGAGGGTCGGCAAAGAACGGCTGGCCTTCGAGTTCGTGCATGGTCATTAACAGTTGCGCGGTCGGGCGCTTCTGCCAGGGCTCGATGCTGAGGGTATTGGGGATGGGGAAGCAGATTCGATCCGAGTCGCCGATGTCCAGACCCAGGCCGGTGCTTTCCACCGTAGAACCGTTGATGTCCAGAGCAAACAGCGAGGCCGGGAGGTTGATGCCTTTTTCGTAAACCTTATGAAGACTGGTGCGTTCGATGCGCTTGCCGCGCACCACACCGTTCATATCCGCAATCAGAAGGTCGACGTACAAAACCTCAGGATATTTCTTAAGGAATGCGTTTGCTTCGTTGAGTTGAACGGCACGCAGAGGGACCGACATGATGCACCTATTAGCTGTTAATTATTATGTTCACTTCACGTTCACGAGCCCAGTCAATCCGAAAGGCAAAGTGAAGTCAATAGCGCACAGCTGGCCTTTCAACCTTTATTTTCGGGCCTTTTATGGGGACGAGAGTGCTAGATAGGTCCCGCACACCGCGTAAATCCTCAGGATCGGACGACCGGCGTTTAGAATTTTTTACATGAGAGTTGTTAATTAAAATCAACAAGGCTAAGCTCCGGAAAAGCTCGTTCAAGTGTGAAACTTCGAGGTGATAAAAATGGCATTCAAGCCATTGATCGGCGTTACAGCGTGCATCAAACAGATTGGCCTGCACCCCTACCACGTCAGCGGCGACAAGTACTTGCGTGCTGTCAGCGTCGCGGCGCTGGGGCTGCCCGTGGTCATTCCCTCCCTGGGCGAACTGACCGAAATCGAGGACCTGCTCGCACAGCTCGACGGTCTGTTGCTGACCGGCTCGCCATCGAATGTGGAACCCTTCCACTATCAAGGCCCCGCCAGCGCCCCCGGCACGGATCACGATCCGGCGCGGGACGCCACGACCCTTCCTTTATTGCGTGCAGCCATCGCGGCCGGTGTGCCGGTGCTGGGCATCTGCCGTGGCTTCCAGGAAATGAACGTGGCGTTCGGCGGCAGCCTGCATCAGAAGGTCCACGAATTGCCCGGCATGCTTGATCACCGTGAAGCGGACAGCCCGGAGCTGGCGGTGCAATACGCCCCGGCCCATGCGGTGACGGTGCAGCCGGGTGGCGTGTTCGAAGCCATGGAGCTGCCGAAGGTGTTCCAGGTGAACTCGATTCACAGCCAGGGCATCGACCGACTCGCCCCCGGCCTGCGCGCCGAAGCGCTCGCGCCGGACGGTTTGATCGAAGCGATCTCGGTGGACCACAGCCCGACCTTCGCCGTCGGCGTGCAATGGCACCCGGAATGGCAGGTGCTGAGCAACCCTCCTTATTTGAGTATTTTCCAGGCGTTTGGCGATGCGTGCCGCAAGCGCGCGGCGCGGCGTAATTTGCGCTGACGTAAAACACATTTGATCCATTTACTGCCCCCGTGGGAGCGGCGGGCGCGCGTTTGTGCGCCCGTTCCTCACGACAACAACACACTGCGATAACAACAAGCACGACCAGGCAGCCAGGACGGCGGCGCCGAATAAGCCCGAGCGGTAGGGGCCAGTGAGTCATGCGTGACCCCCTGTAGGAGCTGCCGAAGGCTGCGATCTTTTGATCTTGAAGAGCAACGTCAAAAGATCGCAGCCTTCGGCAGCTCCTACAGGGGCCGCGTTTGAATTGATTGGCACCGCACCGCCAGGGCTTGCAATCAACTATTAAGTCAGGCCGCGTTGGCCCGACGACTGAAACCTGTTGGGAGTTTCACATGGCAAATGCCTCCAGCACTTACAGGAAGGCTCTTGAAGGTCACCAGGCACCGAAAAAGGTGTTGGTGAAAATCGACCGGGTCACCAAGAAGTTCGACGAAACCACCGCGGTGGACGATGTGTCCCTGGAAATCCACCAAGGCGAAATCTTCGCCCTGCTCGGTGGTTCCGGTTCGGGCAAATCGACCCTGCTGCGCATGCTCGCCGGTTTCGAGCGGCCGACCGAAGGGCGAATCCTGCTCGATGGTGTCGACATCACCGACATGCCGCCCTACGAGCGGCCGATCAACATGATGTTCCAGTCCTACGCGCTATTCCCGCACATGACCGTGGCGCAGAACATCGCCTTCGGCCTCAAGCAGGATCGCTTGTCCGCCAGCGAAATCGACGCCCGCGTCGAAGAGATGCTGCGCCTGGTGCACATGACCCAATACGCCAAACGCAAACCCCATCAGTTGTCCGGCGGCCAGCGTCAGCGCGTCGCCCTCGCCCGCTCCCTGGCCAAACGTCCGAAGCTGTTGCTGCTCGACGAACCCATGGGCGCCCTGGACAAGAAGCTGCGTTCGCAGATGCAACTGGAACTGGTGCAGATCATCGAGCGGGTCGGCGTGACCTGCGTGATGGTGACCCACGACCAGGAAGAAGCCATGACCATGGCTGAACGCATCGCGATCATGCACCTGGGCTGGATCGCCCAAATTGGCAGCCCGGTGGACATCTACGAAGCGCCGGTCAGCCGCATGGTCTGCGAATTCATCGGCAACGTGAACGCCTTCGACGGCACCGTGGTCGACGATCAGGAAGGTCACGCGATCATCCACAGCCCGGACCTGGAACAGAAGATCTACGTCGGCCACGGCGTCAGCACTTCGGTGCAAGACAAGACGATCACCTACGCCATCCGCCCGGAAAAAATGCTAGTCAGCACCCTCAAGCCCGAGCAGCGCTACAACTGGTCCCAAGGCAAGGTGCATGACATCGCTTACCTCGGCGGCCACTCGGTGTTCTACGTCGAGTTGCCTGGCGGCAAAATCGTGCAGTCGTTCATGGCCAACGCCGAACGCCGGGGCGCACGTCCGACCTGGGACGACCAGGTTTACGTGTGGTGGGAAGACGACAGCGGCGTGGTACTGCGCTCATGAAAACCTTCAATCAGCAATTCCTGAGGTTGGTCCCCAGCGGGCGCAAGATGGTGATCGGCATTCCGTTCATCTGGCTGTTCCTGTTCTTCATGCTGCCGTTCTTCCTGGTGATGAAAATCAGCTTCTCGGAAGCGGCCCTGGCGATTCCGCCGTACACCGAAATCTACAACTTCGTTGACCAGAAGCTGCAAGTGCTGCTGAACCTGGGCAACTACGCGCTGCTGACCCAGGATGAGTTGTACATCTCGGCGTATCTGGGTTCGTTGAAGGTCGCGTTGTTCAGCACCCTGGCGTGCCTGGTGATCGGTTTCCCGATGGCCTACGCCATCACCAAGGCGAGCAAGGAAGCGCAAAACGTCCTGATGCTGTTGATCATGATGCCGACCTGGACCGCGATCCTGATCCGCGTTTACGCGTGGATGGGCATCCTCAGCAACAACGGTTTGCTCAACGCATTCTTGATGTGGACCGGTCTGACCTCGGCGCCGATCGAGATCCTCAACACCAACACCGCCGTGTACATCGGCGTGGTCTACGCGTACCTGCCGTTCATGATCCTGCCGCTGTACGCCAACCTGGTGAAACACGATGGCAGCCTGCTGGAAGCCGCGTCGGACCTGGGTTCGAGCAACTTCAACAACTTCTGGAAAATCACCGTGCCGCTGGCCAAGAACGGCATCATCGCCGGTTGCATGCTGGTGTTCATTCCGGTGGTCGGCGAGTTTGTGATCCCGGAACTGCTGGGTGGCCCGGAGACGCTGATGATCGGTCGCGTGCTGTGGCAAGAGTTCTTCAATAACCGCGACTGGCCGGTGGCGTCCGCCCTGGCGGTGGTGATGCTGTTGATCCTGATTGTGCCGATTCTGCTGTTCAACCGCAGCCAGGCCAAAGAGATGGAGGCACGGGGATGAAACGCTTCGGATTTTCAAAGTTCATGCTGATTTTCGGCCTGTCGTTTATCTACCTGCCGATGCTGATTCTGGTGATCTACTCGTTCAACGCCTCGAAACTGGTGACGGTGTGGGGCGGCTGGTCGGTGAAGTGGTACGTCGGCTTGCTCGACAACACCCAACTGATGGGCTCGGTGGTGCGCTCGCTGGAAATCGCCTGCTACACCGCGATTGCCGCCGTGGCGCTGGGGACTTTGGCGGCGTTCGTGCTGACCCGCGTGACCCGTTTCAAGGGCCGCACGCTGTTCGGCGGTCTGGTGACGGCGCCGTTGGTGATGCCGGAAGTGATCACCGGTCTGTCGTTGTTGCTGCTGTTCGTGGCGATGGCGCAGTTGCTCGGCTGGCCGAAAGAACGCGGGTTGGTGACGATCTGGATTGCCCACACCACGTTCTGTGCGGCGTACGTGGCGGTGGTGGTTTCGGCGCGTTTGCGTGAGCTGGACCTGTCCATCGAAGAAGCGGCCATGGACCTGGGAGCGCGGCCATTGAAGGTGTTCTTCCTGATCACCATCCCGATGATCGCGCCATCGTTGGCGGCCGGCGGCATGATGTCGTTTGCCTTGTCGCTGGATGATTTGGTGTTGGCGAGCTTCGTGTCCGGGCCAGGCTCCACCACGTTGCCGATGGAAGTGTTCTCGGCGGTGCGTCTGGGTGTGAAACCTGAGATCAATGCGGTCGCCAGCCTGATTCTGCTCGCTGTATCGATCGTGACGTTCATGGTCTGGTACTTCAGCCGCCGCGCCGAAGCCACCCGCAAACGTGCGATCCAGGAAGCCATGGACCAGACCGCCAACGAATCCTGGCAGCAACCTGAAAAGCGACTGGCTGGAGCCACCGCCTAATGTAGGAGCTGCCGCAGGCTGCGATCTTTTGATCTTGCTGCTAAAAATCAAAAGATCGCAGCCTCGTTTCACTCGGCAGCTCCTACAGGGTGATAAGCCCGCTTCCTCGCTACAGATTTTATGTTCATTGCAATTTTGCTTTGCGTACCTGAATAAAAAGAAATGGAGTTGTACCGATGAAAATGTTTGGCAGGACTCTGCTGACACTGTCCTTACTGGGCGCCATGGCTACGGTTGCCCAGGCCGACGACAAGGTTCTGCGCGTCTACAACTGGTCCGATTACATCGCCCCGGACACCGTCAAAAAGTTCGAAGACGAGACCGGCATCCGCGTGACTTACGATGTGTTCGACAGTAACGAAACCCTTGAGGCCCGCTTGCTGGCCGGCAAATCCGGCTACGACATTGTGGTGCCGTCCAACAGTTTTCTGGCCAAGCAGATCAAGGCCGGCGTCTATCAGACCCTGGACAAATCCAAGCTGCCGAACTGGAAAAACCTTAACCCGGTGCTGCTGAAAAACGCCTCGGCCAGCGACCCGGACAACGCTCACGCCTTCCCGTACATGTGGGGCTCGATCGGCATCGGCTTCAACCCGGCCAAGGTCAAGGAAGTACTCGGGGCCAATGCGCCGACCAATTCCTGGGACCTGCTGTTCAAACCGCAAAATGCGGAAAAACTCAAAGCCTGCGGCATCAGTTTCCTCGACTCGCCCACCGAAATGCTCCCGGCCGCCCTGCACTATCTGGGCTACCCGGTGAATTCCCAGGACAAGGCGCAAATTGCCGAAGCGGAAGCACTGTTCATGAAGATCCGGCCGTCGGTGGCTTACTTCCATTCTTCGAAGTACATCTCCGACCTGGCCAACGGCAACATCTGCGTGGCCGTCGGTTACTCCGGCGATGTGTTGCAGGCCAAGGCTCGCGCCAAAGAGGCCGGCGACACCGTGAAAATCGACTACAGCATTCCGAAGGAAGGCGCCGGCAGCTTCTACGACATGGTCGCCATCCCACGGGACGCGGCGAACGTCGACAACGCCTACCTGTTCATGAACTTCCTGATGCGCCCGGACATCATCGCCGAGATCACCAATAACATCGGCTACAGCAACGCCAACGCGGCGGCGACGCCGTTGGTGGACGAAGCGATCCGCGACGACCCGGGCTCGTACCCGCCGCAAGAAGTGATGGCGACCTTGTATGCGATTCCGGACATGCCGATTGGCATTCAACGCGTAATGACCCGAGGCTGGACCCGGGTAAAACTCGGCAAATAACCCACGCCGGACTGCCTCTGTAGGAGCTGCCGAAGGCTGCGATCTTTTGATCTTGTTTTCGACGTACTGAAGAGCCTGAAGATCAAAAGATCGCAGCCTTCGGCAGCTCCTACGGGTATGGGTACAGCTTTTTTCCGTCTTCCGTTCATGCAGCGCTTTACCACCGCTGCACCTCCTGCGAACGGCCTCACCTGGCTCCTCGGTTAAGGTGAATTTCAGGCGCCCTCGGGCGCCTTTTTTTGTGGCCTATAGTTGAAGGGGTTCGAATCAACCGGAGGGCGTCATGCGAGAGGTCATCAGCAAAGAGCCATGGTGGGCAATGCCGCCACAACCCGGCCAGGATGAGTCCGAGCTGGAATGGGGCTGGCTGGTTCACTACAGCGAAGGTGAGCCGCGTTTCGAGTTTGTCCGGGAGCGACCGACGGACAGCGAAATCCGTAACCGCAAGAGTTGCAGGATCACCCCGTCGCCGGAGTGATCCTGGGGTGACTGTTTACGCTTGCACGATAATGTTGAACCCGCCAAACACCATGCGCTGGCCATCGAACGGCATTGGATTGACGTCCTGCTGCATGCGCGGGTCGCCCATGACTTTCTGCATCCCGGCATCGCGGGTGGCTTTGTCGGGCCAGACGATCCAGGAAAAAATCACGGTTTCGTCTTCCTTGAGTTTCACTGCCATTGGAAACGAGGTCACTTTGCCGTCAGGCACGTCATCGCCCCAGCATTCGGTGATGCTCAAGGCGCCAGCCTCTTTGAAGATGACGGCGGCGGTCTCGGCGTGTTTCTTGAATTTTTCGCGGTTGGCGGTGGGGACAGCGGCGATTAAGCCATCGACGTAGGACATGGTCGTTCTCCTGCTGGGTTGGGGACCAATATGTGGAAACCGTGAACTTGTGGTGAGGGGGCAGCCCCCTCGCCACAGGGACGATGTTCATCCTTGCTGATATTGGTCAGGGGTCGATCTGTTGAGTAGTCGCTGCGCTCGGGCTCCATTCGACAGTGCCCTGCCCTGAACCGACCGACGGCGCAGCGCCGCCGCCCAGGCTGCCCTCGATCTGCCCGGCCATGTACAGCGTTCCGGCCATCACCCCGCTGGTCGGGTTCTGCACCAGTTTCGTCCAGGCTTTGTCGAAGGTGTTGCCCAGGCTGCTGCGGATCAACGCTTCGCTGTCCGGCCGGTCGTGGGCCTGAATCATCGCGCGAATCCCCGCCACGCCTACGGTAATCAAACCTCCAGCCAGTTTGCCCGCCGCCGCAGCCACGGCACTGGCGGCGCCACGGGTGGGCATCTCGGCCTCCATCCGTTCGCTGGCACGCTTGGCCACCGGCGCCATGGCGGTTTCGGTCGAATCAACGCCCTTGCTGCCGCCGGCCTTATGGATCTTGTCGATCAGCGCTGCGTAGGCCGGCAAGGTGTTCAGCGGCTCGGCGTGCACCACCTGATACAGCGAAGCGTCCCGAGCCGGTGGCGGGCCGAGGGCAATTGCCGGAATCTTTTGCAGACGCCCGTTGAGCTGCGCCATCGGTACGCCGTGACGCTGGGAAATTTTCTGCAACTCTTCCTGAAGGATGTCCACGTAGAACGCCGTGGCCAGGCCGAGAATCGCATCGGGATCGATCTCCACTGCGACCGGCGCCAACACCCGCTCCTGATACTGCTCCAGCAGGTACGCGGCCAAGCGCTTGGCCGAGGCATCCTGCTCGCCGCCCGCGCTCATGGTGTACCAACTGACCTTCATCGACAGCCACTCCTGGGTCCAGTAACTGCTGAACCAGGGAATGAAGTTTTCTTCAGTCAGTTGATAGACCCGCGTGCGCCAGTAATCCATGGCCCCGCGCGAATAGATTTTTGTCTGTTCGGTGGCCGATTGCGACGCGGCGACGATCTCCCGATCCACCTGCTGCCAGGTACCCGGCGAAATCACCACCACGGGCGCCACCACCGGGGCACGCGCGGTCGTGGCGCATCCGGCCAATACGACTAACACAACAACGATCAGCGAACGCAGGTTCAAGATCGCGGTGTCCTACAGTCATTATCGAGCGAAATGCCCGATGCTCATAAAGCTATTGAGTTGAGTATAGGTCGCGGGTTTTGGCCGTTCGTCTGGAGGGTGGTGGTGCCCTTGAGGGCGCCTTCGCGAGCAAGCCCGCTCCCACAGGGGAATGCGCTTCAACTGTGGGCGTGGGCTTGCTCGCGAAGAGGCCTGTAAATGCAGCGCCGATCTACAGCATCATTCCTGTCGATATTCACCATCGTCACGAATGCCTTCCGCAACAAAACCGCCCGGCGCAGGATCAGCCCATTCCCAACGCAACCCCCGCATCGGAGGGGCACATCATGTTGATCCATCTCCTGACCTGCCTGGCCCTGACATCCGTCACGCTGACCTTGTTTTCGCGTTTCTTCCTGGACATCGTCAACACCGAGGAGCAGCCATCATGATCCCGATCGTCACGTTGGCCGTGAGCTTCCCGGTGTTCGGCAACAACTACTATTCGCAACAGATCGCGCCGCGCAAAGAACTCGCACTGGTGTTCGACAAAAATTTCGAACCCTTGCTGATACCGGCAGCGGCCAACCACTTCAATAACGAAGTGGTCGGGCTCAATGATCAGTTCCGGTTCTTGAATGATGTGTTGGTCGAGCATTTGCTGGACGCGGAAATGTCCCAGAGGCCATCACGTCCGTTCACGTTTTAACTCGGCGTTACTTGCCCAGGTTCTGATTCATCAAACCGGGTTGAAGATTCGCACTTTGCCACTGGCGCAAGTTTTCGCAGCCTTGCACGTTGATTTCAGCCGCATTGCTGCGAGCGTCACAGGTCATTGACCACTTCTGCCGCAGCGACGGGTACTTGATAAAGTCCGCTCGGGTGGGCGGTTCACAACCGGATAACAATGCGGCCGACATCACGACAGCCGCCAATTCCCAGGCAGCCGGATACCTTGTTCTTAACATCATGTTTATTCGTTTTCGGTTAAGGAAAACGCTCTTGATAGGTTTAAACGGAATCTGACAACTGGCCAGCCGATCAGGGTACGCAAGAATCCTATGGTTTGAATGGCTCCACTGCTAGAGCCACTTACAGACCATTTCGTAGAACCATTTCCGTCGTAAACGCCGCCCCTACAGCGTCCTCTGACTATTGCCGATACCTCTCACCTGTTCGATCCCCCAATCAAACGCGTCTTGCATATCCAGCAGATGCGGTTTCGGGGCGAGAGGCTTTGTCGTGCGCTATTTACCCGGTGACAGGGAACCTTCCGCCCTCTCAGCTTATCCCTTGATAATCGACTAAGCTGAAAAGACTGAACCCGTGCCCCTTGGCGCAATGATGACGCCAACTCAGTCCCGCCGAAGAAACGTCCACCGTTCTGCGAATAGAATGCTAAATTTCCCCGCCAGTTAATTTGCGTTGATGGAATGCAGGTAACCGATTGCGACTGCAGTAACTAAATCACCCTGCCGATCATTTCCAAGGCAGGTGCAAGCCTCATTCTTTTATCGCGGCGTCAGGACGTCGCCTTTTAAGGCACAGCATGACCACTTCATCCGACCCGTCCTCCACTGTTGCCGAATCACCGCAACCCCCACTTCACCCACTCGATTTTGGTGTTGTCGGCATTGGTGCGTCCGCTGGTGGGCTGCAAGCGATCAAGCTGTTTTTTGAAAACATGCCCCAGGACAACGGCATGGCGTTCGTGATCATCCTGCACCTGTCGCCGGATCACGAAAGCATTGCCGACAAGATCATCCAGGAATCGACCAAGATGCCGGTCCGACAGGTCACCGAAACGGTGCCCATCGAGCGCAATCACGTTTACGTCATTTCACCGGCCCATCGACTGACGATGAATGACGGCAACCTGGAGGTCAGCCCGATCGATCCGCGCCAGGGCCGCACCTCGGCGATCGATCTGTTCTTCCGCGACCTGGCGGATGTGCATCGTGAGCGAGCGTTTTGCCTGGTACTGTCCGGCACTGGTTCGGATGGCGCGGTCGGACTGTCACGCATCAAGGAACAGGGCGGCGTGACCCTGGCGCAGTCGCCGGAAGACGCCGAGTTCGACGGCATGCCCCGTGCAGCCATTGAGACCCACATGGTCGATCTGGTGTTGCCCGTCGTCGAGATGCCGCAGAAATTGTTGGAGCTGTGGCGCAACGCCAAAGCCATCACCCTGCCCACGGCCAACGATCAAGACCTGCAAAGCTTTGCTTCGACCAGCGAACGCGAAGCCGCGAACGCCGAACAATTGCTGCGTGACGTGCTGATCCAGTTGCGCGCCGGCACCGGCCACGATTTCAAGCATTACAAACGCGCCACCGTGTTGCGCCGCATCGAGCGGCGGATGCAAGTCACCGCGCAACCCGACCTCGGTGCCTACTACCAGTACCTGCTCAAAAGCCCCGAAGAAACCAAGGCACTGTTGGCCGACATGCTGATCGGCGTGACCAATTTCTTCCGCGACCGCGAGGCCTTCGAAGCGCTGGAGCGGGATGTGGTGCCGCAACTGGTCAGCGCCGCCGTCTCGGCGCACCCGGAAAAAGAAGAGATCCGCGTCTGGTCCGCCGGCTGCTCCACGGGCGAGGAAGTCTATAGCCTGGCGATGCTGGTCAACGACCAGATGCAACTGGAATCAAGCCAGGCCTCGTTGCAGTTGTTCGCCACCGACATCGACGAGCGCGCCATCAGCGTCGGTCGCAGCGGGCTGTACCCGCAAGCGATCATCACCGACGTGCCGCCGACCCGCCTGCGGCATTACTTCACCAAGGAAGACCAGCAATACCGGATTCGCAAAGAGCTGCGCGAGAAGGTCTTGTTTGCCAAGCACAGCCTGTTGGTCGACCCGCCGTTTTCGCACATGGACCTGATCGTCTGTCGCAACCTGCTGATTTACCTGGACCGCGAAGTCCAGCGCGAAATCCTGCAAATGTTCCACTTCGCCCTGCGCCCCGGCGGTTTCCTGTTTCTGGGCACCTCCGAAAGCGCCGATGCCTGCCACGACCTGTTTGCCCCGGTCGACAAACGCAACCGGATTTTCCGAGCCAAGACTGGCACCGCCAATAGCCGACGCGCCCCGACCATGCCACGTGGAGGCTATGTGCGAACCGATATTTCCCGTCAAGCGCCACCCAGCAGCACGCCACGCAAACTGTCGTTTGCCGACATCCACCAACGGGCCCTGGAACACTCCGCTCCGCCTAGCATGATCGTCGATACCAATGCCGACATCCTGCACATGAGCGAAAGCGCGGGCCGTTACCTGCGGCATGTCGGCGGCGAGCTGTCGCGCAACTTGCTGACGCTGATCCTGCCGGAGTTGCGCCTGGAAGTGCGCACCACATTGTTTCAGGCGCAACAAAGCAGCCAGGTGGTCAAGTCCCGTGCGGTGATGCTCAAACGCGAGGATCGCAGTTACAAGGTCGATCTGGTGGCGCACCCTTACCGCGACGAAGATTCGGACAGCGAGTTCGTGCTGGTGATTTTCGAAGAACTCGAAGTCGACGCTTCCGACGTCAGCACCGGCGCCACGCAGCCATCGGAAAACCAGGTGTTATCCAACCTTGAGCGTGAATTGCAGCGCACCAAATTGCAGTTGCAAGACACCATCGAACACTCGGAAGTCTCCAGCGAAGAGCTCAAGGCTTCCAACGAAGAAATGCAGGCGATCAACGAAGAACTGCGCTCGGCCACCGAAGAGCTGGAGACCAGCAAGGAAGAATTGCAGTCGATCAATGAAGAGTTGCTGACGGTCAACTTCGAGCTCAAAACCAAAGTCGAAGAAACCGACAAGATCAACGACTATCTGACCAATTTGATCGCTTCCACCGACATTGCCACGGTGTTTATCGACAGTAACTTGCGCATCAAATGGTTCACGCCCCGAGCCACCGAGATTTTCAACATGCTGCCGGTGGACACCGGGCGCTCGTTGCTCGACATCACCCATCGCCTGGACTATGAAGACCTGGCGGCCGATGCGGCGCTGGTGTTCGGCTCCTTGAGCATGATCGAGCGTGAAGTCAGCAGCACCGATAATCGTTGGTACATTGCGCGGATCTTGCCTTATCGCTCCAGCGAAAATCACATCGACGGCACCGTGCTGACCTTCATCGACATCACCAAACGCCGCGCCGCCGAAGAGGAGCTGCGCATGGGTGAAGAACGCATGCGCCTGGTCGCCGAAAGTACTCGCGACTACGCGATCGTCACCCTCGATGAACAAGGCATCATCACCACCTGGAACAAAGGCGCCGAATTGATCTTCGGCTACAGCAAGTCCGAGGCTGAAGGCGCTTATTACGACTTCCTGTTTTCCCCCGAAGACCGCGCCGCCGGCGTTCCGGAAACCGAACTGTTGGCAGTGAGAACCCACGGGCGCAACGAAGACGAACGCTGGCACTTGCGCAAGGACGGCAGCCGCTTCTTTTGCAGCGGCGAAGTGACCTTGCTACAGGGCGACAACCTCAAGGGCTACGTAAAAATTGCCCGGGACCTGACGGGCCACAAACGCCTGCACGAAGAGCAAAATCAGCAACTGGTCGAAACCCAGAGCAGCAGCCATTTGAAGGACGAGTTCTTTGCGGTGATGTCCCACGAGCTCAAGCACCCGCTGAACCTGATCCAGCTCAACGCCGAATTGCTGCGGCGCCTGCCGGTGATCAAATCCACGGACCCGGCGGAAAAAGCCGTCAAAACCATTTGCGACGCGGTCAGCAGCCAGGCGCGGATCATTGATGATTTGCTCGACGTCGCGCGCGTGCGCACCGGCAAGCTACGGCTCAAGCGCAGCACCGTGGACTTGAACCGGATGCTGCAAGACGTGCATGACGTGGTCGCCAATGCCCACCCGGGCGTCGACGTGACGCTGCAAATGAACGAAACCTTGGTGATCGATGCCGACCCGACTCGCGTCGAGCAAGTCATCTGGAACCTGGTGAACAACGCCCTGAAGTTCACCCCCGCGGGTGGCCAGATTCAGTTGATCGCCACCCGCGAGGCCGGCATGGCCCGGCTCGATGTGCATGACAGCGGCCTCGGCCTGAGCGCCGAGAGCCTGCATGAAGTGTTCGACCTGTTCGGTCAGGCGGCCAATCAACACGCGACCCATCAACGCGATGGCCTGGGTATCGGCCTGTCGCTGGTGCGGCAGTTGACCGAAGCCCATGGCGGCAGTGTCGACGTCAGCTCTGCCGGCCTGGGTCAGGGCTGCACGTTTACCGTGCGCCTGCCCTTGAGCCACCCCCATGATGAAGTGGCGCCTTCAACGCAGACCGGCGAACAATCCGGGCGCCTGGCGGGCCTCACCGTGTTGCTGGTGGATGATTCCCGGGACGTTCTCGACACCCTGAAGATGCTGCTGGAAATGGAAGACGCCCACGTTATCGACTTCAGTGAGCCGCGCCGGGCGCTGGAAGCTGCCCAGACCGGCCGCTACGACGTGGTGGTGTCCGATGTCGGGATGCCGGGCATGAACGGCCATGAATTGATGCGCGCCTTGCGGGCGTTGCCGCATATCCAGCAAGTCCCGGCGATTGCCTTGACCGGCTACGGCGCGGAAAGCGACATCGAGCAATCCCGCAAATCCGGCTTCGACCGGCATCTGGGCAAACCCGTGTCGTATGACGAGCTGATCGAGACCATCGAAGAGCTGCGACAGACGCGGGGGTACTGATGTTTAAAAATGCAGCCACGCCAATGTACCCAACACCACACTGGCGCCGGCTGCTGTATAGGCCATTTTTTTCAGCCATTGCTTGCGGGTCAGCAAGGTGATTGCCGCCAGGGAAATGGCGATCTGAATCGCCGTCATCGCCTGGGCCCAGCGGTGATGCTGATGCAGGGCCTGTTCTGATTTTTCATCCCACACCCGAACCTCTTCCTCCAGGGTTTCGGCTTTCTTGCGCACCACTTCCTTTTCTTTTTTGTAGCGCTCGGCTTCGGCCACGTAGTGCGCGGCATCGACGCCGGGGATGTGGGTCGCCAGTTCCGCCAGATTTTGGCGGCTGGATTTGGCCTGGTAGTAATTCCACTGGTTGGACGCTTCGGTTTTCTCGATGGCGGCGTTGTTCTTGTCCATCGCCGCTTCGCTCTCCGTGGAGCCCGCCTGATAGCTGAGCAAGGCGCCCAGGGTCGCCATGATGGCCGTCATCACAGCGATTTTGCTGGCGAAATTATCGCCGTGGGCATGGGCGTGATGGGTGACGTGTTCGACATGATGTTCGTGGGGGCTGGGGACTTCGAACGCTTCAGACATGGCTTTGACTTCAGGGGTTGGACAGAGGCCGAAGTGTAATCGGCGCCCTCACCCCAAGTGCTTCCATTGCACAGCCGTTCAGCCCAGGTTCAGGCTGGATTGACCCGGCGTTGCTCCAGCAGATGAACCATCAGGCAGGCATACAGCGTAACCCCGATAAACAGCGCCATGCGCACGGCAAATGCGGTGTAGACATCCTTGCCGGCAGCGCTGTCCTGCACCGACTGACCCAGCAGGATAATCAGCGTGATCAGCGTGTTGAGCCAGAACCCCGGGCTGAACCGGGTCGGACTCAGGGCATAGAGCTTGCGCGCCAGCACCAGGCCGAACAGTAGCATCCACAGGAAGAACATCCACACATGCACAAACAGGCTGAGGGCGCACCAAAACAGGATCGCCAGCACGCCGCCAAGCAGCGTCGAGCCCAGCAACTCGCGACCGGCATTACGCGCCGTCGTCGCGCAGCTCTGCTGACCGAGGCTGACCGCTTTAAGGATGATCGGCAGATAACTGGCCGGATCGATCAGCGCCAGCAGAAACGCCGGCAGCACGATCAAAGTCGCCCGCAGCGCGACCCGATCAACCTCCTCGACGGGCAGTGTCGGCGCGGCGGCTGGCGGCGCGAAGGCCGGTTCGGGAAACAGCCCATGACTGACCGTCACCACAATCACTGCCAGCAGCAAGCCTTTGACCAACGCGCCGATAACCATCAGCGCCAGTTCGAAACTGGCGGTGCCGGCCGCTGAAATCATGGTCAGGCCGATCACCAGAAACGTGACGATCAACGTGTTGCCGCCGCGCAGGCCAAAGCGAAACACCACGAACAGACCGACGCCAATCAACAGCAAGCCACTCAACGGGTAATAACGCAGCAGCGGAATCAACAGCAGGCCGATGCCGGTGGTCAGCATCGCCACCAGCGCCAGCGCAATGCCAGCCTTGAACGGCAACGGTTGGTTGAGAGTGGCGAGAAACAGCAGCGCCAGCACCGGCGCGAGAAACGGAATCGGCAACGCCAGGCCGAAACTGGCGGCCAGGCACAGCGCCGTGCCCGTCGCCAGGCGCAAGGAACGCTGGTCCCTGGGTGTTCGCTTAGTAGGCATACGACAACCAGCTCATGAAACTCAGAAACAGCCGACCGAGCGGGTTAAGCGGATTGCCTGATGCCGGGAACGCCATGACCTCGGCCTGCCCGCCCGCGCGGATGGCGCGACTGTCGCGCAGGGCGTTGATGGCGTCCTCATCGAACTCGATCACCACCGGAAAACGCTGGGCCGGACGCAGCCAGTCGCGGCTGTTCTGGATGCTCGGCAAGGTGCCGGGCGCGGTGGTCTGACCGACGCTGACGCCATAGCCGACGCTGCGCACCCGTCCCTCGAACACCTCGCCCGGCAGCGCGTCCAGTACGATCGCCACCGGGGTGTCGGGTTTGACCAGGCCCAGGTTGTTTTCGGTCATGTCAGCGCTGATCCACACGTCGTGGATGGCGATCAGGGTCATCAGCGGGCTGCCGGCGGCGGCGAACTGACCGACGTCGGTGCGCAGGTCGGTGATCAGTCCGGCCGAACGCGCGCCGACGCGGGTATTGGCCAAGTCCAGTTCGGCTTTCGACAACGCCGTGGCGGCGCTGCGCAGTTGGGCGTTCTCCGCCTCGTTGCCACCCTCCTGCTCCCGTGCCCGCAGCACTTCGGCTCGGGCCGCCTCGACCTGGCTGCTGGCCTGTTCAAGATTGGCCCGGGAGACTTCCAGCAGGCGCACGGACACCGTGCCACGGTCGGCGCGGTACAAGCCTTCCAGCCGTTGATTGTCCTGCTGCGCGCGGAGTTCGTTGGCCTGTGCGGCGCGCAACGAGGCTTGCGCCGAGGCGATGCCGGCGGTGCTGGCGCCGATCTGGCGGCGGGTCGCTTCAAGGTCGGCACGGGCCCGGTCAACCGCGATCTGGTAGGGCTGCGGATCGACCTCGAACAGAATGTCCCCGGCCTTGACGTCCTGATTGTTGCGCACGTTCACCCGGATCACCCGCCCCGCCACTTCCGCCGCCACCGGAATCACAAACGCCCCGACCCGCGCCTGCTGCGTATAAGGCGTAAAACGGTCAGCCAGCACGTACCAGGCGAGGCTGACGAGGATCAGCAGCAACACCCACTTGATACCTTTTTTCGCCGGGTCGGCGACCGGTACCGGCGCCTCGGCTTCCGGCGTTTGGACCGTAGGCTCCGTGGCTTCACTCATGCTTGTTCACCTTGTCGGGCTGGGGAAAGGCTGGCTGCGGCACGGCAGGCTCGTCGAGCAGGCCGTCCCAGTCAGTGCGGTTTTCCATTTGCTTGCGAGTGGCGTGATCGACCAGGGGCTGGGCGGCGTACCAGCCACCGCCAAGGGCCTTGTACAGGGCGATCAAATTACTGACGGCATTGGCGCGGCTGACCAGGTAATTGTCCTGTTGTTCGAGCAAGGCCCGTTGCGCATCCAGCACCCGCTGAAAGTCGGAAAAGCCTTCGCTGTATTGAGCGCGGGCCAGCACCAGCGAGCGCTTGGCCGCCACTTCGGCCTGACCCAGGATGCGTTCACGCTCCAGGGACTGGCTCAAGCCGCTGGCGGCATCGTCGGCCTCCCGGGCGGCCTGGCGAACGGTGTCGCGGTAGGCCTCGATCAACTGTTGCAAACGCGCATCCTGCACCCGCACGTTGTTGCTGATCCGGCCGTGATCGAACAGGTTCCAGCGCAAGCTCGGGCCACCGACCAGGTCCAGGCTGTTGGGCGTATTACCCACGGAACTGGCGGTCCAGGCGATGCTGCCGAGCAAGCTCAGGGACGGGTAGAAATCGCTTTCGGCCACGCCAATCAGCGCCGATTGCGCGGCCACATTCAGCTCGGCGGCACGCACATCCGGACGCCGCAGCAGCAGGTTGGCCGGCACGTCTTGCAACACCGCACGGTCAATCAACGGAATCAATGCTTCATTGGCCGTCATTTGCGGCAACTCACCGGGTGCTTGCCCGGTCAGCACCGACAGGGCATTGCGGGTCCGGTGCAGTTGGTCTTCGAGGCTGGGAATGCTGGCCAGGGTGCCGAGGTATTGGGTCTTGGCCTGCTGCCAGTCGAGCTCGGCGGTCTGGCCGCTGTCGAACAGCTTGCGGGTGATGTCCAGGCTGCGCTTCTGCTGCCGGGTGTTGTCCCGGGCAACGCGCAGTCGCGCCTCGGTGGTGCGCAGCGAAAAGTAGGTGTCCGCGACTTGCGCGCGCAGCAGCACCAGTACGTCTTCGTAGTTGGCCTGGGCCGCGAAGTAGCTGGCATCCGAGGACTCGATGGCCCGGCTGAAACGGCCCCAGAAATCCAGTTCCCAGCCCACGTCGAAGCCTTCGCTGAATTGCCAGAAACGGCTGTCCTGCCGGTTGCTGCCGCTGTATTGACGGCGCTGCGCGTACAGCAGATCGACATTGGCCTGCTGCAATTGCGGATAACGCCCGGCCTGGGCAATGCCCAATTGCGCCCGGGCTTCCATCACCCGCAGACCGGCGATTTTCAGGCTGGCATTGTGCGCATCCGCGTCGTTGATCAGTTGCTCAAGCACCGGGTCGTTGAACACTTGCCACCACTGGCGCAGGTCCGGGTTAGCGCCGCGCTCGCTGGCGTGCTCCAGCGCCGGGGTACTCCAGCGCTTGACCCAGTCCTCCCCCGGCGCCTGAAAATCCGGGCCCACGCGCATGCAGCCGCCGAGGCCGAGGAGCAGCCAGAGCGGCCCCGACCGGATCAGCATGGCGGCACGTGAACCCATGGATTTTTTTCCGGCAGAGGAAGATGACTGGAGCATAGCCGCCCCGATGAAAGCCGGATGACGACAATCAAAAACCGAACGCTCGCGCTTCAGCTGCTACGCTTTTGGGGTGTTATTCCAACCGCGACGATCCATCAAAAAGGTACGACCGTCATGACCACCCAACCCCACTCTGCTGGCTGGCGCTTCAAACTGGGCATCGTCATTCTCTGCCTCATGCTGGGGTCATGGCTGATGGTGCCGCTGGCGGCAGCGGTTGGCGTGCCGGGCTCAAAGGTCGCCACGTTGATGGGTGTCTTGTTTATCAGCAACAAGGTCCTGTTGATTCTGGTCATCGCCGTCATGGGCAAGGCCGGGTTCCAGCAGTTGAAGCGCAGCGTGTTTGGCTACGTGACGTCACTGGCGCCCAGCGCGGAAACCGAGGTCGGCCCGGTTCGGCATCGCGTCGGTCTGGTGATGTTCTGCTTGCCGCTGATCTCGGCCTTTCTCGAACCCTACGTCGATAGCCTCTGGCCGGGGCTGCGGCCAAACCTCTGGCAGGTCCAGGTATTGGGCGACTTGATGCTGATCGGCAGCTTTTTTGTGCTGGGTGGCAACTTCTGGGACAAAGTGCGTGCGTTGTTCATCCGCACCGCCCGGGTGGCGAATGCCTAGCAAGCATCGAAAGGAAAACCGCCAATGACGCGTTTGACGGCAAAAGACTTCGCCCCTGAACTGCTGGAACTCTACGACTACTACGTGCACGGCCAGATCAACCGACGCGAGTTTCTTGACCGAGCGGCGTTGTTCGCCCTGGGCGGTTTGACCGCATCGGCCCTGCTCGCGGCCCTGAGTCCGAACTACGCCCTGGCCGAGCAAGTGGCATTCACCGACCCGGACATCCTCGCCGAGTACATCACCTACCCCTCGCCCAAGGGCCACGGCCAGGTGCGCGGCTATCTGGTGCGCCCGGCGAAAACCAGCGGCAAGGTGCCGGCGGTAGTCGTCGTGCACGAGAACCGTGGGCTCAACCCGTACATCGAGGACGTCGCCCGGCGCGTGGCCAAGGCCGGCTTCATTGCGCTCGCCCCCGATGGCCTGACGTCCGTGGGCGGCTACCCCGGCAACGATGACAAGGGCCGGGAACTGCAACAAAGCGTCGACCCGGAAAAACTCATGAACGACTTTTTCGCCGCTATCGAATGGCTGATGAACCACGCCGCCGGCACCGGCAAAGTCGGGATCACCGGCTTCTGCTATGGCGGTGGCGTGGTCAACGCGGCGGCGGTGGCCTACCCGGAACTGGGCGCGGCGGTGTCTTTCTACGGCCGTCAGCCCGAGGCCAAAGATGTGCCGCGCATCAAGGCGCCGCTGTTGCTGCACTACGGTGAACTGGACACACGCATCAACGAAGGTTGGCCGGCGTTTGAACAAGCGCTGAAAGCGGCGAACAAAACCTATGAGGCTTACATTTATCCCGGCGTGAACCATGGTTTTCACAATGATTCCACACCGCGCTATGACAAAGCCGCCGCCGAGCTCGCCTGGAGTCGCACATTGGCTTGGTTCGGGCGCTATCTCGCGTCATGAATTAAATAAACACCGCTATAACAACCGTCATACTTGTTAGTGCTGAACAATACTTAGCCCGCTCATTATTAATGGCGATAACCACTATGAAAAAACGCCACCCCTAATCGCCAATCCTGATATCAACCTTGTACCAACCCATCACTTCGCGATAAATAAAAGAATATTAAAAATTT
>NZ_JBAGKV010000032.1:0-70185 GCF_037049705.1 Janthinobacterium sp. LPB2021202312-11-4 | reverse complement strand
GCCCGCAGGAAAGTGGCATACGAAAAGGGACAGCACTATGGCTATCCCTGATTACAACCCATCGCGCTGTCAGTGAAACTTCGGCAGTACGAATTCAGCAATCTCCTCAATGACTTCCGCGACCGGTCGTTCACTACGGCGCATATGCAGGCCGACATGCTGCACGCCGGCATCGCGCAAAGCCTGAAGCTCATCGATCAACGCCAATCTCCCGCAACTGCCGCCGAAGCGCACACGCCGCATCGGCGCATTCGGGTTCGCTTCCAGATCCAGATGAACAAAGCTGATGTAAGGTTTATCGCTGCCGACTTCCCTCCAGAGTCCTACTCGACGGCGGTGCTCTTGCGGCGTGCCGGGGTAAGCGAGCCAGCCATCCATATGCTCGCCGATCCAGGCTGGCGATTGTTGACCCAGCCCCGCCACCAGCAACGGCACTGGCTGATCACGTTCCGGCAGCAACCGCGCGCCTTCAGGCAAGCGACCTTCGCCTTGGCTACGCAGCAGCTCAACCGTATCGCGAAAAATCGCTCCTCGTTGCGCGTAATCCACACCGAACAGCGGATATTCCATCGGACGGTCACCACTGGCCACGCCCAAAAGCAGGCGTCCATCACTGAGCTCGTCGACACTGTTCGCAGCCTTGAGTGTTAGCCAGGGCTGACGCAACGGCAGTACCACCGCAGCGGTGCCCAACATAATGTTGTCGGTGATCCCCGCCAGGTAGCCCAGGTAGGAAAATGTTTCGAATACCTGCGCAGCATCGCCAAAATTCGGGTCATACACCGGTACGTCACGCACCCAAAGCGCACGAAACCCAGACTTGTCAGCCAAACGAGCCATAGCTGCATGCTGCTTCAAATCAGGAACGCCAAAAGGCCTCTCCTCGGCCAGTCGCAGACGCTGACCAGTACTGGACCAGTCGTTATCCAGCGGTAATTCAAGGCCGATGGAAAATCCGTTCGACCCCAGTAATCGTTGAAAACGTGAGTGCATGAAATACTCCAGAGGGAATGACATGCACTCAGTATCTACAGGCCCATCCGCAAGAAAAATGCATGAATCGGAATATCAATCTTGAGTAAAACGCACGAGTCAGCCACTTGCTCCGACACGCCCGACCGTCGTTTTGGCCTTCAAGGACAACCGTTCGAGGAAATCGCACTAAAGTGACGGCCTGCTTTTTGGTATGGTGCAGCTCATTTTTAATGGACTGATTTCAAGCCTGAGGATAAGGCACCCCTTCATTGTCAAAGAGCTGCTACAGAAATGCCCGAACCGATACCGATCAAGGACCACGAAAACGAGACGCGCCTGGTCAACAAGAGACTGATGGCCTGCGGCTTGTTTGTGGTCGCCATCACCTGTGCGTTGGTTGTGCGCATGTATGTCCTGCAAGTGGTCGAATTCGACTATCACTCGACCATCTCCGAAAACAACCGCGTCCACGTTTTGCCGATCACCCCCACCCGAGGGCTGATCTATGACCGCAATGGCGTGGTTCTGGCCGACAACCGGCCCAGTTTCAACCTGACCATCACCCGCGAACGCGCCTCCGATGTAAAAGGGGAGTTGGACGAGGTCGTCAACCTCCTGCATTTGCCTGCCGAAGACCGCACGTTGTTTGACAAGGCCATGAAGCAGGCCCGGCATCCGTTTGTCCCTGTCACCTTGTTCTACGAACTCACCGAACAGCAAATCGCGGTACTGGCGGTCAACGAATTCCGCCTGCCAGGGCTCGATGTCGAGCCGCAATTCGTCCGTCATTACCCGCTCGGCGTGCATTTTGCCCACTCGATCGGTTACGTGGGGCGCATCAACGAGAAAGAATCCAAGGCACTGGACGGAGTGGAATACCGTGGCACCCAGTCCATCGGCAAGACCGGTATTGAAAAATTCTACGAGGCCGAATTGCACGGCCACGTCGGTTACGAAGAGGTCGAGACCAACGCTCAGGGCCGCGTGCTGCGCGTGCTCAAGCACACCGATCCGACGCCCGGCAAAAACATCGTTCTGAGCCTCGACGTTCACCTTCAGGAAGCCGCCGAAGATGCCTTGGGTGACCGCCGCGGTTCGGTGGTCGCGCTCGATCCATCGACCGGCGAAGTGCTGGCCATGGTCAGCAAGCCAAGCTTCGACCCGAACATGTTCGTGACCGGCATCAGCTTCAAGGAATACGCGGCCCTGCACGATTCCATCGACCGGCCGCTGTTCAACCGCGTCTTGCGCGGCCTGTATGCGCCAGGTTCGACCATCAAACCGGAAGTCGCCATTGCTGGCCTCGATGCCGGCGTGGTCACTCCGCAAACCCGCGTCTTCGACCCCGGTTACTACCAACTCCCGGACTTCGATCACAAGTACCGCAACTGGAACCACAGCGGCGACGGCTGGGTGGACATGGACGCGGCGATCATGCGTTCCAACGACACCTACTTCTACGACCTGGCACACAAACTGGGCATCGACCGTCTGCACGATTACATGGCGATGTTCGGGCTCGGCGAAAAAGTGTCGCTGGACATGTTCGAAGAGTCTCCCGGCCTGATGCCGTCCCAAGCCTGGAAACGCGCCACGCGCCGCCAGCCCTGGTTCCCTGGCGAAACGGTGATCCTCGGCATCGGCCAGGGCTACATGCAGGTCACGCCGCTACAACTGGCCCAGGCCACCGCGTTGATTGCCAACAAGGGTGTCTGGAACCGACCGCACTTGGCCAAGACCGTCGATGGTGTGGCGCCGGTGGACGAGAACCCGATGCCGAACATCCTGCTCAAGGACCCGCGTGACTGGGAGCAGGTCAACCACGGCATGCAAATGGTGATGCACGATGCGCGGGGCATTGCCCGGGCCGCCGCAGTGGGCGCCCAGTACCGCATCGCCGGCAAGAGTGGTACCGCGCAAGTGGTGGCGATCAAGCAGGGCGAGCGTTACAACCGGGCGAAAACCCTGGAGCGTAACCGCGACAACGCCTTGTTTGTCGGTTTCGCCCCGGCCGAGCACCCGAAGATTGTCATCTCGGTGATGATCGAAAACGGCGAGGCCGGTGGTCGTGTCGCCGGTCCGGTGGTGCGGCAGATCATGGACGCCTGGCTACTTGACCAGGACGGCCATCTCAAGCCGCAGTACGCCACGCCAGCCAAACCGCCGGGCGACCCGCACGTTTAAGCGCTCAGGGCTTCACAGCACAGGCTCGCGGATGCTGAGCATGTGCTGGAAGCTCTCCAGGAACACCGTTTCCGCCTGCGTCATCTTCTGCTCGCGGTTCCACAGCAGCTGAATATCGAAATCCACCACCCCCTCTTCCGGCGGCAAACGCCAGAGCAAACCCTGCTCGACATCCCGTCGCACCAAGTGCACCGGCAAACAGCCAATCCCAAACCCTGCGCAGATCAAGCGGTAAATCTCTTCGAAACTGGTGGAAGAGGCGACGATCTTGCCGGTAAAGCCTTGTTGGTCGCGAAACAGCGTCAACGGCGACAGATTGCCGCCCAATTGGTCGCTGGTAAAACTCACGAAGTTCTCCGCCGCGAGTTGCTCCAGGGTCAAGTTCTCCTGCCCGAACAGCCGATGACGCTGCCCGCAAAAATACGCATAACGCTCACGAAACAACACCCGCTGCTCAAGCCGAGGCTGCGGCAAACGGCACAGGCCAACGCCAATCGTCGCGGTTTTTTGCAGCAGCGAACTGATGATGTTCGAGCTGCCCATCACCTCGACTTCCAGTTCGATTTTCGGGTGGGTTTCATGGAAGTCGGCGAGGAACTCGTCGTAGTGCCGAGCCTGCACGCCGCTGACGGTCAGGATACGGATCTTGCCGACCACGTCGTCATGCCGGCTCTCCACCACCGTGCCCAAGCGCGAAATATCCCCGTAGATATCCGCCGCAATCCGCAGGACTTCTTCCCCGGTTTCGGTCAGATCAAACCGTCGTCCGCTGCGGGCAATCAGCACGCATTCCAATTGTTCTTCGAGGCGTTTCAGCGCCTGGCTCACCGCCGACTGGGTGATGTGCAAACGCGCGGCAGCGCGGCTCATGCTGCCTTCCTGACCGATCACCAGATAAGTGCGCAGCAGGTTCCAATCGAGCCGGTCATTGAGAAATCGACGACCGACCCACGGGTTCGAAGTGGAGGGCATAAGGCATCCATGTAGTAGCAGCGCTAATAGTAAAGATAAGAATTTGAAAATTGACTAATCCTGGCATGGAAGCGATAAAGCCCACAAGCGCCACAGAGCGCAACCGTCCACAGCCTTCAGTACCTGCCCAAAACTATAAATACACAGGGTCCTTGCATGCACACTACCCTCCAACCGCGACGAGCCGCGGCCGCTGCTTTTATTGGCACGACCATCGAGTTCTACGACTTCTACATCTACGCCACTGCGGCGGCGTTGGTGCTTGGGCAAGTGTTCTTCCCCAGCAGCGACCCGGTGATGAGCACCCTTGCGGCTTTCGGCAGTTTCGCCGTCGGCTTCATCGCCCGGCCGATGGCGGGCATGGTCTTCGGCCACTTGGGTGATCGCCTGGGCCGCAAGAAAATGTTGCTGGTGACCATGGCGCTGATGGGCCTGGCCACCGCCGGTATCGGTTTACTGCCGAGTTACGCCAGTGTCGGCATTTGGGCGCCGGTCGGGCTGATTGTGTTGCGACTCATCCAGGGCATTTCCGTCGGCGGCGAGTGGGGCGGGGCGGTGCTGATGGCCAGCGAACACGCACCGGCCAAGCGCAAAACCTTCTACGCCTCGTTCGCCCAACTCGGCAGCCCGGCCGGTTTGCTGTTGGCCTTGATCGCTTTTCGCTTAGTGACTTCGCTTGAGCCAGAGGACTTTCTTGCCTGGGGCTGGCGTCTGCCGTTCCTCGCCAGCGGCGTGCTGATGATGGTCGGTTTGATGATCCGTTCCGGCGTCCACGAATCACCGGAATTCGCCAAGGCCAGGGACAACAACGAGACTGCCCGATACCCGGTCAAGGACGTGATCCGCACGTGCTGGCGGGAGATCCTGTTCGCTGCCGCCTCCGTGACCATCGGTTCAGCCGGGTTCTTCTTCACCAACACCTTCATGATCACTTACGTCACCCAATACCAGGGCATCCCGCGCTCGACAATCCTCGACTGCCTGTTCCTGGTCACCATCATTCAGTTGCTCTCGCAGCCCATCTCCGCACTGCTGGCCGAACGCATTGGAGAGGGACGGTTCCTAAAACTCGTCGCGCTGCTGTGCATGGTCACGCCGTACCCGATGTTCCTGTTGGTCGGCACGCAAAACATTGTGTTGATGACGGTCGGTATTGCCCTGGCGGTGGTGATCCTCTCGGCGCTGTATGCGGTGATCGCCGGTTACATGACCCAAGCGTTCCCGGTGCACTTGCGCTACTCGGGCATTTCCATCGCTTACCAATTGAGCTGCGCATTGGCCGGCGGCACCACGCCGCTGATCGGCACGTTGCTGGCGAGCAAGTTTTCCGGGCAATGGTGGCCGCTGGCGGTGTTCTTCACCTTGCTCTCGGCCCTGTCCTTGATCGGTGTTTGTGGCCTGGCCCGCCTGCGCGCCAACCCGGTCGTCACCCACGCTGCTAAAGAGGTGTATTCGTGAGTAAACCTGCACACATTGACTCGGTTGAATGGCAAGCCCGCTGCGAACTGGCGGCGCTGTATCGGCTGGTCGCGCACTTTCGCATGACCGATTTGATCGACACCCACATCACCCTACGGATTCCGGGGCCCGAGCATCATTTCCTGATCAATCGCTACGGGGTGATTTTCGACCGCATGCGCGCCTCGGACCTGGTGCGCATCGATCAGGACGGGCGCAACGTCGATCCCGAATACGCAGGCCACCGCGTCAACGCCGCAGGCTTCGTCATTCATTCGGCGATCCACATGGCCCGCCCGGACCTGAATTGCGTGATCCACACCCACACCGCAGCGGGCATGGCGGTCGCGGCGCAGAAACACGGCTTGCTGCCGATCAGTCAGCACGCGCTGAAGTTCTACGGCAAGTTGGCCTATCACACGTATGAAGGCATCGCGTTGTCGCTGGATGAGCGCGAGCGTTTGATCGCTGACCTGGGGCCGCACCGGGCGATGATCCTGCGCAATCACGGCTTGCTGGTCGGCGGTTCCGGGGTGGCCCAGGCGTTCCAGGAAATCCACTTTCTGGAGCGTGCCTGTCAGGCGCAAGTCGCGGCGCTGGCCGGTGGTTCGGCGCTGCATTACCCATCCCCGGAAGTCTGTGCGCACACCGCCGAACAGTTTGACCGTGATGAACAGGACAACATCATCGACCTGGCTTGGGAGGCCGCTTTAACCCTGATCGAATCCCAGCGCGAGTCCTACCTTTCATGAACACCGTTGTTTTATTGTCCCGCGACACCCTGTTGCTCAAACAACTGCAAGCCGCGTTTGCCCGCAGCGCGCCGCAACTCACCACCGTGCTGGTCGATGATCCGCTGGCCAAAAATGCGCAAATTGCCGCGTGCTGGTTTCCATTGCCGGACAGCCTCGGGGCATTGCCGAACCTGCAAGTGATCCACTCGGTGGCCGCCGGTATCGATCACCTGGAACACGACCCGTCGTGCCCGGATTTGCCGGTGTGTCGAGTGGTTGATCCCGGCCATCGTCAAGGCATGACCGAGTACGTGCGTTGGGCGGTGATTCACTATCACCGTGGCTTCGACCAGGTGCTGGAGCAACAGCGGCAACAGCATTGGGAACGACCGCTGCAGCGGGCGGCGGGGCAGTTCAAGGTCGGGGTGATGGGACTCGGTTCTTTGGGCAGTGCGATCGCCGAGGACCTGGCCGCCGCCGGTTATGACGTGCGGGGCTGGGCGCGCCGCAGCAAGGCGCTGAACGGCGTGCAGACCTTCGCCGGTACCAAACAACTGAACCCGTTTCTCGATGGCGTGGAGTTGTTGATCAATCTGTTGCCGTTGACCCATGAAACCCGCGGCATCCTCGGCCAGAGCACGTTCGAACAATTGGCCAATGGCGCCGCGCTGGTCAATTGCGGCCGGGGCGGTCATTTGAACATCGATGATCTGGAACACGCGTTAAAAGCCGGAAAACTGCGCGGCGCTTTATTGGATGTTTTCGAACAGGAACCGCTGCCGGCCGGGCATCGCCTCTGGACATTGCCCGGCGTCACGATCACGCCACACATGGCCTCGGCCGCGTCCCACGACTGTATTGCCGAACAAGTCGCGGAGAACTTTCGCCGATTAAATGCCGACGAACCGCTACTCAATTGTGCGGACAGAACACTGGGTTACTAATAACAAACTCGCCCATTAAGTTGGGCGAGACCTAACAACAAGCCCTCGCCTCGAAACGTTTTACTGCCAGTAAAAAACAATTAAATAAATTCCTGGAGTCAGTGATGAGCGATCTATCGTCCGCAGAAAAGTCCGGCCCACCGCCGGAAGTGGCCATCAGCATGAAAAAAATCGCCGTGGCCAGTGTCATCGGCACCACCGTGGAATGGTACGACCTGTTTGTTTTCGCCACGGCGTCGGCGCTGGTGTTCAACAAAGTGTTCTTCCCGGATTTCGTGCCGTTGATCGGCACGTTGCTGGCGTTCGGCACCTTCGCCTCGGCGTACCTGGCCCGCATCGTCGGCGCCGCGTTGTTCGGGCACTTTGGTGACAAGCTGGGCCGCAAATCGATGTTGTTGATTTCGCTGCTGACCATGGGCGCCGCGACCTTCGCCATTGGCCTGCTGCCCAACTACGCCGCCATCGGCATCTGGGCGCCGATCCTGTTGCTATTGCTGCGAGTGATTCAAGGCTTGGCGCTGGGTGGCGAGTGGGGCGGGGCGGTGTTGATGGCGGTAGAGCACGCGCCGGCCAACAAGCGCGGCTTGTACGGTTCATGGGTGCAGATCGGCGTTCCGGCCGGGACCATGATCGCCAACCTGGCCTTTCTGTTGATCGCCGCGTGGCTGTCGCCGGAAGACCTGTTGGCCTGGGGCTGGCGCATCCCGTTTCTGGCCAGCGTGCTGCTGATCGCCGTCGGTTTGTACATTCGCTTGAACATCGCCGAAACCCCGGCCTTCAACAAGGTCAAGGAAGCCGAGGTGCAGGTGAAAATGCCGCTGGCCGAAGTGTTCCGCAAGTATTGGAAACAAGTGGTGCTGGGCGGGATCGCGACGATGTCCACCGGTGCGTCATTCAATATCATCGTCGCGTTTGGCCTGACTTACGGCACGCAGAATCTCGGTTTCAGTCGCAGCACGATGCTCGGCGTGGTGTTGCTGTCCTGCGCCTGGTGCATCCTCATGTTGCCGTTGTTCGGCGCATTGTCGGACCGCTACGGACGCAAGCCGATCATCGTTGCCGGCATCGTCGCCGAAGCGTTGGTGGCATTCCCGATGTTCTGGTTGATGGACACCCAGGAGTTGTCGCTGGTGATCTTCGGCTACCTGTTGTTGATGACCGCGTTCGCCGCCAACTACGGGCCGATTGCAACGTTCCTCGCCGAGCTGTTCGGCACGCGGGTGCGTTATTCGGGGTTGTCGATCAGCTACATGTTATCCGGGTTGCTGGGGAGCGCGGCAACGCCGATTGTCACCACGGCATTGCTGGCGGCGACCGGCAAAGGTTCTTCGGTGGCCTGGTACATGATCGGTGCCGCGCTGATTTCGTTGGTGGCGTTGTTGCTGCTCACCGAAACCTTCAAGCGCGACATCAGCGAAGTCCCGGTAGAGGCGCCCGCCGATACCCCGAACAAACCCTTCAAATCGGCTGCGGCCTGACCCTGGGAGTTAACCGACATGCGCAGAATTCAATCCGCCCCGGGCTTTATCGGCCCGGTCGGGCCTTACTCACAAGCGGTGGTCAGCGGGCATCTGGTGTTCACCGCCGGGCAGATTCCGGCCCAAAACACCCTTGATGAGCAACCCGCCGAGTTCACCGAGCAAGTGCGGCAAACCTTGCGCAACCTGGAGGCGATCCTGATTGAGGCCGGGTCGGATTTCAGCCATGTGATCAAGGTCAACGCCTACCTCACCGACCCGGCGCAACTTGAGCCGTTCAACGCGGTGTATCGCGAATGCCTCGGCCATGCGCCGCCGGCCCGCACCACCGTGTGCGTGGCGTTGTGGGGCGTGGCGCTGGAGATCGATTGTGTTGCCGAGTTGATCGCGAAGGAGCCGCACAATGGATGAGTCGAAACTGATCGAACAGCTCAACGCCGTGAGCTTCCCAACCCTCGGGCATTTTCTGGAAGAGGGCTTCGCCGATTCGCAACTGCGGGCCATGGTGCCGAATGTGAAAGTGGTGGGTCGGGCGCTGACCCTGAAACTGGTGGGCGCCGACGCCATCGCGGTCAACCAGGCCCTGGCGCTGATCAAACCCGGCGATGTGCTGGTGATCGACACCGGGGGCGACTGGCAGCACGCCCCGGTCGGCGCCGTCACCAGTTGCGCGGCCCGTTGCGCCGGGGCGGTGGGGATCGTGGTGGACGGCGCGGTGACTGATCTGCTGGAGCTGCGCGAGGCCGGGCTGCCGGTGTTCGCGCGCTGCACCAGTTTGCTGACCACCAAGTTGCATGGGCGCGGCGACAGCCAGCTCAATCAGCCGATCCACTGCGCAGGCGTGATGGTCAATCCCGGTGATCTGGTGCTGGCGGACGACAACGGCGTGCTGTTTCTCGATTGGCCAACGGCGGCGGCTGTCATCAATCAAGCCTTGGCTTCCGACCGTGCCGAACCACGCCTGCTTGAGCGCTTGCGTTCCGGCGAGCCGGTTGCGCAGGTATTACGCGTTTAAACCGCGAGGGACGCCTGCAAGCTCTCGATAAACAACGTCTCGGCACGGCTCATGCGTTGCTCGCGGTTCCACAGCAAATGAATGTCCACATCGGCAATCCCTTCGTGGGGCGGCAGGCGCCAGAGCAATCCGGCGTCGACATCCGCCGCCACCACGTGCTCGGGCAAACAGCCGATGCCGAACCCGGCGATCACCAGGCGCCGGACTTCTTCCAGGCTCGGTGACGACGCCACGATGCGTCCGCTGAAGCCCTGTTGGTCACGGAAAATCGTCAGCGGCGAGAGCATGCCGCCGATTTGGTCGCTGGTGAAACTGACGAAATTCTCCCGCTGCAAATCCCCTTCGGCGACGTTCTGCTGGCCGAACAGCCCATGGTGCTTGCCGCAGAAAAACGCATAGCGCTGACGCAGGAACAATCGTTGTTCCAGGCGCGGTTGCGGGCGCCGGTTGAGGCTTAGGCCCAGGGTCGCGGTCTTCTCCTGCAAGGCACTGACGATGTCGGAACTGCGCATCACGTCCACTTCCAGATCCACGCGCGGATGTTGACGGTGGAAATCGGCGAGGAAGTCATCGAAGCGTTCGGAGTAGATCCGGCTGATGATCAACAGGCGAACCTTGCCGATCACTTCATCGGCCGGTTGCTCCAGCACGCTGCTGACCTGGGACATCTGCCCGTAGATTTCCCCGGCCAATTCGAAGATCTGCTCGCCGACTTCGGTCAGGGCAAAGCGCGGCCCGCGGCGGGCGATCAATTGGCGGCCCAGTTGTTCTTCCAGCCGTTTCAGCGCCTGGCTCACCGCCGGTTGCGTCAGGTGCAAACGGGCGGCGGCGCGACTGATGCTCAGCTCCTGGCCGATCACCCGGAAGGTGCGCAACAGGTTCCAGTCCAGTCGGTCATTGAGCAGGCGTTGCACGTCGCGTTCGGCCATGGGGTTCTCGATTATAAGCTGACGTAATAGTCCGCATAATAAATAGAAAATTGACTAATCATAGCCCCGGGACGATAAATCACCCCCAGACGGGCGCCATCAGAGCGCCGCTGATTAGCTGTTTCACTCCTGCCAAAAAAATAACCAAGGGAGCCCAGACCCATGAAGCCTCATGCTTCGTCACAGCCACGCCGTGCGGCCGCCGCAGCCTTCATTGGCACCATGATCGAGTGGTACGACTTTTACATCTACGCCACCGCCGCCGCGCTGGTATTCGGCGCGCTGTTCTTCCCCTCCGACGACAAACTCTTCAGCACCATGGCCGCGTTCGGCACCTTCGCCGTGGGCTTCTTTGCGCGACCGTTGGGCGGGATTATCTTCGGCCATATCGGCGACCGCATCGGGCGCAAGAAGTCGCTGATCATCACGTTGCTGATGATGGGTGTGGTCACGGTGTGCATCGGTTTGCTGCCGACCTACGCGCAAATCGGCGTCGCTGCGCCGGTGCTGTTGATCCTGCTGCGCATCGTCCAGGGCATCGCCGTGGGGGGTGAGTGGGGCGGAGCGGTGTTGATGGCTGGTGAGCATGCGCCTAAGGGGCGACGCAACTTCTTCGCCTCGTTTGCACAACTGGGCAGCCCGGCGGGTTTGATTCTGTCGTTGCTGGCGTTCAGTGCGGTTACTCGCTTGCCGGAAGCCGACTTGATGAGCTGGGGCTGGCGTCTGCCGTTCCTCGCCAGTTCGCTGTTGCTGATCGTGGGCCTGGCAATTCGCCTCGGTGTGAACGAATCCCCTGAGTTCCTCGCCAGCCGCGAACTGGCCAGTAAAAGCACACGCAAGGAACAGGCCCCGGTGATGGAAGTGTTGCGCACCGCGTGGCGTCCGCTGCTGCTGTGTATTGGCGCGAACACCCTCGGGATCGCCGGGGTGTATTTCACCAACACCTTCATGATCGCCTACACCACCCAGCAACTGGAGTTGCCGCGCTCGCTGATCCTCGAATGTTTGTTTGTGGTGGCGATCATTCAGTTCTGCATTCAGCCTCTGGCGGCGTGGGTCGCGGAGAAGATCGGCGCCATCCGTTTCCTGTGCCTGATGTCGGTGCTGGCGATGGCCTCGCCGTACCCGATGTTCGTGCTGGTCAGCTCGGCCCAGGCGCCGCTGATCATCCTCGGCATCGCCCTGGCGGTGGTGTGCATGGCCTCGTTCTACGCGGTGATTGCCGGGTACGTCAGCGGCATGTTCGAAACCCGGGTGCGCTACACCGCGATCTCCCTGGCCTATCAGATTTGCGGCGCGGTAGCCGGTGGTCTGACGCCGCTGGTCGGCACTTTGCTGGCGCACAAGTTCGCCGGCCAATGGTGGCCGCTGGCGGTGTTCTACAGCCTGATCGCCGCCACTTCACTGATCTGCGTATTGTCCCTTGCCCGTCGCCATGCCAGCGCTGAACGCCTCGAATTGGCCAACGCTTAATCCAGAATTTGCAGGAGTAACTCATGTTGAAAATTAACGGTGAACGCCTGCGGGCAAGCCTGATGGCCATGGCCGAAATCGGCGCCACGGCCCGGGGCGGTAGCTGCCGGTTGGCCCTGAGCGATGAAGACAAGGCCGGTCGCGAATTGTTTGCCCACTGGTGCCGTGAGGCCGGTATGACCCTGAGCGTGGACGCCATCGGCAACCTGTTCGCCCGTCGCGAAGGCACCGATCCGGACGCGGCGCCAGTGATGATGGGCAGCCACCTCGACACCCAACCGGAAGGTGGCCGCTTCGATGGCGTCTACGGTGTGCTGGCCGGTCTGGAAGTGGTGCGGCGCCTCAACGATCTCGGCATCCAGACTCGTAAACCGCTGGAAGTCGCGGTGTGGACCAACGAAGAAGGCGCGCGCTTCACCCCGGCCATGTTCGGCTCGGCGGTGTTCACCGGGGTCATGCCGCTCGACGCGGCGCTGGCGGTGCGTGACATCGACGGCATCAGCGTCGCCGAGGCGTTGCAGCGCACCGGGTATGCCGGGCAGCGTCCGTTGGGCGGCGCGGTGGATGCTTATTTTGAGGCGCACATAGAGCAAGGGCCGATCCTTGAAGACAACGCCAAGAGCATCGGCGTGGTCACGGGCGGCCAGGCGATTCGCTGGCTCGACGTGCGGGTCGAAGGCATGGCCGCCCACGCCGGAACCACGCCGATGCCGCTGCGTAAAGATGCCCTCTACGGCGTGGCGCGGATGATCCAGGCCATCGAAGGGTTGGCCACGGATTTCGCCCCGCAAGGCCTGACCACCGTCGGCGAATTGAGCATCAACAAGTCGTCGCGCAATACCATTCCGGGCCTGGTCAATTTCACGGTCGACCTGCGTCACCATCGCGACGAAGCGATTGCGGCGATGGAGCTGCAAGTCCGCGCGCGACTTCAGGCGATTGCCGATGGCCGTGGCTTGAACCTGACCATCACCCCGCACTGGATCAGCCCGGCCACGCCGTTCGACGCCGAGTGCGTGGCGGCGGTGCAGCACGCGGTGGATGCCCTGGGCTACGCTCAGCAATCGATTGTCAGCGGCGCCGGGCATGACGCGATTCACCTGGCGCGGTACTGCCCGACAGCGATGGTGTTTATCCCGTGCGTGGGAGGCTTGAGCCATAACGAAGCCGAAGACGTGCTGCCGGAAGACGTGCGCCAGGGCACCGACGTGTTGCTCAACGCCGTGTTGGCCCGCGCCCAAAGAACTGAATAAACCTAATCCCTGTAGGAGCGAGGCTTGCCCGCGATGGCGGTGTGTCAGTCAACATCGATGTTGAATGTGCTGACGCCATCGCGGGCAAGCCTTGCTCCTACAGGGCGCGCGCTACGTTTTGAGATTTACGTTTAGCTGACAGGAATTGATCCCATGCGCAGTTTTTTCCACCCCGAACAATTGCTCCACCATCCACGCAGTTACTACTCTCGCGGGCAAATGCGTACGCCGCAGGAAGTGCCCGAACGCGCGCAGCGCCTGGTGCAGGCGTCGTATTCTTTGGGCTTCAACGTCGAGCAACCGACCGACGCAGGACTGGCGCCATTACTGGCCGTTCACGGCGCGCCCTACCTGACCTTCTTGCAAGAAGCCCATCAGCGCTGGAAGGACATCCCCGAGGACTGGGGCGATGAAGTCATGTCCAACATCTTCGTCCGCGAGCCCAACGCCTTGCGCGGGATTCTCGCCCAAGCTGCCCGATACCTGGCCGATGGCAGTTGCCCGGTGGGCGAGCAGACCTGGCGCTCGGCATATTGGTCGGCGCAAAGCGCGATTGCCGGTGCCCAGGCGTTGCTCGATGGCGAACCGGCGGCGTATGCCCTGTGCCGACCGCCAGGACACCACGCTCGGGCCGAAGCGGCCGGTGGTTTTTGTTATGTGAACAACTCGGCTGTCGCGGCTCAGGTCTTACGCGGCGGATTTGAGCGCGTCGCGGTGCTGGACACTGATATGCATCACGGCCAGGGGATTCAAGAGATTTTCTACGATCGCGACGACGTGCTGTACGTCTCGGTGCATGGTGATCCGACCAACTTCTATCCGGGGGTGGCCGGGTTTGCCGATGAGCGCGGTGTCGGCGCGGGCGAGGGCTTCAACCTGAATCTGCCGATGGCCCATGGCGCCAGCGAGGCGGATTTCCTCGGGCACCTGGAGGAGGCGCTGACGGCGGTGAAAGACTTCGGCGCCGAGGTGCTGGTGCTGTCCTTGGGCTTCGATATTTTCGAGCTGGACCCGCAGAGCAAAGTGGCAGTGACCCGGGATGGCTTTGCGCGGCTGGGCGAGCGGATTCGCAGCCTGGGATTGCCGTGCCTGATCGTGCAGGAGGGCGGGTATCACCTGGAAAGCCTTGAGGATAATGCCCGGGCGTTTTTTGTTGGGCCTGAGGTTTGGCAGCTCTGAGTTTTGGGGTGTCAGGCAGATCGCCTTCGCGGGCAAGCCTCGCCCCCACAGGTTGAGCGCATTCCCATGGGGGTACTCGGTCACCTGTGGGAGCGAGGCTTGCCCGCGAAGAACGATAACGCGGTCTAACAGATACAACACAAGCGCCCTACGGCTCTTGCCATCAGCCTGACGTTAACGTAAAGATTGACGCCACGGCGCTGATTTCATAAAGCGCAAAGCGGACCGCTGCGGAGCGCTTGATGACGTTAATAAAAACACCACATCCCAAACCGCATCAGGAAGCCCGGCTGGCCCGGGAAAAACTCCATCTGGAGGGCGAAGTCCCGGATGGCGTCTTGCGTGCGGAAATCGATGCGTCGTGGCGGCGCAGCCTCAGCCATGGCGTGCATTTCAACGGCAAGCACGAACTGGCGCTGGAATCGAGCGCCAGCCTTGATGTGCTGTTGGCAAGCAATCGCCTGCTGATCGACGCCGCGATGCCGGCCATCGATTACCTGGCCGAGCGCCAGGGCAAGGAAGGGTTGATCATTCTCGCCAACTCCGACGCGACCATCCTCGCCGTCGAGGGCCGCGCCGATCGCCTCAAGGGTTCCGGCCTGCAAGACATCACCCTCGGCGCCTGCTGGAGCGAAGCGGCGCGCGGCACCAACGCCCTCGGCACCGCACTGGTCGAAGCCCGGCCGACGCTGATCGATTGCGGCGAACATTACCTGGATCGCCTGAGCGATTTTTCCTGCACCTCGGTGCCGATCCATTGCCCGCAGGGCGACATCCTCGGCGTCCTCGACCTGACCCGCGAAGGCCCGCTCGGTCGGGTCCACGACAGCACCGCGTTGCTGGCCATGGCCGTCAGTCAGATCGAAAGCCGAGTGTTCAACGCCAGTTACCCGGACCAGATCGTCCTCGCCTTCCACAGCCGTCGACAGTACCTTGAATCGCCGTGGCAGGGCCTGCTGGCGGTCAGCCTTGGCGGGCAGATCCTCGCGGTCAGCGCCCAGGCCTGCCAGCTACTGCGCGCCGAACGTTCGGCATTGGTCGGGCATCGCTGCGAAGAGTTTCTTGGCGTCGATGGCCTGCAACTGTTGGCCCGTCTGCAACAGGGTGGCATCGGCAGTCTGCAAACCGCCAAGGGCGAATTTTTCTACAAAACCCTGCGCGCGCCCCAGCGTTCGATCAACGTCGGCACCACGCCACGCCCGACCGCCAGACCGGCCAAACCACAACCGGACCTCGAATCCCTGGCCGGCAGCAACGTCCGTTATGCCCGTGCCTTGCGCATGGCTCGCCAGGGTTTGGCCAACGAGTTGCCGGTGCTGCTGCTCGGCGAAACCGGCACCGGTAAAGAAGTCATCGCCCGAGCCCTGCACATGGCCGGCAGCCGTTGCGACAAACCCTTCGTCGCGGTCAACTGCGCGGCGATTCCCGAAGGCCTGATCGAGTCGGAACTGTTCGGTTACCGCGAAGGCGCGTTCACCGGCTCCCGGCGTGGCGGCATGGTTGGGCGTCTGCAACAGGCCCACGGCGGCACGTTGTTCCTCGATGAAATCGGCGACATGCCGCTGGCGTTGCAGGCCCGTTTGTTGCGGGTGTTGCAGGACCGCAAAGTCGCACCGCTGGGCGCCGGCGAAGAACAGGACATCGACGTCGCCCTGATCTGCGCCACCCACCGCGACCTCAAGCGCCTGGTGGAAGACAAACACTTTCGCGAAGACTTGTTCTACCGGGTCAACGGCATCAGCGTGATGCTCCCGGCCCTGCGTGAACGCGAAGATTTCAGCGCTCTGGTCGGGCGCCTACTGGCTAAACTCGATGCGCCGACGGTCACGTTGCACGACGACCTGAACAAATTGCTCGGCGGCTATCACTGGCCGGGCAACATCCGTCAGTTGGAAATGGTCTTGCGCACGGCGCTGGCGATGCGCGAGGCGGGGGACACCGTGCTGACCCTCGATCACTTGCCCGACAGCATGCTCGACGACCTGACCGCCACCGAGCGCCCCCAGGCCGGGAGCATTCGCGAAAACGAGCTGGAGCTGATTCGCCAATCCCTGGATGCGCATCAGGGCAACGTCTCCGCTGCCGCCGATGCGCTGGGCATCAGCCGCGCGACCCTGTACCGCAAACTCAAACAGTTGCGCCTGTGATGCAGCGCCTGATCGTGCGGCTGATCGACAGTCAGAATCCTGCTGCGCTGCAAGCATCGTTGCGCTGGCTCTACAGCTTCGTGCGCCCCCATCGACTGGCGATTGCCGGGTTGCTCGGGTTGTCGGTTTGCGCCTCGTTGCTGGTGCTGGTGCAGCCGTGGCTGACCAAATTGCTGATCGACGACGGCTTGCTGGGGCGCAATTTTCCGGTGCTGGTGCTGATTGCCGGGTTGATGATCGTCGCCGGTCTGCTCGGCACCGCGTTGTCGGGGGTCAACCGTTACCTGCACACGCGGTTGTCGGGGCGGATTCTGTTTGCCCTGCGCGATGACCTGTATCGGCATTTGCAAACCTTGTCGCCAAGCTTCTACGGCCAACGGCGCATCGGCGATTTGATGTCACGCCTGGATGGTGATGTCGCGGAGATCCAGCGCTTTGCCGTGGACTCGCTGTTCTCGGCAGTGTCGAGCGTGATCGGGCTGGTTTTCTCCATTGCGATGCTGCTGACCCTGTCCTGGAAACTCTCGCTGCTGGCGCTGGTGCTGATTCCCCTCGACGTACTGTGGCTGCGCTGGATGCGGCGCAAGGTCGAGCGCGATGTGCGCCAGTTGCGCGAGCGCTCGGCGGACATGTCGTCGTTTATGGTCGAGACGCTGCCGGTGATGAAATTCATCCAGTCCGCCGGCCAGCAACAGCGCGAAGCACGACGGTTGCAGAGCTTGGGCCAAGGCTACATGAGCCAGTTGCTGCGCCTGCAAGTCACCGAGTTTTTCACCCAGGCTGTGCCAGGGACGCTGACCTCGTTGTCCCGGGCCTGCGCGTTTTTGATCGGCGGCTATTGGGTGGTGCAAGGCACCTGGCAACTCGGTGCGTTGATCGCGTTTTCGACCTATCTGGGGATGGCGGTGGGGCCGGTGCAAAGTCTGCTCGGGCTCTACGTTGCGATCCAGCGCATGACCGTCAGCCTCGGGCGCGTCATGGAGTTACGCGGCGAGGAGCCGACCGTGCTCACCCCGAACGCGCCGCTGCCGATGCCGACCTCCGGCGAACTGCGTTTTGACGCTGTGCATTTCAGCCATCCGGGGCGCAGCAGCACCTTGCGCGGGATCGACGCGCGGATTCCCTACGGCTTGAAAGTCGCCCTGAGTGGCGGCTCCGGCGTCGGCAAATCAACCCTGATCGACTTGCTGCAACGCCACCACGACCCGCAGTCCGGCCGGGTATTGCTCGGCGAGGTGGATCTGCGGGAATTGGACCTGTTTGAGCTGCGGCGACGGATCGCGATTGTCAGTCAGGACATCGTGCTGTTTCGAGGCAGCCTCGCCGACAACCTGGCGTATGCGGTGCCGGACGCCAGTCGCGAGGCGATTGCCGAAGTGGCGCGGCTGGCGCAGCTCGACAGCCTGATCGCGTCCCTGCCCGAAGGCCTCGACAGCCCGTTGGGCGAACGCGGCCAGCAGCTCTCCGGCGGGCAGAAACAACGGATCGCCATTGCCCGCGCCTTGTTGCAAGACCCTTTGATTCTGGTGCTCGACGAAGCCACCTCGGCGGTGGACGAAGCCACCGAACGCGAAGTCATCGAAGCGATCGACCGCTTGTTTGCCGGACGCACACGCATCCTGATCAGCCATCGTCCTTCGACTCTGGCCGACGCCGATCTGCGTTTTGAATTGCTCGACGGCGTACTCATCTCGAAAACGGTGCTGCATGAAGCCTGAACTGCGAATTGGCGTGGTGGACAGCGGTCATTCGGCGGCGCAGCGGGTGCAGGTTGTAGCCGGACGGCGATTTTCGTTGTTGGAGGATGGGCTGGCGGAAAGTGATTTGCGCGACGATCCGCTGGGCCATGGCAGCGCGGTGATCGAGGCCATTGGCCGACGCGCACCAGCGGCGGTGTTTTGCGTGGCCCAGGTGTTTGATCAACGTGGCGTTACCAGCGCCTTGCAGATCGCCACGGCGATTGACTGGCTGGTGGCGCAGGACGTGCGCTTGATCAACCTGAGTCTGGGCTTGCGTCAGGATCGAAGTTTGTTACGCGAGGCCTGTGCGGCAGCGGTGGCGCGGGGCGTTTTGCTGTGTGCGTCGAGTCCGGCCCAGGGCGAGGGCGTGTTTCCGGCGAACTATCCACAGGTGCTGCGGGTGACGGGCGATGCCCGTTGTGCCGAGGATGAATGGTCCTGGCTCAACAGCGCCCAGGCGGATTTCGCCGCGTGTGTTCACGGCACCTATCCGGGACAGTCCGGCGCGAGTCTGGGGTGTGCGGCGTTGAGCGGGCACATTGCCGGTTTTCTCGTCGCGCATCCCGAGGCCAGCAATCAACAGGTCATCGAGTGGCTGCGGGAAAATGCCCGCTACCGTGGCCCTGAACGGCGCCTCGGGCCATGATTTTGATTCTTGGCGCAGGGCCTGCGGGCGCGGCGGTGGCCTTGGGTTTGCGCCGGCTCGGTTACCCGGTGACGCTGGTCAGCGAATGGCGCCGCTTTGCCGCCCTCGAAGGCGTATCGGTGCGGGTGCTGGAAGCGTTGCGCGGTGCGGGGCTGAACCAGGCGTTGGCGGACGCGGCATTGCCTTCACAGCGGCAGGTGTCGTGGAACGGCCAGCAGCATGCGCAGAACATTGAATATCTATTGGATCGCCCAAGTTTTGATCGCGGGTTGCGCGAGGATTTGCGCGAGGCCGGAGTCGAGTTGATCGAAGGACGAGTGCTGACGGTGCAGTCCACGCCTGCCGGGCATCGAATCGAGATTGAAGGGCACGAAACCGTGCTCGCGGATTTTCTGGTCGAGGCTCGCGGGCGTTCGGCGCCGGCGCTCGGCAAAGGCCTGCGCGGGCCGGAGACCGTCAGCTTGCTCAATCGCTGGCAAGGCACGCCGGGCGACACCGCCAGTGCTGTGGAAAGCCTTGAGGACGGCTGGGCGTGGATGGCGCGGCGGGCCGACGGTCAGTGTTACTGGCAATGGACGGTGGACGTGGCCAGCGCTGTGTTGCCGGGCAAAGCACAGTTGCTCGATTACTGCCGTCAGCGACGCCAGGCGTCGGCAGTGGCCCGGGCATTCTTCGGTGATGAACCGCAAACCGATCTTCATCTCCATGCCCGCAGCAGCACGGCGATTTTGTGCCCGCAGGTGTGTGGCGATAACTGGATTCGGGTGGGCGACGCGGCGATGGCGGTGGACCCGTTGTCGGGCAACGGGATTTTCCAGTCCCTGTCCTCGGCGTTGCAGGCGCCAGCGGTGATCAACACCTTGTTGCGCAAACCGGAGCGAGCGGCGTTGGCCCAGGGTTTTCATCAGCAACGGGTGGAGCAGTTGTTCTTGCGCTTTGCCCGGATTGGCCGGGATTTTTATGCCGATGAGCAGCGTTGGCAGGCGCAACCGTTCTGGCAGGCGCGACGGCAATGGCCGGATGCCGAAGTGGCCCATGCCGAGGCGGATTTTTCGGCGCTGCGAATTGAACGGGCGCCGGTGTTGCGGGATGGGTTTGTGGATGAGGCCGAGGTGGTGATCACGGTGGATCAGCCATTGGGGATCTGGCACGTGCAGGGGGTTGAGCTGGCGCCGTTGCTGCGGCGGTTGCGGATTGAACCGGCGGAGCAGGCGTTGGCGGGGTTGACGGTGGAGCAGGGGCGGGTGGTGCGCGGTTGGTTGTTGGCTCAGGGATTCAAGCCGTGACCAGGCGGGCCTCATCGCGAGCAGGCTCGCTCCCACAGGAGAACACATTCCATTGTGCGAGCTTGCTCGCGATGGCGCCCTCGAGGGCACCTACTTCAGAGCTTGATCAACACCGACTTCAACTCGGTGTAATGCTCAATCGCCGCATACCCCATTTCGCGCCCGACGCCCGACATCTTGTACCCGCCAAACGGTAGCGCCGGATCGAGTGCGCTGTGGCAATTGACCCACACCGAGCCCGACTTGATTCGCGGAATCATCCGGTGCACCGCCGCCAGATCATTGGACCAAATGCTCGCGCCAAGCCCGTAGGGGCTGTCATTGGCCATGCGCAAGGCATCGGCCTCGTCATCGAACGGGATCGCCACCAACACCGGGCCAAAGATCTCTTCCTGCACCAATGAGTGCTTCTGATCGACATCGACAATCACCGTCGGTTTGACGAAAAACCCCGGCCCGAACTGCTCGCCGCCGCAGGCAATCGTCGCGCCGCTTTCCCGGCCCTGTTCGATGTAGCCGTAAACCCGCTCTTGCTGACGCTTGGAGATCAACGGCCCCATGTCGACGCTTGGGTCCATGCCGTTGCCGAGCTTCATCGCATTGGCGATATCGGCGATGTCCGCCACCACATTGTCGAAATGCTTGCGCTGCACATACAGTCGCGAACCGGCACAGCAGACCTGGCCCTGGTTGAAGAAAATCGCGCTGGCGGCACCCGCTGCGGCGGACTTGAGGTCAGCGTCGCCCATGACGATGGTCGGCGATTTGCCCCCCAGTTCCAGGGTCACGCGGGTCATGGATTCCATGGCGATCTTGCCGATTTGCTTGCCCACGGCGGTGGAGCCGGTGAAGGTCAGTTTGTCCACCAACGGGTTGTGCGTTAGCGCCGAACCAGCAGTGATGCCGGTGCCGGTGACCACGTTGAACACGCCTTCGGGGTAGCCGGCTTCCAGCACCAGTTCGGCGAGTTTGAGCGCACTCAGCGGGGTTTCATCGGCGGGTTTGAGCACCACGGTGCAACCCGTGGCCAGGGCCGGGCCGAGTTTCCAGCAGGCCAGCAGCAGCGGGAAATTCCAGGCGACGATGGCACCGACCACCCCCACGGCTTCGCGACGGATGAAACTGTGGAATTGATCGTTGGGCATCAGCGGCAGCGACACCTCGACGCTGGAACCTTCGATCTTGGTCGCCCAACCCGCCATATAGCGCAGGAAGTCGATGGACAGTTGCACGTCCATCACCTGGGCCACCGCCGCGCTTTTACCGTTGTTCAGGTATTCCAGTTGCGCCAGCAGCTCGGCGTCGCGCTCCATCAGGTCGGCGAGTTTCCACAGCATATTTTGCCGTTCGCGGGGGCGGGTGCGGGTCCAGGCGGAATCATCGAAGGCCTGGCGCGCGGCGAGTACCGCGCGGTCGACATCCTCCGGCGTGGCCCGGGGCACCACGCACAGCACTTCGCCGGTGGCCGGGTTGTGCAGGGGCATGGTCTGGCCGTCGGCGGCCTCGACCCAGTCACCGCCGATCAGCATGCGCGGGGCGCGCTGGATGAATGCCGATGTGGCGGGAAGCAAGTAAGGGAGGGACATGTGCAAACCTCTTGTTGTTCGTGTGAAGAGGTCTTTGGCAATGGTTGTGCCAGTTGTGTTGTTTGGGGTGAAACGTCGATGCGTCGGGGTTTTCGGGCGTTTTTCGAGTGTTGTTGTGTAGGGTGAACGTCGCAATTTGCGACGTAGTGAGACGGTGGTGATGCAGGGGGAAATCAAAAGATCGCAGCCTTCGGCAGCTCCTACTCACCTGTGGGCGCCGCCGAAGGCTGCGATCTTTTGATCCTGGTTGCCTATGCTTGTCTCAGAGTGAAACAACTGTCGCGATTTTGGACGTCAGGTTCGACGCAAGATTTTCTTTAAATGCTGTTTTGTTCAATCAAGTCATTGATCTATATGGATATTAATAATCTGGCACGCTCCGTGTATTGCTCATCTCAGACGTTTCTCTTGCCTCCGTCAGCGGTGCGCCGCTGGCGGCAGAAACCATAAAAACGATAAGCCACAACAATAAGAAAGCACCGTGCGAGGTTCGACGTTGATGAAGAGAAAACTCCGATCAGGCATGAGCGCCGGCCTGCTGGCCGTGGCCGCTTGTGTGGCGCTGCATTCGCCTTACAGCCTGGCAGCCCGCGACGCCCAGACTATCCTCAAGGAAACCTGTCAGGGCTGTCACACCCCCGAAGCCGATAATGCCCTGAGCCGCATCAGCCACCAGCGCAAGACCCCGGAAGGCTGGCTGATGAGCATCGCCCGGATGCAGACCATGCACGGTTTGCAGATCAGCGATGACGACCGCCGTACCCTGGTCAAATACCTGGCCGACACCCAGGGCCTGGCGCCGAGCGAAACCGACGGCGTGCGTTATGCGCTGGAACGCCGGCTCAATACCGTCGAGCATTTCGACGACCAGACCAGCCAGATGTGCGGCCGCTGCCACTCCGGTGCGCGGGTCGCGTTGCAACGGCGTCCGGCCCAGGAATGGGAACGCCTGGTGAACTTCCACCTCGGCCAATGGCCGTCGCTGGAATACCAGGCCCTGGCCCGGGACCGTGACTGGTTCGATATCGCTCGCAAAGACATGGTGCCGCTGCTGGCCAAGCGTTATCCGCTGGACAATCCGGCCTGGAAAGCCTGGCTGAAAGTCGCGCCGAAAGCCGATGCATTGGTCGGTGACTGGAGCTTCAGCGGCCACTTGCCGGGCAAAGGCGAACTGGCCGGGGTGATGAGCGTCACCGCCGACGGCAGCGACACCTTCAAGGTCAGCGTCAAAGGTCAGTACGCTGATGGCAGTCCGTTCAACGGCGACGGCAGTGCGATTCTCTACAGCGGCTACGAATGGCGCGGCAACGTGACCATCGATGGCGTGACCATGCGCCAGGTATTCGCCGCTCAAGGCACGGCGATGCAGGGCCGGATGTTCGAGGCCGAGCACGATGAGCGCGGTCTGGACTTCGTCGCCGCCAAGCAGGGCAGCAGCCGTTTGCTGGCGGTTCAACCGGGTTACCTGAAGGCGGGTACTGAAACGGAAGTGACGTTGGTCGGCAGCGGTCTCACCGGTAAACCGAACTTCGGCAAAGGCGTGGAAGTGGTTGCCGTCGTCGAGCAAAGCCCTGAGCGTATGCGGGTCAAGCTCAAGGCTGCGGCCAATGCCCAACCGGGTTTGCGCAACGTCACCGTCGGCACGCTGAAAGGCCCGACTCTGTCGGTCTACAGCGCAATCGCCCAAGTCAAAGTCGTGCCGGAATTCTCCGTGGCACGGATCGGCGAGGGCGGTGGTTCGACGCCGAAAGTCCAGGGCCGCTTCGATGCCGAAGCCTGGGGCAAGGGCGCCGATGGCAAGCCGTATCGCATCGGCGTGTTCCCGGCGCAGTGGAAGGTCGAGGCCTTCGATGACCGCGCCAAGGAAGACGAAGATGTCAAGTTCGCCGGGACCATGCAGGCTGACAGCGGCGTGTTCACGCCGGGCGATGCCGGGCCGAATCCGCAGCGCAAAATGTCCACCAACAATGCCGGCAACCTCAAGGTGATCGCCGCCGTCGACGACGCAGGGAAATCCCTGACCGGCGAAGGCCACATGATCGTCACCGTGCAACGCTGGAACAATCCACCCATTCCATGAGTTGGCTGAACACCGACGTTTCAGACACTTTTCGGAATGACCGCAGGCCCCGCCAAGCGGGGTTTGCACAGGAGGTTGCAATGGGCGCTATTTTGAATCTGGTCGAACGGAACCTGCACGAAGTGCACGTCGATGCCGACCGCATGCTGTTTCACATCCCCAGCAGTTCGCTGTTCGCCAGCGATGAGCTGACCGGCACCATCATCGACACCTTGCGCGGTCCCGGTTGTTCCTCGGACGACCTGATCCAGCGCCTGGCCGCTCGCTTCAACGGTGAAGAAATCACCGAGACCCTGCGCGAGCTGATGGCCCTGGAACTGGTCAGCGACGGTTCGCCCCTGACCCCGGACATCGGCACCAAGCGGGTCGAGCGCACCGCGATTAATACCGTGGTGCTCAACGTCAACACCGGCTGCAATTTGAGTTGCACCTACTGCTACAAGGAAGACCTCGACAAGCCATCGGCGGGCAAGAAAATGGACGTCGAAACCGCCGTGGCGTCGGTGGAAATGCTGCTGCGCGAATCCCCGGATGAAGAGCGTTTTACCGTGGTGTTTTTCGGTGGCGAACCGCTGAGCAACCGCAAGTTGATCGAGTACATGGTCGACTACTGCGAAAAGCGCTTTGCCGAGGCGGGCAAGTTCGTCGAGTTTGTCATGACCACCAACGCCACGCTGCTCACCGAAGACACCGTGGACTACCTCAATGCCCACCGTTTCGGGCTGTCGGTGAGTATCGACGGGCCGAAAACCGTGCACGACCGCAACCGCATCACCGTGGGCGGGCAGGGCACGTATGACGTGGTGCGGCGCAAGGCCGAGATGCTGCTGTCGCGCTACAACAGCCGACCGGTGGGCGCGCGGGTGACCCTGACCACCGGCGTCACCGACGTCGAAACCATCTGGGACCACCTGTTCAACGAACTGGGGTTTGCCGAAGTCGGCTTCGCTCCGGTGACCTCGGGTGATATCAGCACCTTCAACCTGTCCAGCGACGAACTGATCGAAGTCTTCGCCAACATGAAGAAGCTCGGCCGGCGTTATCTGGAAGCCGCGTTGGAGCACCGCAATATCGGTTTCTCCAACCTGCACCAGTTGATCACCGACATCCACGAAGGCCACAAAAAAGCCCTGCCGTGCGGCGCCGGTTTGAAGATGCTGGCGGTGGATCACAAGGGCGAGCTGAACCTGTGTCACCGCTTCACCGGCTCAAGCCTGCCGACGTTTGGCAACGTCCACAGCGGCGTGAAACAGGTCGAGTTGAACGACTTCCTGTCCCAACGCCTGGACCGCACCAACACCGGGTGCGAGGACTGTCAGATCCGCAACCTGTGTTCCGGCGGCTGCTACCACGAAAGCTATGCCCGTTACGGCGACCCGACTCACCCGACCTATCACTACTGCGAACTGATGCGTGACTGGGTCGACTTCGGCATCGAGGTCTACACCCGGATCATGGCCCACAACCCTGCGTTTATCAGCAGCTACATCACTCCGCGCAAGGCTCACTGATATGAAACATCTCAAGGCAATCAATAACAAAGCGCTGAAAATGGACAAGGCCGCGGAAGAAAACCGCATCGAAGAAGTGGTGGCGATGAGCTCCGTCGCCGGCTGCGCCTCGACCACCGACCCGGGTTGGGAAATCGATGCGTTTGGCGGTGTGTCGTCGCTGTGCCAGCCGATGGAAGCGGATCTTTATGGCTGTTCCGACCCGTGCTGGTGGCCGGCCCAGGTGCCCGACATGATGAGCACCTACCCGGACTGGAACAAGGACGCGCAGGCCTCGAACGAGAGCTGGCGCAACCTGGGCACGGTCTTTCCAAAAGACAAATAATCGGACAGAGAGAAGGATTCCAGCATGCTTCGTATCAAAGCCTGCGGCCTGGCCGCACTCGCCGTCCTGAGCGTCTGTTCGCTTAACGTTCTGGCCGATGAAAACACTGCGTTGCAAGACGGTCACGAGTACATGTTGACCACCAATTACCCGAACAACCTGCATGTGATCGACCTGGCCACGGACACCTTGTTCAAGACCTGCAAGATGCCGGATGCCTTCGGTCCGGGCACCGTGCAACTGTCGCCGGATCGCAAGACCGCTTATGTGCTGAACAATCACTACGCGGACATTTACGGCGTCGAAATCGACAGTTGCAAACAGGTATTCCACGCCAGCATCACCCAGAAACCGGGGGAGAAAGCGCGCTCGATGTTCGCCTTCACCCTCAGCCATGACGGCAAGGAACTGTTTGCCGTCGCCAACCCGACGCTGATGCTCAACGACCGTTATGAAGTGCAACAGCCACGGCTCGATGTCTACGCCACCGACGCCGGCATGGACGCCAGACCGGTGCGCAGTTTCCCGGCGCCACGGCAACTGACCATCATGCAAAGTGGCGACGACGGCACGCTGTATGTGGCGGGGGCGGATGTCTACAAGGTGGATGTGAAAACCGGCAAGTTCGACGTGCTGATCCCCAGTCGCCACTGGAAACGCGAGAACTACAGCGCCCCGGACGTGCTCTACGTGTGGAACCAGCAGACCTACCGCCATGACTTTTCGCTGCTCTACACCACCGCGAAATTCAAGGACAAGAAGCAGGACCCGTTGACCGCCGACTACCTCTACGGGCTGTTCAGCATCGACCTGAAGACCGGCAAGACCGAAACCACCGACTTCGGCCCTTTGACGGAAATCTACTTCAGCGGCATGCGCTCGCCCAAGGACCCGAACCTGATGTTCGGCGTGCTCAACCGCTTGGCCAAGTACGACATCAAGCAGAAGAAAATGCTCCAGGCGGCGACGCTGGATCACTCCTACTACTGCATTTCCTTCAACAAGGACGGCAGCAAGATCTACCTGGCCGGGACCTTCAATGATGTGGCGATCTTTGATGCCGAGAGCCTGAAACAGATCGGCAGCATCAAAATGCCGGGTGGGGATATGGCGATTACCACGGCGCAGGTGTTTGTTCGGTAATTGCGGCGTCTGAGCGGGCGCCTTCGCGGGCAAGCCTCGCTCCTACAGGGGATTTGTGATCGACACAAAACCCCGTAGGAGCGAGGCTTGCCCGCGAAGAGGCCCTCACTGACACCGCAGCATCAAGCTCCAGGTACCGGGCAACCCAAATCCCCTTCCTCACACTTCAAATACGTCTTGAACGCCTCGACCCGCGCCTTGGTCAGGCCGGTCATGCAGTTGCTGTAAATCAGCGGGTACACACTGCCACCCGCCACCCCGGACGTCGAAAATGCGCACTCGGCATCCCGAAAGGCCACCCAACTGCGTTGGGCGCTGACCAGTAACTTCTTTGCGTCGGGCTCATCTTTCAAACGTTGGGTGATCTGCTGATAAAGGGCATTCAGCTCTTTATCCGCCGCTTTGTACTGCTGGCCTGCGCACTGATTCATATCACCCTGGGTATTGGCATTGTCACAGTCCACGGCGTGTGCCGCAGTGACGAACAGCAATGGCGTCAAGGCCAGGAGAAAGCGTGGGAGCATGGGGGACTCTCGTGGTGAGATGGATAGTGGGGGCAGTGTAGCGAATCTACGATTCACCACTCACCCTGTGGGAGCGGGCTTACTCGCGAAAGCGGTGTGTCCGGCAAATTAATGTCGACTGACACGCCCTCTTCGCGAGCAAGCCCGCTCCCACAACGGATTGTGTAAAGACAGGCTATGTCTGCCATTCCGGGCATTGTTCAATCCCTTCATGTTCAAGCCATGGCACGTCATGAGACGTCCAGATATGCCCTTGGGGCGTTAGCCCCGGATCATCATCGAGTGTCGCCACCCGCACGATCACATGCGGTTGCGTCAACCGCTCCGCCATCAAGTGCGAGCCGCAGGCCGAACAGAAATGCCGAAATTTCCCCGGTGAAGATTCATGGCTGCTCAGGCGATCCTGACCCTTGGTCCAGCGAAAATGCTCGCGCATGACCCCGGCCGTTGAAGAAAACGCCGCAGCGTGGGCTTTGCGACACGTCTGGCAATGACAGTGAATGATGGGCATGTCGAGGCCATCGAGTTGATATTCGATGGCTTTGCACAGACAGCTGCCACGGAGGGAGAGAGGTTGCATGGGTCGTCCTTGGCCGAAATTTCTGACGTTGCGGACTCTAACATGCCGGCGCCACGCGCCTTTTGCAGGCGCGACCAAGATCCCGAAAACGACGGCAGCACCCGCTTGATACAACTTTAGGGTTGGTCTTGTGGTCTTACAGGCCTACTGTTCAATACAGGAGGTGACTTATGAACCCAGCATCAGATCGCATCGAAAGAAAGATTTTGCTCAAGGCGCCGCGTTCGCAAGTCTGGCGCGTGTTGGCCAATGCCGAAGCGTTCGGCCAGTGGTTTGGCGTCTCGCTCGAGGGCAAGCGCTTTGTCGCCGGTGACTGGACCCAGGGGCAGATCACCTATCCCGGTTATGAGCACTTGCTGTGGAATGTCCTGGTGGAGCGGGTCGAGCCGGAGCGGGTGTTTTCGTTTCGCTGGCACCCGTATGCGGTAGAGCCTCACATCGACTACTCCCAGGAGCCGACCACCCTGGTGCTGTTCGAACTCGAAGACATGGATAACGGCACCTTGCTCAAGGTCACCGAGTCCGGTTTCGATCACATTCCCCAAGAGCGCCGGCTCAAGGCCTTCCGTATGGACAGCCGGGGTTGGGACGAGCAGATGAGCAATATCGAAGAGTTTTTAAAAATCAGCGCCAAGGCCCGAGAGCATCAGGGGCAGTGATTGACCCCGGTTGAAACGCCAGGCCGGGTGCCGGACGGCCAAAGGTCAGCTGCAGGCCGCTAAACTCGCGGCCTCCATGTCTGATACCTGAGACGTCTAAGGGTTTTCGGAAGGGCGGCTATAGCGAATGTCTTACACGCGATGGTAGCTATGTCGTCTATTGCACATTGGATCCGAAGCGTAATCTAGCCTCATCAACTGAAGCACAGGGAGTGCTCAGGATCATGGATGATCGACCATAAGCAAGGACACGCTGCCGACAGGGAGTCGTAATGGTCTTGGGAAAAACCCGCCTCGGCGGGTTTTTTTTGGTCTGTTGCAAAGTCGAAGGGACATTTCGTACGGGTTTCGGCCGCCAATGGTCAAACGCTTACACGCACTCGCGGGTATGTCGTCTGTTTAAGTCTCATCGCTCACGTTAATCTGGCTCCATCAACTGAAGCACAGGAAGTGCTCAGGATCACGGATGATCGACCATTAGCCAGGACGGCTGCCGACAGGATGTCGCGATGGTCTTGAGAAACCCGCTTAGGCGGGTTTTTTTTCGTCTGTCGAAAAGCACCTGCCTTTCCGTAGGAACGAGGCTTGCCCGCGAAGAAGCCAACGCGGTGCCTCAGACAAACCGCGTCATCGTTCTTCGCGGGCAAGCCTCGCTCCTACCATTCATTGAAGCCTGGCCGCTGCCCGCTCGGTGATCAGTTTGCGTTGCACGAACGAAGGCGCAGCCCGCCGTTGAGCCTCTTCCAAAATACTGCGTGGCGCCGTTTCCGGGCTGCCGGACTGGAACGGTGGCGCCGGGGCATATTCAAGTTGCAGTTGGATCACCTGTGCGGTCTCTTCATCGAACAACTCGGCGGCCAGGGTCAAGGCAAAGTCGATGCCCGCCGTGATCCCGCCACCGGTCAGCAGATTGCCGTCGCGCACCACCCGCTCCTTGACTGGAATCGCCCCTAAAATGCCGAGCAAGTCGTGATACGCCCAATGCGTGGTGGCGCGTTTGCCTTGCAACAGGCCTGCCGCGCCGAGCACCAGCGAGCCGGTGCACACCGAGGTGACGTAACGGGCATTGGCCGCCTGAGCCTTGATGAACGCCAGGGTTTGTTCATCTTCCATCAACGGCCCGACACCGCTGCCGCCGGGGATGCAAATCACGTCCAGTGCCGGGCAGTCGTCGAAGGTGGTGGTCGGTTTCAGTACCAGGCCAGTGCTGGCGGTGACGGGCACCAGGTCTTTCCAGATCAAATGCACCTTCACGTCCGGCAACGAGGCGAGCACGTCATAAGGGCCGGTCAGGTCCAGTTGTTGAACCTGTGGAAACAACAGAAAGCCGATCTGCAACGTCATGGTGTTTTTCTCCGGGGTGGGGGTGGACGGCTTCATCCTAGGCTCGTAGGATCTGGCGTATCCGCCAATCACCCCACGAATTGCGCCAATCATGCCGAAAATCATTCATGTGCTCGCGTTTGCCAATGTGCAACTGCTTGACGTCACCGGGCCGTTGCAAGTATTTGCCTCGGCCAACGACATCGCCCGTCAACAGGGTTTGCCCGCGCCCTATGCGCCGTCGGTGATTGCCAGCGGTGGCGGGGCGGTGATGTCATCGGCGGGCCTGGCCATGTTGGCCGAACCATTGCCGGCGGGTGGCAGCGATACCTTGATCATTTCCGGTGGCTGGGGCGTGTATGCAGCGGCGCAAGACCCGGCGCTGGTGGCGTGGGTGCGTGACTACGCGAACGGCTGCCGCCGCGTGTCGTCGGTGTGTACCGGGGCGTTTTTGCTGGCGGCCAGTGGCTGGCTCGATGGTCGGCGGGTGGTGACCCACTGGACCCGCTGCGAAGAATTGGCGCAAAAGCATCCACGGCTGCACGTCGAGCCCAACCCGATTTTTATCAACGACGGCCCGGTCTGGACCTCGGCGGGGGTGACGGCCGGCATCGACCTGGCGCTGGCCATGGTCGAAGAAGACCTCGGCCGCGCCATGGCCCTGGACGTCGCGCGGCAACTGGTGGTGTTTCTCAAGCGCCCTGGCGGGCAGTCGCAGTTCAGCGTCACCTTGTCGCTGCAACAGGAAGGCAACCGCTTCGACGAACTTCATGCCTGGATCAGCGAAAATCTCACCAAAGACCTCGGTGTCCCGACCCTGGCTTTGCAGGCCGGCATGAGTGAACGCAGCTTTATTCGTCACTACCGCGCCGACACCGGCCAGACCCCGGCACGGGCCATCGAACAGATTCGGGTTGAAACCGCTCGGCGGCTGCTCAGCGACACCGGCGTGCCGATCAAACGGGTCGCGGTGCAATGCGGGTTCGGCAGCGAAGAAACCCTGCGCCGCAGTTTCCTGCGGGCCATGGGGGTGACGCCTCAGGCTTATCGTGAGCGCTTCAGTGTGAGCCTTGCAGCAGATCCAGTAGCGCCTTGAGCGTCGCTTCGGACGCTTCCTCGGGAATGTTATGCCCGACGCCAGCCAGCACGCGACGTTCGTAATGGCCGGTGAAATGTTCGAGGTCTTCGTCGGCCTCGGATGCCGGCCCGACGCCATCGTCAGCGCCGCACAGGGAAATCGTCGGCACGCTGATCGCCGGTTGTTTGGCCAACACTTCTTCCATCCACTCCAGCGCCGGATCACCGGAGGCATACATAAAACGATGCCGATACGAGTGAATTACCACCTCGACGAAATCCGGATTATCAAAGGCCGGCGCACTCAAGGCGTAACGCTCGGCGTTGTGGGCCCAGGTCGGCGACCACAAACGCCAAAGCCATTCGCAAAAGGCTCGACGATTCTCGGTCAAACCTTCAACGCCGCGCGGGGTGTGGAAGTAATACTGATACCAGAGCCGATGCTCGGTCTCGGGTGGCAGTGGCTGAATTGAGCCGGGAATATCTTGCAAGTTGTAGCCATCGCCGGTGACCAGGCAGCGAACCCGCTCCGGCCATAACGCCGCGACAATGCACGCTGCCCGGCCACCCCAGTCGTAACCGCAGAGCGCGGCTTGCGGGATGGCCAACGCATCCATCAGCTCCAGCAGGTCCTGAGCCAGAGCGGCTTGCTGGCCTGAGCGCAAGGTGTCGGGGCTGTTGAAACGAGTCGGGCCATAACCGCGCAGGTATGGGACGATGACGCGGTAGCCTTGAGCAGCGAGGGCCGGGGCGATGGCGTCGTAGGCGCGGGGGGAATAGGGGAAACCGTGGAGCAGGATGGTCGGTTCGCCGGTAGGGGGACCATAGTGTTCATAGGCGATGGTAAGATTTGGAGTTTTTACAAGTGGCGTATTCATATATGTTATTACGAAGGCAAATGTTGGCTTTTACTTTAGTAGTTTTTTTGAGTTTTTTGTCGAATTTGTAATATGTGTTTTGAATGCTCTGAAAGGTGTCACGTTTTTAAGGGTGCCCGTTTTGCGACCCTCCATGCATAATTAATTATATGGTTGCTCACGCTGAATGTTAGTTTGTCTTCTACTAGTTTTATTTTGGCGGGGTATTCTCCCGTTTCGTTATGGTGCCATCCGGTCGCGGTGCTCGAATCCCCATTGTTGCCGATGATCACTCTGGCGCGTTTTACCTCAAGTGGGTTGGGGAAAATATGTCGAAGTGAATCTTTGTCTGCGCGCCCAGATATACGATTTGGCGTATTCTTTTGTGGGTCGGTCTCATAAGAGGCAAATGTGGATTGTATAAGTAATCCCATTGTCTCTTTGCATTTAAATGTGGTGTATTGATTGTCTTGGTCTTGGTCTTGGTCTTGTTTTGGCACATCTAAGAAATTGCATTCTAATGTGATTATGCTAGTTGCATTTTGTTTGAGAGTCGTTTCTTTAGGTGATATGACTTGCTCTATTAAGTAGGCCCTCGAGAGAATAAGGCGGTCGTCCTTCACCAAGAAGTGCAAATCAATCCGCTGAGGCATTTCGCCTACTCCGGTAGCTTTTATCTTCTGCCACTCATATAAGCCTCCACAAAATAAAGCGAGGGGCGAGTTTTCAGTATGACCATTAGAGACGTCGCTTTCTCTATAAAGCATTTCGGCGGATAGGTGCTCAGCTAGATCTTCTGTTGCTGAAATACTTGTTTTTGACTCGGTTTTTGCAGCCCATTGATCTCTCTTTTCAATCAACTCCATTATCTGTTTTGCACCGCTCCCACTTGCGTAGCAATATCCAAATTTTTTGGTGGTTAATTGTTTTGCTGCATTGTGGATGAACGGTGTTTTTGTTGCGTTTTTATCTATAAGTACGCCTAAAAGTGAAAACTTATTTTGTTCTAATCCCATTTCTGAGAGTGTGTCATATAATATGTCGCATGTTGTCCTGTAGTTGGTGTCGTAGAGTTGTTTTTCCTTGAGTTTATTTTGGTATTTTTTCCAAAAAATATACGCGGTAGGGCACGATCCTGAGAAAGCAAGTATTCCGGCGTTGTCATCTAGCGTGAAGAATTTTCTTCCCATTCGAGTGATGTGCCATGGCCTTTCGTCTTCCAAGGTTGCAGGATTTTTTTCTGTCCATTCCGACGAAATTAATCCAAGTGCCGGAAGCCAGATTTTTTTATATTCTGCTGGGTCTGCTCCTTCTGCGGTTATTAAACTGTCTGATAAGAGATAGGGGTCAGTAGCAGCGTTTAGTAAAGCTATAGCAGTCATACTTTTTTGAACTCGAATTTTAAATTATTTCATGTAATATTTTTTGTAATATTTTGATATTGCATCATAAGGATGAGCCACTAAGTTTCTGTTTCCGCCACCTGATTAAAGTACTTCGACCGATCCGGCGTAAACGTCACCACCATCCTCGTCCGCGAGCAGGTCAACGCGCGTTCCGCCGCCAGATCAATATCCAGATCTTCCCCACGCAAGCCCTGCCATTGCGCCAGGTATTTGAGCGATCCGTATTTTTCGAGTTTTTTCAGGCTGCGGCTCACGCCACCTTTCCAGCCCAGCACGGGCAGTTCGCCGGCGAGGCACTGTTGGGCCATGTCGGGGAATCGGGCGGCGCGTTGGCGGCCGATTTCCCAGCATTTGATCAGGCCCTTGTCGTGGGCTTCCCAGAGTTCGTCCCGGTTCAGGCCGGAGCGCAATGGGGCGGTGATGGGGCGGTGGATGCGCTGGATCATTCTGGTTCCTTGAATTCGGGTTTTATTGGACAGCTCCGCTGTACCCGTTGACGGTGGATGGTAGGGGGGGATGTAACAGCTGGCAACAAGGTATTTGGCGGAGTAGGAAAGGTTTGCAGGAAGGTAACAGGTTGGGGCTGTTTGGCTGTTGTAGGTGCATGACCTACACGATCTTGTGGCGAGGGGGCTTGCCCCCGTTCGGCTGCGCAGCAGGCGAAGAGCCAGTAAAATCTGGGCTTCTGGGGGATTTAAGGGGGCCGCTGGGCTACCCGACGGGGGCAAGCCCCCTCGCCACAGGTGATCTTCGGAGCCAGATAGACCGCGTTTTTTGTTTATCGCGGATCAGCCTTAAGCCTACGAATCTTCATCGTAAAGAGGACATTTCCGACAAGCGCCAATGGCGTTGGATGACGTTCAAGGCTGCCAATAGTTTTTCTCCCCGCTCAATTTGCGATCCAGAAAACTCGCTGCACTGATCAGCGCCAGGTGCGTCAAGGCTTGTGGTGTGTTCCCCAGATGCCGCGCGTGGCTGTCGAACTCTTCGGCGTATAACCCCAGCGGGTTGGCGTAGCGCAGCAATTGTTCAAATTCCAGATGAGCCTTTTCCACCTGGCCGGCCCGGGCCAGGCATTCGACGTACCAGAACGAGCACGCGGCAAAAGCGCCTTCGGTGCCGGCCAAACCGTCGATCTGGCTGTCGTCGTTGCGGTAGCGATAAACCATGCCGTCGCGCACCAGAGTCTTTTCGATAGCTTCGAGGGTCGCCAGCCAGCGTGGGTCCTTGGCGCTGACGAAGCGCACCAGCGGCATCAGCAGCATCGAGCCATCGAGGGCGGTGCCGCCGATGTGTTGCACGAAATGCCCGCGTTCTTCATTCCAGAATTTGTCCCAGATATCGGCGTAGATCGCCTGACGGGTCTGGTCCCAGCGGGCGAACGGGGCGGGCAGGGAACGTTTGGAGGCCAGGCGAATGGCCCGGTCCACAGCCACCCAGCACATCAGTCGCGAGTGCAGGAAGTGGTGCTGCTCGCCGCACATTTCCCAGATGCCGACGTCTTCGCTCTGCCAGGTTTCGCAGACTTGATCGACCACCTCCACGGTGTGCTTCCAGCCTTCATGGGAAATCGCTTCGCCGTATTTGTTGACAAGGTACACCGCGTCCATCAGCTCGCCGAAGATGTCGAGCTGGACTTGATCGTAGGCACCATTGCCGATGCGCACCGGTTGGGCGCCACCGTGGCCAGCCAAGTGGGTGAGTTCGGTTTCCGGCAGTTCCTGGCGGCCGTCGATCGCGTAGAGGATGTTGATTTTCATCGACTGGCCATGGCAATCGCTGACTCGCCCGCGCATCCACTTCATGTAGGCGTTGGCCTCGTCGACGAAGCCCAGGCGCATAAAGGCATAAACGGTGAACGAGGCATCGCGGACCCAGGTGTAGCGGTAGTCCCAGTTACGCTCGCCGCCCGGGGTTTCCGGCAGGCCGAAGGTCGCGGCGGCGAGGATTGCCCCGTGTTTGCGCGAGGTCAGCAGCTTCAGCGCCAGGGCCGAGCGATTGACCATTTCCCGCCAGCGCCCACGGTAATTGGACTGGCCGATCCAGTCGCGCCAGAACTTCAAAGTACGTTCGACGCACAGGGCGGCGGCGCCTTCCTTGAAACGCGGGTCGTCGATGGCGCCCAACAGAAACTCCGCGCCTTGCCCCTGTTCAAGGGTGAATTCGGCAACTGCTACGTTGCCATCAACCCGCAACACCTGATCCGAAGACAGGCGCAGGGACGGTTGATCATCCGCCTCGAAGGCGACGTCTTTTTCGTCCATCCGCGCACGGCTGTTGGCGCGGGCGTAGTCATGCCGCACCGCGCAACGCATGCGCAGCGTGGCGGTGCCGCTGACCACCCGCACCCGGCGCATCAGCATCGGCAGGTCATCTTCGCTGTCGCCGATGGGCAGCAGATCGGTGACTTCGACCACTGCGCGGTCGCTCAGCCAGCGGGTTTGCAGCACGTTGGTGTCCGGCAGGTAGATTTGCTCGCGGCGGGCGTCGGGCAGGTCCGGGGATAACTGGAAAATCCCGGCCTCGGGAGTGTCCAGCAGCGAACAGAAAATCGATGGGCTGTCGAATTCCGGCCAGCAGAAGAAATCCACGCTGCCCTTGTCGTTGACCAGCGCCGCGCTGCGCATATCGCCAATGATGCCGTGGGCGTCGATGGCGCTTTGTCGTTCGGGATGATGATCAGCCATTGCCACGGAACTCCGGATAGAGGCTCATGCCGCCGTCGATAAACAGGGTGGTGCCGACAATGTAGTCGGAGGCGTCGGAGGCGAGAAACACCACGGCGCTGGCGATGTCCTCGACGTCACCGATGCGGCCGTAAGGGATGAGTTTGAGCAGCTCCTGCGCCGCATCGCCCTCGGTGGCGGCGCGGTTGATCGGCGTGCGAATCGCCCCCGGTGCGATGCCGTTGATGCGGATTTTTTGCTGGCTGACTTCCTGGGCCAGGGTCTGCATCAGCATGTCGACGCCACCCTTGGACGCCGCGTAATTGACGTGTCCGGCCCAGGGAATGCGCTGGTGCACCGAGCTCATATGAATGATTTTGCCGGCGGCCCGGGACACGCCCTGGCGAATCCCCTGCTGGTTGAAAATCCGCAGGGCGGCGCGGGCGCAGAGGAATTGGCCGGTGAGGTTGACGCCGATCACCTGGTTCCAGTCGGCCAGGCTCATGTCCACGGCGTTGGCGTCTTTCTGCATCCCGGAATTGGCCACCAGGATGTCGAGGAAACCGAAGGCGTCGAGGGTCTGGGCGAACAGGCGTTCGACGTCTTCTTCTTTGGAGACGTCGGCGCCGATGGCGAGGGCGCGACCGCCACTGGCGTTGATCTGCCGGGCCAGTGCTTCGGCGGGCTGGGCCTGGGCGTTGTAGTTGATGACGACGGCAGCACCGGCGGCGGCCAGGCTTTGGCGGCACCGGCGCCGATGCCGGAACTGGCACCGGTGACCAGCGCCACTTGTTGATCGAGGGAAATCTGCATGAGCGTTAGCGCCTTGAAGTGAGGGCCTAACTAGCTGACTGGCGGGATGCTTTGAGAGTTCAGCATCAAGAGTAAAAGATCGCAGCCTTCGGCAGCTCCTACATGAAATGCGGTCTCCTGTAGGAGCTGCCGAAGGCTGCGATCTTTTGCTCTTAAGGTCTGCAAGCCCTTCACAGACCACCAACAATTCCCCGCTTTCACCACAACCGACGTTTGTGGCAACGTGCATGCCCTAATCGAGGCCTGCACCCCATGGCAAACCCCTACCGCGAACTGTTCAACGCCCCCGGCAGCCGGGCCTTCGTGCTGGCGGGGATGATCGCGCGGATGCCGATTTCCATGACCGGCATCGGGCTGATCACCATGCTCTCGCAGTTGCAGGGCGGTTATGGCTTGGCCGGCGCCGTCGCAGCGACCTTCGCGTTGGCCACGGCGTTTTGCGCGCCGCAGGTTTCACGGCTGGTGGACCGTTACGGCCAGGGGCGGATCTTGCCGGTGTCGGCACTGCTGGGCGGTGGCGCGCTGTTGATGTTGTTGCTCTGCACCCGCTTGCAGGCGCCGCACTGGACGCTGTTCTTCTTCGCCGCTCTGGCCGGGTGCATGCCGAGCATGTCGGCGATGGTCCGGGCACGCTGGACCGAGGTCTATCGCGGCCAGCCACAATTGCAAACCGCTTACGCCCTGGAATCGGTGCTGGACGAGGTCTGCTTCATCGTCGGGCCGCCGCTGTCGGTGGGGTTGTGCGTGGTGGCGTTCCCTGAGGCCGGGCCCTTGGCGGCGTTGCTGATGCTGGCCATCGGGGTCACGGCGTTTGTGTGGCAGCGCGGCACCGAACCGGCGGTGCATCCGCACGAAATTCACCATCAGGGCTCGATCATCCGTTCCGGTGAAATCCGCCTGCTGATGCTGTTGATGACCGCCATGGGCATCATCGTCGGCGTGGTGGATGTGGTCAGCGTCGCCTTCGCCCAACAGCAAGGCCAACCGGCGGCGGCGAGTATCGTGCTGTCGGTGTACGCCATCGGTTCGTGCCTGGCCGGGCTGGCGTTCGGCGCGTTGCGTTCGAAAGTGCCGCTGCCGCGCCTGTTTCTGTATGGCGGTGTGGCGACGGCGGTGACCACGTTGCCGTTGCTGTTGGCGACGAACATTTTCGGCCTGGCGCTGGCGGTGTTCGTCGCCGGGTTGTTTTTCGCGCCGACCCTGATTGTGGCGATGGCGCTGGTGGAGCGCATCGTGCCGCCGGCCAAACTGACCGAAGGCCTGACCTGGCTGGTCACCGGGTTGAGCATCGGCGTGGCCATCGGCGCGGCGAGCTCCGGGTGGCTGGTGGATGCGTTTGGCGCGCGCAGTGGATTCTGGGTCGCCATCGCTGCCGGTGCGGTGGTGCTGGGGTCTGCCATCCAGAGCTATCGCCACCTCAAATGAGCGGCGCAGGCGGGCGCACTAATTAGCGGGCACCTTCATTCGTTCTCTTGGTAGACAACTTTTTGAGGTACACCCGGTGACCCAGCTGACATTGCTGTGCCTGCCCTATTCGGGGGCGAGCGCCATGGTTTATAGCCGCTGGCGGCGCAAACTGCCGGAGTGGCTGAAGCTGCAACCGGTTGAACTGCCGGGGCGGGGCGCGCGTTTTGGCGAGCCGCTGCAAACCGACATGCGCGCCTTGGCCCGTCAATTGGCGGCCGAACTGCAAACGTCCTTGCGTGCGCCTTATGCGGTGTTCGGCCACAGTTTGGGGGCGTTGCTGGCCTGTGAACTGGCCCATGCCTTGCGCGCATTGGGCTGCCCGGAGCCGGTGGCGCTGTTCGCTTCGGGCACGGCCGCACCGACCCTGCGCAGCGATTACGATCGCGGATTTTGCGAACCCAAGAGCGACGCCGAGCTGATCGAGCAGTTGCGCACGCTCAACGGCACCAGCGAAGAAATTCTGGCCAACGAAGAGCTGATGAGCCTGACGTTGCCGGTGCTGCGTGCCGACTTTCTGTTGTGCGGGCGTTTCGAGCCGATTGCGCGGCCATTGCTCAAGTGCCCGGTACACGTGCTCGGCGGCACTACCGACCGGGCTACTACCGAACAGTTGATCGGCTGGAGCAAGGAAACCCAGGGCAGTTTCTCCGTGGACATGCTCGCGGGCGGGCATTTCTTTATCCATGAGCACGAAGCCAAGGTGTTGCGGGTGATCAAGGATCAACTCGATGTACACCACCGACGCCACCCCATGGCCACCGCCTGACCCCGATCCCGTAGGAGCTGCCGAAGGCTGCGATCTTTTGATCTTGTCTTTTAAAAGCAAAATCAAAAGATCGCAGCCTTCGGCAGCTCCTACCTGCTAGTCAATCTCCTTTCTGATACTTGTTCTCAATCGCTAATTTTTCCGGTCTGCATTCGTTTTATAGGGACGACGTGCCTTTGTGCTTCCCGCCAACGATCCGGATGCTTAGAAATGAATGCTGAAGACTCCTTGAAACTTGCTCGCCGGTTTATCGGGCTGCCCCTTGAAAAGCGCCAGATGTTCCTTGCAGCCTTGCAAAAGGAGGGCGTGGATTTCGCCCGCTTCCCGATTCCGGCGGGCATCGAGGCGGAGGATCGCCAGGCGTTGTCTTACGCCCAGCAGCGCATGTGGTTTCTGTGGCAACTGGACCCGCACAGCGGCGCCTATAACCTGCCGGGCGCGGTGCGCCTGACCGGACGTTTGAACCTGCCGGCCCTGGAGCAAGCCTTCGCGGCGCTGGTCGCCCGTCACGAGACCCTGCGCACGGTGTTCCAGCGTCAGAGCGACGACAGCTTGCAGCAAGTACCCGCCAGCACGGCCCTGATGATTGATCAGGTGGATTTCAGCAGCCTGTCGGCCGATGAGCGCGAACGCGCCGTGGCCCGGGCCGCCGAGCAACAATCGGTGCTGCCGTTCGACTTGGCGAATGGCCCGTTGCTGCGCGTGACGCTGCTCAAACTGGCCGAGCAGGAACATGTCCTGCTGCTGACCCTGCACCACATCGTGTCCGATGGCTGGTCGATGAATGTGCTGATCGACGAGTTCATCCGCTGCTACGACGCCTTTGAAGCAGGCTCTGCACCACCACTCGCGCCGCTGCCGATCCAGTACAGCGACTACGCCTTGTGGCAACGCCGCTGGCTGGAGGCCGGCGAGCAGGCGCGGCAACTCGAATACTGGCAGGCCCAATTGGGTGACGAACACCCGGTGCTGGAACTGCCACTGGACCATTCGCGCCCGGCCATGCCGAGCTATCGCGGCACCCGTTATGAATTCGCGGTCGACAGCCAGTTGGCCGAGCAACTGCGCGGCACCGCACAGAAAAACAACGTCACGCTGTTCATGTTGCTGCTCGGCGCGTTCAACGCGCTGCTGCATCGCTACACCGGGCAGACCGATATTCGCGTCGGCGTGCCGATTGCCAACCGCAACCGTGCCGAAATCGAAGGGCTGATCGGCTTCTTCGTCAACACCCAGGTGCTGCGGACCCGGCTCGACGGCCAGACCCGGGTCGACGACTTGCTGCAAGCGATCAAGGAAACCGCCCTCGGTGCCCAGGCCCACCAGGACTTGCCGTTTGAGCGTCTGGTCGAGGCGCTGAAACTGGAACGCAGCCTCAGCCACACGCCGCTGTTCCAGGTGATGTACAACCACCAGCCCCACGTGGCAGACATGGCGTCGGTCAGCACTGCATCGGGCCTGGAGCTGGGCAGCATTGACTGGCAAAGCCGCACCACCCAGTTCGACCTGACCCTGGACACCTGGGAGAAGGGCGGCAAGCTGCACGCGGCGCTGACCTATGCGAACGACCTGTTCGACGCCGCCACCATCGAGCGCATGGCGCGCCACTTTAATAACCTGCTGACGGCACTGGTGGCTGATCCACATCAGCGCATCGGCGAACTGCCGTTGCTGGATGACAGTGAACAGCACGTGCTGGTGCACGACTGGAACCGCACCCGGGCGGATTACCCGACCGATGTCTGCCTGCACACCTTGATCGAAGCGCAGGTTCAACGCACCCCGGATGCGCCGGCCCTGCTGTTCGGCGACCACACCTTGACCTACCGCCAACTCGACGCCCGCGCCAATCAACTGGCCCATCGACTGCGCGAACAAGGGGTTGGCCCGGATGTGCTGGTGGGGATTTGCGTCGAGCGTTCGCTGGAGATGGTGATTGGATTGCTGGCGATTCTGAAGGCTGGCGGCGCCTACGTCCCGCTGGACCCGGAATACCCGCAGGAACGCCTGGCCTACATGATCGAAGACAGCGGCATCGCCCTGTTGCTCACGCAAACATCGCTGTTGCCAGGTTTGCCGACGACGGCAATCGAGGCGCTGATCCTCGATCAAAGCGCCCATTGGCTGGAGGCCTACAGCGAGCAGCGCCTCGAGGTGGCGGTAAGTCCGTTGAACCTCGCGTATGTGATTTACACCTCCGGCTCCACCGGTAAACCCAAGGGCGCCGGCAACAGCCACGCGGCGCTGGTCAACCGCTTGTGCTGGATGCAGGAAGCCTACGGGCTGGACGCCAGCGACGCGGTGCTGCAAAAAACCCCGTTCAGCTTCGACGTATCGGTGTGGGAATTTTTCTGGCCGCTGCTGACCGGTTCCCGCCTGGTGGTGGCTGCGCCTGGCGCACACCGCGAACCGGCGCGGCTGATCGAAATCATCGGCGAGTACGGCATCAGCACCTTGCACTTTGTGCCGTCGATGTTGCAGGCGTTTATCCATGAGCCGGGTGTCGAGGCCTGTGTCGGCCTCAAGCGCATCGTGTGCAGCGGCGAAGCCTTGCCGCTCGACGCCCAGCAACAAGTCTTCGGCAAACTGCCGCAGGCCGGGTTGTTCAACCTCTATGGTCCGACCGAAGCGGCCATCGACGTCACCCACTGGACCTGTGTCGATGAAGGCGCCGACAGCGTGCCGATCGGTCGGCCGATTGCGAATCTGCGCACCCACGTGCTCGACGCCGAACTGTTGCCGGTTCCGAGCGGTGTGGCGGGTGAGTTGTACCTCGGCGGTGCCGGGCTGGCGCGCAGTTATCATCGGCGTCCGGGCCTGACTGCCGAGCGCTTTGTGCCTTGCCCGTTCCATGACGGCGCGCGGTTGTATCGCACCGGTGACCGGGTGCGCCAACGCGCCGACGGCGTGATCGAATACCTCGGGCGCCTCGACCATCAGGTCAAGTTGCGCGGCCTGCGCATCGAGCTCGGCGAAATCGAAACCCGACTGATGCAACACCCGCTGGTGCGCGAGGCGGTGGTGCTGGTGCAGGGCGGCAAGCATTTGGTGGCGTATCTGGTGCTCGACAGCGCCGAGCCTGGCGAGCAATGGCAGCAAGACGTCAAGGCCTGGCTGCTCGGCAGCCTGCCGGAATACATGGTGCCGACCTACCTGATGACCCTGGCTAAACTGCCGGTCACCGCCAACGGCAAACTTGACCGCAAAGCTTTGCCGCAGCCGGATGCGGCGCCGCAACAAGCCTTTGTCGAACCCCAAGACGCGATGCAGAAGGCCCTCGCGGCCATTTGGCAGGATGTGTTGGGGCTGGAACGAGTCGGCCTCGAAGACAACTTCTTCGAGCTGGGCGGCGATTCGATCATTTCCATTCAAGTGGTCAGCCGTGCGCGGCAGGCCGGCATCCGCCTCAGCCCACGGGACTTGTTCCAATACCAGAGCGTGCGCAGTCTCGCGCTGGTCGCAACGCTCGACACTCACAGCGCGGTCGATCAGGGGCCGGTCAGTGGCGAAGTCCGCCTGTTGCCGGTGCAGGCGCTGTTCTTCGAACAACCGATGGCCGTGCGTGAGCACTGGAACCAATCGCTGCTGCTGACGCCCCGTGAGCCGTTGAATGCGCCGTGGCTTGAGGCAGCGTTGACCCACGTGCTCAATCACCATGACGCCTTGCGCCTGCGGTTCAGCCACGGCGCCGAAGGCTGGCAGCAAGTGCACGGGCCGTTGGTCGAATCCGCCGATCTTTGGCAACGCACCGTCACCTCCGACGAACAGTTGACCGCCGCGTGCGACGAAGCCCAGCGCAGCCTCGACCTGGAAACCGGCCCGCTGCTGCGGGCGCTGTTGGTGAACATGGCCGATGGCAGCCAGCGCTTGTCGCTGATCATCCATCACTTGGTGGTGGACGGTGTGTCCTGGCGCGTGCTGCTGGAAGATGTGCAGCACGCCTACGAACAACTGGCCAGCGCCAGTCGTGTAGCGCTGCCGGCGAAAACCAGTGCCTATCAAACCTGGGCCGAACGCCTGGCCGGGCAAGCGCCGCGTTTCGACGCACAACGGGCGTACTGGAAAGACCAGCAAAGCCACGCCGTGGAACTGCCATGTGATCGCCCCGACGGCGGTTTGCAAAACGTACATGGCCAGAAAATCGAATGGCGCCTCGGTGCCGACCTGACCCGGCAACTGCTGCAACAGGCGCCGACGGCCTATCGAACCCAGGTCAACGACCTGTTGCTGACCGCGCTGGCGCGCACCATCAGCCGCTGGACCGGCCAGCCGGACACCCTGATACAGCTCGAAGGCCATGGCCGCGAAGACCTGTTCGACGACGTCGACCTGACCCGCACGGTGGGCTGGTTCACCAGCCTGTTCCCGGTCAACCTGACCAGCGCCGACGACCTCGACGGCTCGATCAAAACCATCAAGGAGCAACTGCGCGCCGTCCCGGACAAAGGCCTGGGTTATGGCGTGCTGCGTTACCTGGCTGAGCCCTCGGTTGGTGCCGAACTGGCGGCCCTGGTGCAACCGCGCATCACCTTCAACTACCTGGGGCAGTTCGACCGGCAGTTCGACGACAACGCCTTGCTGGTGCCCGCGACCGAATCGGGCGGCACCGCGCAAGATCAGCAAGCGCCACTGGCCAACTGGCTGACCGTCGAAGGTCAGGTCTATGGCGGTGAACTGGCCCTGAGCTGGGGCTTCAGCCGCGAGATGTTCGATGCCGCGACGATCCAGCGCTTGGCGGACGATTACGCCATTGAGTTGCAAGCGCTGATTGAGCACTGCTGCGCCCTGGAACACCCCATCGCGACGCCATCGGACTTCCCGCTGGCACGGATCACCCAGGCGCAACTGGACGCTTTGCCGGTCCCGGCGGCGCAGATCGAGGACTTGTATCCGCTGTCGCCGATGCAGCAGGGCATGTTGTTCCACACCTTGTACGAACAGGAGGCCGGCAACTACATCAACCAGATCCGGGTCGATGTGCAAGGGCTTGATCCCGAGCGTTTCCATGCCGCGTGGCTGGCCACGGTGCAATCCCAGGAAGTGCTGCGCACCGGTTTCGTCTGGCTGGGGGATTTGACCCATCCGCTGCAAATTGTCCGCCGCCAGGTCGAGCTGCCGTTCAGCGTGCTCGACTGGCGCGAACGGGCTGACCAGGCCGACGCTCTGACGCAAGTGGCCGATGCCGAGTCCCGTCAGCCATTCGACCTGGCCCAGGCGCCGTTGCTGCGACTGGTGCTGGTGCGCACGGGCGACGCCGCATGGCACCTGATTTACACCCATCACCACATCCTGATGGACGGCTGGAGTAACTCGCAGTTGCTGGGCGAGGTGCTGCAACGCTACAGCGCCGGCGAGCAGGTGCCGAACGCCGGTCGCTACCGCGATTACATCCAATGGCTGCAAGCCCGGGACGGCGAAGCCAGTGAACGCTTCTGGAAGGAACGACTGGCCGATTTGAACGAGCCGACACGCCTGGCTCAAGGGGAAATCCAGGCCACGGACGGCGCCGCTTATGGCGAGCATTCGCTGGTCATCGACGCCGCGCAAACCCGGCGTCTGCATGCGTTCGCCCGCCAGCAGAAAGTCACGGCCAACACCGTGCTGCAAGCAGCGTGGCTGTTGCTGCTGCAACGCTACACCGGCCAGGCCAGCGTCGCGTTCGGCGCCACGGTTGCCGGTCGCCCGGCGGACCTGCCGGGTGTCGAGCAACAGATCGGCCTGTTCATCAATACCTTGCCGGTCATCGCCAGCCCCCGCCCCGAACAATCGGCCGCGAGCTGGTTGCACGTGGTGCAGGAGCTGAACCTGAGCCTGCGTGAGCACGAACACACGCCGCTGTTCGAGATCCAGCGCTGGGCCGGCCGGGGTGGCGAGGCCCTGTTCGATAACATCCTGGTGTTCGAAAACTATCCGGTGTCCGAAGTCCTCAAGCGCGGCGCCCCGGACGGCTTGCAGTTCGGCGCCTTGCACAGCCACGAACAAACCAGCTACCCGCTGACCCTGACCATCAATCTGGGCGATACCCTGACCCTGGAGTACAGCTACGCCACGGCGAATTTCGCCGAATCGACGATTCAGCGACTCAGTGCCCACCTGAACAACTTGCTGCTTCAGTTGATGGACGGCGCCGAGTTGCCGCTGGGTGAACTGAGCCTGCTGGGGCACACCGAACGCCAGGCCCTGGTGGAAGACTGGAGCACCGCACGGATCGATTACCCGAGCGAGCAACGGGTGCATCAGTTGTTCGAAATTCAGGCTGCGCGGCAACCCGATGCGCCGGCGCTGCTGTTTGCCGACACGCAACTGAGCTACCGCCAGCTCAATGCCCGGGCCAACCGTCTCGCCCGGCATCTGGCGGCGCTGGGCGTGGGGCCCGACGTGCTGGTGGGGATTGCCGTCGAGCGCGGGCTCGACATGATCATCGGCCTGCTGGCCGTGTTGAAGGCCGGCGGCGGCTACGTGCCGCTGGACCCGGAATACCCGCAGGATCGTTTGCAATGCATGATCGAGGACAGCGGCACGCGCCTGCTGCTGACCCAAAGCCATCTGCTGAATCGTCTGGCCCATGCCGACTCGGTCCGCACCCTGTGCCTGGACAACGACGCGGCCTGGAGCGATCTGGACGACAGCAATCTGGTGAACCGTGCGCAGGGCGAAAACCTCGCCTATGTGATGTTTACCTCGGGTTCTACCGGCCGGCCAAAAGGCGTCGGTATCAGCCAATTGGCCCTGACCCGACATGCTTACGTGTCGCTGCAATTTTTCAACCTCGAAGCCAGCGACCGCATCCTTCAATTCTCCACGTTCAACTTTGACGGCTTCGTGGAGCAGCTCTACCCGGCGCTGATCTGCGGTGCCTCGGTGGTGCTGCGCGGTGTCGATATCTGGGACACCGACACGTTCTACCGTGAACTGATTGCCCGCCAGATCAGCGTCGTCGACTTGACCACCGCTTACTGGAACCTGCTGGCCAAGGATTTCGCCGCCATCGGTGCCCGTGATTACGGCCGGCTCAAGCAAGTCCATGCCGGTGGTGAAGCGATGCCGCCCGAAGGTCTGGCGGCGTGGGGGCAAGCGGGGCTTGGGCATGTGCGCCTGCTCAACACCTATGGCCCGACCGAAGCCACGGTCACGGTGACCTCCCTCGACTGCACCGACTACGTGACCGGCGCCCGCGCCACGCCACCGACCATGCCGATTGGCAATGTCTTGCCGGGGCGCAGCATTTACCTGCTGGACGACAGCGGTGCACCGGCACCGGTCGGGGTGGTCGGGGAGTTGGTCATCGGCGGTGAATTGCTTGCACGGGGTTACTTCAACCGTCCTGATCTGACGGCCGAACGCTTCATGCCTGACCCGTTCAGCCGGAGCGGCGGTCGGTTGTATCGTACCGGCGATCTGGCGCGCTACAACGCCCAGGGTGTGATCGAGTACGTGGGCCGCATCGACCATCAGGTGAAAATTCGCGGGTTCCGTATCGAGTTGGGTGAAATCGAAGCGCGGTTGCTGGAACAGGACGCCGTGCGCGATGCCATCGTGCTGGCGCTGCCGGCGGCCGGTGGTTTGCAACTGGTGGGTTATGTGTTGCCGACGGACCTTTCGCTGGCGCAAGCCGCAGGGCCGGCCCAAGTGGCGTTGCGCGACAGCCTCAAGGCTGCGCTGGCCGAGCGACTGCCGGATTACATGATCCCGGCCTATCTGGTGTTCATCGACAAGCTGCCCCTGAGCCCGAACGGCAAACTGGATCGCAAGGCGCTGCCCGCGCCGGATGTGGCCATGCAACACGTCTATGTGGCGCCGCTGGAACCATTGCAAGTGCAGTTGGCGGCGATTTGGGAAGCGGTGCTGCACGTGGCGCCGATTGGCCTGACCGATCACTTTTTCGAGCGGGGCGGTCACTCGTTGCTCGCCACCCAGGTGATCTCCCGGGTGCGGCACGCCCTGAAGCTGGATGTGCCGATGCGTGCGCTGTTCGAACAGCCGACGCTGGCGGCATTCGCCACGGCGTGTGCGGCGTTGCAACAGAGCGAAACATTGCCGATGGTCGCCGTGGAAAGGGATCAGGCCCTGGCGCTGTCCTTCGCCCAGGAACGCCAGTGGTTCCTCTGGCAACTGGAGCCGGACAGCGCGGCCTATCACGTGCCGAGCGCCTTGCGCCTGCACGGTCCGCTGGACGTCAAGGCGCTGCAACGCAGCGTTGATCGACTGGTGGCGCGTCACGAACCGCTGCGCACCACATTCCGTCAGGATGACGAGCGCACGGTTCAGATCATACATGCCCAAGGCGCGGTGCAGATCCACCAGCAAACCCTTGAAGGCAACGAAGCGTCGATTCCAGGCTGGGTTCAGGCGCAGATCCGTCAGCCGTTCGACCTGTTGAACGGGCCGTTGCTGCGGATCAATCTGCTGCGGGTGGCGGCGGACGACCATGTGCTGGTGATCACCCAGCACCACATCGTGTCCGATGGCTGGTCGATGCAGATCATGGTGGAAGAATTGGTCGCGCTGTATGCCGGCGAGTGCGCGGGTCAGCCGCAAACGCTTAAGCCATTGCCCCTGCAATACGCCGATTTTGCCCAGTGGCAACGGCAGTGGATGGCGGCCGGCGAGCGCGAGCGTCAATTGGCGTATTGGGTCGCGCAGTTGGGCGGCGAGCAACCGGTGCTGGAGTTGCCGCTGGATCACGCCCGCCCGGCGGTGCAAAGCTATCGCGGGGCGCGGCTGGACCTGGCCCTGACCCCCGCGCTAAGTGCGCAATTGCACGACGTGGCGCGGGCCGAAGGCGTGACGCTGTTCATGTTGTTGCTGGCGTCGTTCCAGACGCTGTTGCACCGTTACAGCGGTCAGAACGACGTGCGTGTCGGCGTGCCGATTGCCAACCGCAACCGCGCTGAAACCGAAGGCTTGATCGGCTTCTTCGTCAACACCCAGGTGATGCGTGCGCAGATCGACGGCGAACAGGCGTTCCGTGAGGTGTTGGCGCAAACCCGCCAAGCGGCGTTGGGGGCTCAGTCCCATCAAGACTTGCCGTTCGAACAATTGGTCGAAGCCTTGGCCCCGGAGCGCAGCCTGAGCCGCAGCCCGTTGTTCCAGGTGTTGTTCAACCACCAGAGCGCCGAGGCGCCGCGAGCCGGTTTGACCGATCTGCGCATCGAAAGCCTGGCCTGGGACAGCGCCACGGCGCAGTTCGACCTGACCCTGGATTCCACCGAAACCGAGGCCGGCTTACAGGTCTCGCTGACCTATGCCACTGACTTGTTCGACGCTGCCACCATTGTGCGCATGGCCGGACATTGGCAGGCCTTGCTGGCCGGGATCGTGGCCGAGCCGGGCCAGCGGATCAGTGATTTGTCGATGCTGGCGCAGACCGAGCGGCAGGTCATCCTCCACGACTGGAACGCCACGGCCGCCGATTACCCGCTGAGCACCAGCGTGCAGCAGTTGATTGAAGCCCAGGTTGTGAAAACGCCTGACGCCCCGGCGCTGGTGTTCGGCAATCAGACCTTGAGCTACGCGCAACTCAATGCCCGCGCCAACCAGTTGGCCCATAAGCTGATCGGCTTGGGCGTCGGCCCTGAAAGCCTCGTCGGTATTGCCGCCGAGCGTTCGCTGGAAATGGTCATCGGCCTGCTGGCGGTGCTCAAGGCTGGCGGTGCTTACGTGCCGCTGGACCCGGAATACCCGCAGGACCGTTTGCGCTACATGATCGAGGACAGCGGCGTGCAACTGCTGCTGACCCAGACGCATCTGCGTGATGGGCTGCCACTCTCCGCCAGCGTGCAAACCCTGTTGCTGGATGAGTCGCTTCATGGTTTTGCCGAGAGCAACCCGAATATCGCAGTCGATGGCGAAAACCTCGCCTACGTGATCTACACCTCGGGCTCCACCGGCCAGCCAAAAGGCGCGGGCAACCGTCATTCGGCGCTGACCAACCGTTTGTGCTGGATGCAAGAGGCTTACGGCTTGGGCGCTGGCGACAGCGTGCTACAGAAAACCCCGTTCAGCTTCGACGTGTCGGTGTGGGAATTCTTCTGGCCATTGATGACCGGCGCACGTCTGGTGGTCGCCGCGCCGGGGGATCACCGTGACCCGGCCACCCTGGTGGCGCTGATCAACCGCGAACAGATCAGCACGTTGCACTTTGTGCCATCGATGTTGCAGGCGTTCTTGCAGGACATCGACGTCGCCAGTTGCACCAGCCTCAAACGCATCGTGTGCAGCGGCGAAGCCCTGCCAGCGGATGCGCAGCAACAAGTCTTCGCCAAGTTACCGAACGCCGGTTTGTACAACCTGTACGGCCCGACCGAAGCGGCGATCGACGTTACCCACTGGACCTGCGTGGAGGAGGGCCGCGACAGCGTGCCGATTGGGCAACCCATCGCCAACCTCGGCTGCTACATCCTCGATGACAACCTGGAACCGGTGCCGAGCGGCGTGTTGGGCGAGTTGTACCTCGCAGGCGTTGGGCTGGCGCGGGGTTATCACCAGCGTCCGGCACTGACCGCCGAGCGGTTCTCGGTCAGCCCGTTTGGCGATGGCCAGCGGATCTACCGCACCGGCGACCTCGCTCGTTACCGCGCCGATGGCGTGATCGAATACGCCGGGCGGATCGACCATCAGGTCAAGCTGCGCGGTTTGCGCATCGAGCTGGGTGAAATCGAAGCGCGGTTGCTGGAGCACGACAACGTGCGCGAAGCGGTGGTGCTGGTGGTCGATGGCAAGCAACTGGTGGGCTACGTGGTGCTGGCCGATGCCAGCGTCGAATGGCGCCCGGAACTGGTCGCTCATTTGCAACGTGGCCTGCCGGATTACATGGTGCCGAACCAGTGGCTGAACCTCGAGCAGATGCCGCTCAGCCCCAACGGCAAACTCGATCGCAAGGCCTTGCCCAAACCTGACCTGAGCGTGAGTCAGGCCGGCTATGTCGCGCCGCGCAGCGAATTGGAACAGCGCATCGCCGCCGTCTGGGCCGATGTATTGAAACTTGAGCGGGTCGGGCTCACGGATAACTTCTTCGAACTGGGCGGCGACTCGATTATCTCGATTCAAGTGGTGGGTCGGGCGCGTCAGGCCGGCATTCAGTTCAGTCCCAAAGACTTGTTCCAGCACCAGAACGTCCAGGCGTTGGCGACCGTGGCTCGCCTCGGTGTCAGCGGTCCGACCGTTGCGCAAGGACCGGTCAGCGGCAGTACGCCGTTGCTGCCATTCCAGCACCTGTTCTTCGATACCGAGATCGCCGAACGTCATCACTGGAACCAGTCGGTGCTGCTCAAACCGGCCGACGCCCTGGACCCGCAACGTCTGGAGCAGGCCTTGCAACGCCTGGTCGCGCATCACGATGCGTTGCGCCTGTCGTTCACCGCAACGGCCGACGGCTGGACCGCCAGCCATGGCTCGCTCGACACTGCGCACACGCTGTTGTGGCAGCGCGCCGTGACCGATGACGCGCAACTGCTCGAGGCCTGCCAGCAAGCCCAGCGCAGTTTCGATTTGGCCGACGGCCCGCTGGTGCGCGGTTTGCTGCTGGACCTGGACGATGGTTCGCAACGCTTGCTGCTGGCGATCCATCACCTGGTAGTCGATGGCGTGTCGTGGCGCATTTTGCTGGAAGACCTGCAAAGTGCTTATCAACAGGCGACGAAATTGCCGGCGAAAACCAGCGCATTCAAACACTGGGCCGAACGCTTGCAACAACAGGCGCCGCACTTCGCAGGCGAATTGAACCTGTGGCGCGAACAATTGCAGGACGCCTCGGCCGACCTGCCGTGCGACCACCCGCAAGGTAGCTTGCAGAACCGCCATGCCCTGACCGTGCAGACGCGCCTTGATCAGGACCTGACCCGGCAACTGCTGCAACAGGCCCCGGCGGCCTATCGCACGCAGGTCAATGACCTGTTGATGACCGCCCTGGCGCGGGTGATCTGCCGCTGGACCGGCCACGCCTCGACGCTGATTCAGCTAGAAGGTCACGGTCGCGAAGCGCTGTTCGACGATATCGACCTGAGCCGCACGGTCGGTTGGTTCACCAGCGTGTTCCCGGTGCGTCTCACGCCGGCCGCGAACCTCGACGCCTCGATCAAACAGATCAAGGAACAGCTGCGGGCGATCCCCAACAAAGGCCTCGGTTTCGGCGTGCTGCGTTACTTGGGCGACGAGGCGACACGTCGGTTGCTCGGCGAACTGCCGACGCCGCGCATCACCTTCAATTACCTGGGGCAGTTCGACAGTCAGTTCGATGACGCCGCGCTGTTCGTTCCGGCCAGCGAAAGTGCTGGCGACGAGCAGAGCCCGTTGGCGCCGCTGGGCAACTGGCTGGAACTCAATGGCCGGGTCTATGGCGGCGAACTGAGCCTGGGCTGGACCTTCAGCCGCGAGATGTTCGACGAAGCCACCATCCAGCGCCTGGCGGATGAATACGCCGTGGAGCTGAAGGCGCTGATCGAGCATTGCAGCCAGGGTGGTCATGCCGGCATCACGCCGTCCGATGTGCCGTTGGCCGCGCTGACTCAGGCGCAACTCGATGCCTTGCCCAATGCCGGCGCGGACGTCGAAGACATCTACCCACTGTCGCCGATGCAACAGGGCATGTTGTTCCACAGCCTGTACGAACAAGGCTCGGGGGATTACATCAACCAGATGCGGGTCAGCGTCCAGGGCCTGGACGCCGAGCGGCTGCGTCAGGCCTGGCAGGCGGCGCTGGATAATCATTCGATCCTGCGCACCCGGTTTGTCTGGACCACCGAGCAAGAGCAGCCGTTGCAGATCGTGCAGCGTCGGGCTGTGCTGCCATTCGCGCTGCATGATTGGCGTGAACGCGCCGATCTGGTGCCGGCGTTGAACGCTCTGGCAGAAGAGCAACTGCGCGAAGGCTTTGATCTGCTCCAGGCGCCGTTGTTGCGTCTGGTGCTGGTGCGTACCGGCGCCGACAGCCACGAGATGATCTACACCAGCCACCATATTTTGATGGACGGCTGGAGCAACTCGCAGTTGCTCGGCGAGGTGTTGCAGCGCTACGCCGGACAAACCCCGGCGCCGACGCTGGGGCGCTACGGCGATTACATCGGCTGGTTGCAGCGTCAGGATGCCCAGGCCAGCGAACAATTCTGGAAAGCTCAGTTGGCCACGCTGGATGAGCCGACCCGGCTGGCCCAAGGCCGGATCGACAGCGCCCAGGCGCAGCAGGCCAGCGGTCATGACCAGCTCACGCGCCTGATGGATCGTGAGCAGACGCAACGTCTGAGCGAGTTTGCCCGTCAGCAGAAAGTCACCCTCAACACCCTGGTGCAAGCGGCGTGGCTGCTGTTGCTGCAACGCTATACCGGGCAGGCCACGGTCGCGTTCGGCGCCACGGTCGCCGGGCGTCCGGCGGACTTGCCGGGCGTCGAGCATCAAGTCGGGTTGTTCATCAACACCTTGCCGGTAATCGCCAGCCCGAGCGCCGAGCAGACCATCGGTGCCTGGTTGCAGCAGGTGCAGGCGCAAAACCTGGCCTTGCGCGAGTTTGAATACACACCGCTGGCGGATATTCAGCGCTGGTCAGGCCAGCGTGGCGATGGCTTGTTCGACAGCCTGTTGGTGTTCGAGAACTACCCGGTGGCCGAAGCCCTGGCGCAAGGTGCGCCGCAAGGGTTGACGTTCGGTCCGGTCATCAGCCAGGAGCAAACCAACTTCCCGCTGACGGTGTTGGTGGACCTGGGCGAAACCCTGTCGGTGCAGTACGCCTATGGCCTCAAACACTTCAGCCGCGATGTCATCGAAGACCTGGCCGCGCATCTTCAGCAGTTGCTGGAACAAATGGCCGAACTTGGCAGCCAGCGCTTGCTCGGTGACGTGCGTTTGCTCGACGAGCCAACGCGCCACGTCATCCTGCACGACTGGAACGCCACGGCCGCCGATTACCCGCTGAGCACCAGTGTGCAGCAGTTGATCGAAGCCCAGGTTGTGAAAACGCCTGACGCTCCGGCGTTGGTGTTCGGCAATCAAACCTTGAGCTACGCACAACTCAATGCCCGCGCCAACCAATTGGCCCACAAGCTGATCGGCTTGGGCGTCGGCCCTGAAAGCCTCGTCGGTATTGCCGCCGAGCGTTCGCTGGAAATGGTCATCGGCCTGCTGGCGGTGCTCAAGGCTGGCGGTGCCTACGTGCCGCTGGACCCGGAATACCCGCAGGATCGCTTGCGCTACATGATCGAGGACAGCGGCGTGCAATTGCTGCTGACCCAGACGCATCTGCGTGATGGGCTGCCACTGTCCGCCAGCGTGCAAACCCTGTTGCTGGATGAGTCGCTTCATGGTTTTGCCGAGAGCAACCCGAATATCGCAGTCGATGGCGAAAACCTCGCCTACGTGATCTACACCTCGGGCTCCACCGGCCAGCCAAAAGGCGCGGGCAACCGTCATTCGGCGCTGACCAACCGCTTGTGCTGGATGCAGGAGGCTTACGGCTTGGGCGCTGGTGACAGCGTGCTACAGAAAACCCCGTTCAGCTTCGACGTGTCGGTGTGGGAATTCTTCTGGCCATTGATGACCGGTGCCCGACTGGTGGTCGCCGCGCCGGGGGATCACCGCGATCCGGCTACCCTGGTGGCGCTGATCAATCGCGAACAGATCAGCACGTTGCACTTTGTGCCATCGATGTTGCAGGCGTTCTTGCAGGACATCGACGTCGCCAGTTGCACCAGCCTCAAACGCATCGTGTGCAGCGGCGAAGCCCTGCCTGCGGATGCGCAGCAGCAAGTCTTCGCCAAGTTGCCGAATGCCGGTTTGTACAACCTGTACGGCCCGACCGAAGCGGCCATCGACGTCACCCACTGGACCTGCGTGGAGGAGGGCCGCGACAGCGTGCCGATTGGGCAACCCATCGCCAACCTCGGCTGCTACATCCTTGACGACAACCTGGAACCGGTGCCGAGTGGTGTGTTGGGCGAGTTGTACTTGGCCGGCGAAGGCCTGGCCCGGGGTTATCACCAGCGTCCGGCACTGACCGCCGAGCGGTTCGCGGTCAGCCCGTTTGGCGATGGCCAGCGGATCTACCGCACCGGCGACCTCGCTCGTTACCGCGCCGATGGCGTGATCGAATACGCCGGGCGGATCGACCATCAGGTCAAGCTGCGCGGCTTGCGCATCGAGCTGGGTGAAATCGAAGCGCGGTTGCTGGAACACGACAATGTGCGTGAAGCGGTAGTCGTTGCCGTGGACAACACCGTGCTGGTCGCCTACGTGGTGCCGGTGGAAGAAGCCGCGCAACCGCAACAGTTCATGACCGAACTCAAAGCCCACATCGGCCAGAGCCTGCCGGACTACATGGTGCCGACCCATCTGCTGCTGTTGCCGCAGATGCCGCTCAGCCCCAACGGCAAACTCGACCGCAAAGCCTTGCCCAAACCCGATGCCAGCCTGTTGCAACAGGCCTATGTGGCACCGGTCTCGGACTTTGAAGTGCAAGTCGCCGGTATCTGGGCCGAGGTGCTGAAACTGGAGCGCGTGGGCCTGCGGGATAACTTCTTCGAACTGGGCGGGCATTCGTTGCTGGCCACCCAGGTTGTGCTGCGTGTGCGGGAGCAGGCCGGGTTCGATATTCCGGTCCGCGAGCTGTTCACCAGTGCCGATCTGGGCGATTTCTGCGTGGCCGTTCAAGCCCTGCAACCCGATTTGCAGCCCGTTCATGATGTTTTGGCTAAATCCTTGGAGGCCCTCAATCGTTTATCAGCAGATGAACTTGAAAAACTGATTTCCTAACGAGGACCACGGCATGCAGCAGTTGATTGAATCGGTAGGCGCACTCTCTCCCGAGAAACGCAAGGCGCTGGCGATTCTACTGGGCAAACAGGGCATCAACCTCTATGGCATCGCTCCGATTTTTCGGCGCACCGCCGGTGAGCCCCTGTTGCTTTCCTATGCTCAGGAGCGGCAGTGGTTTCTCTGGCAAATGGAGCCGGACAGCGCGGCGTACCACATTCCCACGGCCCTGCGCTTGCGCGGTGCCCTGGACGTGGCGGTGTTGCAGCGCAGCTTCGATACGCTGATCGAGCGTCACGAAAGCCTGCGCACCGGGTTTGCCCGTGGGGATCAGGACCGGGCCATTCAACTGATCAACGCACCCTTTGCGCTGAAACTTGAAGTGCATTCCGTGGATTCGGCCATCGATGAGGCCGCGTTGCGTGGCCTCATTGAGGCGGAAATCGCCCGGCCGTTCGATCTGGAACAGGACGCGTTGTTGCGGGTCCGGTTGCTGCGTCTGGCCGAGGACGATCACGTACTGGTCATGGTCCAGCACCACATCGTTTCCGATGGCTGGTCGATGCAGGTCATGGTCGGCGAGCTGATCGAACTGTATGCCGGTTTCGCCCGGGGTACGCCGGCGGTGCTGGCGCCGTTGCCGATCCAGTACGCCGACTTCGCCCAGTGGCAGCGTAGCTGGATGGACGCGGGGGAGCGCGAGCGGCAATTGGCCTATTGGGTCGAGCACCTGGGCAGCGATCCGGGTGTGCTGGAATTGCCCACCGATCATCCGCGTCCGCTGGTGCAAAGTTACCGTGGCGCGCGGCTCGACTTGCCGCTTGACGCTGCATTAGGCAAAGGCTTGCAGGACGTGGCCCGCCGCGAAGGCGTGACGCTGTTCATGCTGTTGCTCGCATCGTTCCAGACCTTGTTGCACCGCTACAGCGGCCAGGACGATATCCGCATTGGCGTGCCGATTGCCAACCGCAACCGCGCCGAAACCGAAGGGCTGATCGGCTTCTTCGTCAACACCCAGGTATTGCGTGCAAGCATCGACAGCAGCATGACCTTCAGCGCCTTGCTGGCCCAGGCCAAGCAATCGGCGCTGGGTGCGCAGGCCCATCAGGATTTGCCGTTCGAACAACTGGTCGAAGCCTTGGCTCCGGAACGCAGCCTGAGCCGCAGCCCGTTGTTCCAGGTGATGTTCAACCATCAGAGCGGCACCCGTCAGAACGGCCAGGCCATGCAGTTGCCAGGGCTGGCGGTGGAGAGCGTGAACTGGGACAGCCTCACGGCGCAGTTTGACCTGACCCTGGAAACCCACGAATCCCCTGACGGTGTCTGGGCGTCGCTGATCTACGCCACGGACCTGTTTGACGCCACGACCATCGAGCGCATGGGTCGACACTGGCAGTCGTTGCTCAAGGGCATCGTCGCCGGTTCGCAGCAACGGGTCGGCGAATTGCCGATGCTGGACGGCGCCGAACAACAGTTGATGTTGCGCGACTGGAACGTCGTCGATGCAGCGTTCGCCAGCGACCTGTGCATCCACCAACTGATTGCCCGGCAAGCGGCAGAAACGCCCAGCGCCCGGGCGGTGACGTTCGCCGAGCGCCACCTGACCTACGCCGAACTCGAAGCCCGGGCCAACCAATTGGCCCATGGGCTGATCGAGCGCGGGGTCGGCCCGGAAGTGCGGGTCGGCGTCGCCATGCAGCGTTCGGAACAGTTGCTGATCGCATTGCTCGCGGTGCTCAAGGCTGGCGGTGTGTATGTGCCGCTGGACCCGGATTATCCGGGTGAACGCGTGGCCTACATGCTCGAAGACAGCCGTGCGTTGTGCCTGCTGACCGAGCGCGAAGTGGCGGCGAGCCTGTCGGTCGCCGCTGGCACCGATGTGTTGCTGATGGACAACGCCGAAGCTGACTTTGCCGGTTATCCACAAACCGCGCCGGTCACTCGGGTGTCGGCGGACAACCTCGCTTATGTGATTTACACCTCCGGTTCCACCGGCAAACCCAAAGGCGTGGCGATTGCCCATCGCAACGTCCTGGCGCTGATTGACTGGTCGAAATCGGTCTACAGCCGCGACGACATCCAGGGTGTGCTGGCCTCCACCTCGGTGTGTTTCGACTTGTCCGTGTGGGAACTGTTTGTGACCCTGGCCAACGGCGGGTCGCTGATCATCGCCCGCAATGCCCTGGAGCTGGCGCAGTTGCCGGCGCGGGATCAGGTGCGCCTGATCAACACCGTGCCGTCGGCGATTGCCGCGTTGCAGCGCAACGGCGACATCCCGCCGAGCGTGCGCATCATCAACCTGGCCGGTGAGCCACTCAAGCAAAGCCTGGTCGACACCTTGTATGGCCAAGCGACGGTCGAGCACGTCTACGACCTGTACGGCCCGTCGGAAGACACCACGTATTCGACCTGGACCCGCCGCACGGCCGGTGGTCAGCCGAGCATTGGCCGGCCACTCAAACACACCGCCAGTTACGTCCTCGACGGCGAACTGCAAGCCGTGCCGCTGGGCGTTGCGGCGGAGCTGTACCTGGCCGGCGCCGGGATCACCCGGGGTTACCTGGCGCGTCCCGGCCTGACCGCAGAAAAATACCTGCCCAACCCGTTTGGCGCACCGGGCGAACGCTTCTATCGCACTGGCGACCTGACCCGTTATCAAGCCGACGGCAGCCTGCAGTACGTCGGGCGGATCGACCATCAGGTCAAGGTTCGCGGTTTCCGCATCGAGTTGGGCGAAATCGAAGCGCGGCTGTTGCAGCAAGATGCGGTGCGTGAATTGGCGGTGCTGGCGCAGGAAGGCGCGAGCGGGCAGCAATTGGTCGCGTACATCGTGCCGAGCGTCATCACCCATGATGCCGAGGCCCAGGCGCGCTTGAGTGAAGTGCTCAAAGCGGCGCTGCGCGAACACCTGCCGGAATACATGGTGCCGGCGCATTTGCTGTTCCTCGACGCCTTGCCGCTGACCCCCAACGGCAAGCTGGATCGCAAGGCCTTGCCGAAACCGGATGCGGCGCTGGTGCAGCAAACCTATCTGGCTCCCGTCAACGAGATCGAGCAGCAGTTGTGCGAGATCTGGCAAGGCGTGCTGGGCCTGGAGCGGGTCGGTGTGACCGACAACTTCTTTGCGCTGGGCGGCGATTCGATCATTTCCATTCAGGTGGTCAGTCGCGCCCGTCAGGCCGGTTTGCGCCTGACGCCCAAAGACCTGTTCCAGTTCCAGACCATTCAAGGGCTGGCCCGTGTGGTGCAGGTCGGCGATTCGACCCTGAGCATCGAGCAGGGCCCGATCACCGGGACCACGCCGTTGCTGCCGTTCCAGCAACGTTTTTTTGAAACCGAGGTGGCCGAGCGTCAGCGCTGGAACCAGTCGCTGCTGCTCAAACCGGCCGGCACGGTGGACGCGAAAATCCTTGAGCGAGCCTTGCAAGCGCTGGTGCTGCACCACGACGCCTTGCGCCTGAGCTTCACGCAAACCGCCGACGGCTGGACCGCGACTCACCGTGCAGTCGATGCCCAGGCACTGTTGCACTGCGTGGCGTTGCAGGACGCCAGCGAAGTCGAAGCGGTGTGCGATGGGGCCCAGGGCAGCCTCAATCTTGAGACCGGGCCGCTGCTGCGCGCGGTGTTGATGGACCTGGCCGATGGCAGTCAACGCCTGTTCCTGGCGATCCATCACTTGGTGGTCGATGGCGTGTCTTGGCGGGTGCTGCTGGAAGACTTGCAGCGCGCCTGCGAGCAATTGCAAAGCGCTCAACCGGTCAAACTCGCGGCCAAGACCAGTCCGTTCAAGGCCTGGGCCGAACACCTGCAAACCTACGCCAGCGAAGCCCTGCAACCGGAGCTGCACTGGTGGACCGAGCAACTGGCGGACGTCAACGCCGATCTGCCGTGCGATTACCCCGACGGCGGTTTGCAAAACGCCCAGGCCCTGAGTGTCGAAACCCGCCTGGATGCGGACCTGACGCGGCAACTGTTGCAACAGGCCCCGGCGGCGTATCGCACGCAAATCAACGACCTGTTGCTGACGGCGCTGGCGCGGGTTATCTGCCGCTGGACCGGTCAGGCCTCGACCCTGATTCAACTCGAAGGCCATGGTCGCGAAGAGCTGTTTGATGACATCGACCTGAGCCGCACCGTGGGTTGGTTCACCAGCCTGTTCCCGGTCAAATTGACCCCGGCCAGCGCGTTGGCCGACTCGCTCAAAGCGGTCAAGGAACAACTGCGTGCGGTGCCGAACAAAGGCATCGGTTTCGGCGCCTTGCGGTATCTGGGGGATGCCCAGGCCCGTGCGACCCTGGCGGCGCAACCGTTGCCGCGCATCACCTTCAACTACCTGGGGCAGTTCGACAGCCAGTTCGATGACGCGGCGCTGTTCGTTCCGGCCAGTGAAAGCACCGGTCGCGAGCAGAGCCCATTGGCACCCCTGGCCAACTGGCTGGACGTCAACGGCAAGGTGTATGGCGGCGAACTGAACCTGAGCTGGACCTTCAGCCGTGAAATGTTCGATCAAGCCACGGTCCAGCATCTGGCCGACGACTATGCCCATGAGTTGAGCGCATTGATCGCCCACTGCTGCGACGCCAGCCATCGCGGCGTCACGCCTTCGGACTTCCCGCTGGCGGGGCTGAACCAGCAGCAACTGGACGCGCTGGTCGGCGATCCGGAGCGGATCGACAACATTTATCCGCTGTCACCGATGCAGCAGGGCATGTTGTTCCACAGTTTGTACGAACAGGATTCGGGCGAGTACATCAACCAGATGCGCGTGGCGGTGCAGGGGCTGGATGTCGAGCGGTTCCGCCAGGCCTGGCAAGCGGCGCTGGACGCCCACGATATCCTGCGCACGCGGTTTGTCTGGGGCGGCGATCAGGATCGGCCGTTGCAAATCGTCGAGCGTCATGCCGAGCTGCCGTTCACCGTTCACGACTGGCGCGGGCAATCGTCCGAGGCTTTGGATGCGCTGGCTGAAGCCGAACGCAACAGCCCCTTCGACCTGACCCGGGTGCCGCTGTTGCGCCTGGTGGTGGTCCGCACCGCTGACGACCAGCATGAATTGCTCTACACCAGCCATCACATCCTGATGGACGGCTGGAGTAATTCGCAGCTATTGGGCGAAGTGCTGCAACGCTATGCCGGCCAGACGCCGACCGCGAGCGTCGGGCGCTACAGCGATTACATCGCCTGGCTGCAACGCCAGGACAGCCAGGCCAGCGAGCAATTCTGGATGGCCCAACTGGCCCAACTCGATGAGCCCACCCGTTTGGCCCAAGGCCTGGCAGACCGCTCGGCGCCGGGTGTTGGTGCGGGTCACGACCAGCATCAGCACTTGATCGATGCGACGGTCACGCTGCGCCTGGGCGAGTTTGCCCGGGAGCAGAAAGTCACCCTCAACACCCTAGTGCAAGCCGCGTGGCTGCTGCTGTTGAAGCGCTACACCGGCCAATCGACCGTGGCGTTCGGCGCCACGGTGTCCGGGCGTCCGGCGGACTTGCCGGGGGTCGAACAACAGGTCGGTCTATTCATCAACACCTTGCCGGTGATCGCCCGTCCCGAGCCGCAACTGACCGTCAGCGCATGGCTGCAAACGGTGCAGGCGTTGAACCTGTCGTTGCGCGACTTTGAACACACGCCGCTGGCGGATATTCAGCGCTGGTCGGGGCAGGGCAGCGATGGCCTGTTCGACAACCTGCTGGTGTTCGAGAACTACCCGATCTCCGAAGCACTGGAGCAGGGGGCGCCGCTGGGCTTGAGTTTCGGCCCGGTGGATACGTCGGAGCAGACCAACTATCCGCTGACCGTCGGGGTCAACCTGGGCCAGACGCTGTCGCTGCATTACAGCTTCACCCGTGAGCATTACAGCCTGGACGCGATTGTCCGGTTGAACGCGCAACTGGCCTCGTTGCTTGAACAATTCTGCCAATCCGCCAGCGCCCGGCTCGGGGCCTTGACGCTGCTCAGCGCCGCCGAACAGACGCGGTTGCAAGCAAGCAATGTCCCGCAACCGTGCACCGATCCGTTGCCGGTGCATCAGCGCATTGGCGTGATCGCCGCGCAACAGCCTGAGCGTGAGGCGGTTCGCTGTGGCGATCAGGCGTTGAGCTTTGGCGAACTGGATGCCCAGGCCAACCAACTGGCGCACCTGTTGATCGCCGAAGGCGTGGGCCCGGAAGTTCGTGTCGGGGTGGCGTTGCCGCGCAGCCCTTCGATGCTGGTGGCGTTGCTCGCCGTGTTGAAGGCTGGCGGCGCGTATGTGCCGCTGGACGCCAGTTATCCCCGGGAACGCTTGGCCTACCTGATCGAAGACTCCGGCATTGCTTTGTTGCTGACGGACTCGGTCCTGAGCCAGCAATTGCCCCTGAGCACGGGGTTGCGCGCACTGGAACTGGATCGGCTGTCGACCGAAGATTTCCCGTCCACCGCCACCCACGTCAGCGTTGACGACGAAAACCTCGCGTACGTGATTTACACCTCAGGCTCCACCGGTCAGCCCAAAGGCGTGTGTGTTGCCCATGGCCCGTTGGCGATGCATTGCCAGGCCATCGGCCAGCGCTATGAAATGACCCCGGACGATTGTGAATTGCACTTTATGTCGTTCGCCTTCGACGGGGCCCACGAACGTTGGTTGACGCCGTTGACCCACGGTTCGCGCCTGTTGATGCGCGACGACAGCCTCTGGAGCCCGGAACAGACTTACAACGCCATGCAGCAGCACGGCGTGACCGTGGCGGCATTCCCACCGGTGTATTTGCAGCAATTGGCCGAGCACGCCGAACACGTCGGCAACCCGCCGCCGGTGCGGATCTACTGCTTTGGCGGCGACGCGGTGCCCAACGACAGTTTCGAGCGGGCCCGGGCTGCGCTGGCGCCGCACTACATCATCAACGGTTACGGGCCGACCGAAACCGTGGTCACCCCGCTGATCTGGAAGGCCGGGCGCAATGACGTGTGCGGCGCGGCGTATGCGCCGATCGGCACCCGCATCGGCGACCGCAGCACCTGCGTGCTCAGCGACGATTTGAACGCATTGCCCCAAGGCGTCATGGGCGAGTTGTACCTGGGCGGCACGGGCCTGGCCCGGGGTTACCTGGACCGCCCGGCGATGACCGCCGAACGTTTTGTCCCGGACCCGTTTGGTGCACCGGGGGCGCGGTTGTACCGCAGCGGCGACCTGGTGCGTGAGCGCGAGGACGGCGTGTTCGACTATCAGGGCCGTGTGGATAACCAGGTGAAAATCCGTGGTTTCCGTATCGAACTGGGCGAGATCGAAGCGCGTCTGCTGGAGCTGGCCGCCGTGCGCGAAGCGGTGGTGCTGGCCCATGCCGGGCCGAGTGGCAAACAATTGGCCGCCTACCTGGTGCCGACGCAACCCCTCGAAGAACACTTGCAAGGCGCGTGGCGTGACGACATCCGTAACCGGTTGAAGGACAGCCTGCCGGCGCACATGGTGCCGGCGCACTTGATCGTGCTGACGCAGTTGCCGTTGACCCCCAATGGCAAGCTCGATCGCAAGGCGTTGCCAAAACCTGACGCCAGCCTGACGCAGCACAGCTATGTGGCGCCGCGCACCGAGATGGAACAGCGCATCGCCGCGATCTGGTCCGATGTGCTGCGCCTGGAGCGCGTCAGTTCGACGGACAACTTCTTTGAGTTGGGCGGTGATTCGATCATCTCGATTCAAGTGGTCGGCCGCGCCCGTCAGGCCGGTATCCAGTTCACGCCCAAGGACCTTTTCCAGCACCAGACCGTGCAAGCCCTGGCCGCCGTGGCGCAACTGGGGGGCGCTGCGCTGACGATTGATCAAGGTCCGGTCAGTGGCGAAACGCCGTTGTTGCCACTGCAACAGCTGTTCTTTGCCGGCGACATTCCCGAGCGTCATCACTGGAACCAGTCGCTGCTGCTCAAGCCTTCCATCCCGTTGCATGCCGACTCCGTTGAGCAGGTGCTTAAGGCGTTGGTGCAACATCACGATGCATTGCGCCTGAGCTTCAGCGAATCGGCCTCGGGCTGGACCGCCCAACACCGTCCACTGAACGCCAGCCAAGCATTGTTGTGGCACACGGTGCTGACCGATGCCGATGACTTCGACGCCCACTGCCAAAAAGCCCAACGCAGCCTGAACCTGCAAGATGGCCCGCTGCTGCGCGGGGTGTTGCTCGATTTGCCGGACAACAGCCAGCGCTTCTTGCTGGTGGTGCATCACTTGGTGGTCGATGGCGTGTCGTGGCGCGTGTTGCTCGAAGACCTGCAAACCGCGTTCAGCCAAGTCCAGGCTGGCCGGCCGATTGCCTTGCCCGCCAAGACCAGCGCGTTCAAAACCTGGGGCGAGCACTTGCAGCTGTACGCCGGCACCCTGGACGCTGAATTGGCGCTGTGGCGTGAGCAGTTGCAAGGTGCCGCCCCGGCGTTGCCGTGCGAACACCCCGACGCCAGTCTGCAAAACCGCTACGCGCAGAGTGTGCAGACCCGACTCGACAAAGCCCTGACCGGTCAATTGCTGCAACAGGCCCCGGCGGCTTACCGCACCCAGGTCAACGACCTGTTGTTGACCGCGTTGGCGCGGGTGATCTGTCGCTGGACCGGTGAGGCTTCCACGCTGATTCAACTTGAAGGCCACGGTCGTGAAGACCTGTTCGACGCGGTGGATTTGAGCCGCACCCTGGGCTGGTTCACCAGCCTGTTTCCGGTGCGCCTGACGCCGTCTGCGGCGGTCGATGACTCGATCAAGCAGATCAAGGAACAACTGCGGGCCATCCCGAACAAAGGCATCGGTTTCGGCGCCTTGCGCTATCTGGGCAATGAGACGGCGCGCGAGCAACTGGCCGCGCTGCCGATGCCGCGCATCACCTTCAACTACCTGGGTCAGTTCGACAGCCAGTTCGACGAGGCCGCGTTGTTTGTGCCGGCCAGCGAAAGTGCCGGCGACGAACTCAGCGAACTCGCCCCGCTGGGCAACTGGTTGACCCTCAACGGTCAGGTGTATGGCGGCGAATTGAGCCTGTCCTGGACGTTCAGCGAACAGATGTTCGACACCGCCACTGTGCAGGCACTGGCCGACGACTACGCCCGGGAACTGGCGCTGCTGATCGAGCATTGCCTGGCGCCGGACAGCCATGGCCTGACCCCGTCGGACTTCCCGTTGGCGGCGTTGAGCCAAGCGCGTCTGGACGGTTTGCCGGTGGCGGTGCGGGAGATCGAAGACGTTTACCCGCTGTCGCCGATGCAACAGGGCATGTTGTTCCACACCCTGTCCGACGATGGCAACGACTTGTACGTCAACCAGTTGAACCTGTCGGTCGAAGGCCTCGACATCGAGCGCTTCCGCGCGGCTTGGGAATGCGTGGTGCAGCGTCACGAAATCCTCCGTACCTCGTTCCATTGGCAGGATGGCCAGGCGTCGCCGGTGCAGGTGGTGCATCGTCACGGCGTGGTGGATTTGCACGCGGTCGATGGGCCGATGGATGACGCGCAACTGGCCGAGTTTGCGCGGCTGGAGCGGGTCAAGGGTTTCGAACTGAACCGCATGCCGCTGCAACGCACGCGGCTGGTTCGCACCGGGGCCGATCAGTATCAGTTGATCTGGACCAGCCACCACATCCTCATGGACGGCTGGAGCAGTTCGCAGTTATTCGGCGAAGTGCTGCAGCATTACGCCACCGGGCAGGTTGAAGGCGAGAGCGGGCGCTACCGTGATTTCATCGCCTGGTTGCAGGCTCAGGATCAGGGACGTCTGGAGCAGTTCTGGAAAGGTCACCTCAAGACCCTGGCCGAACCGACCGCACTCAGTCAGGCCATGCACCCGCGTCACGATTCCACGGAAAACGGCCACCAGGCTTTGTACACCCAATGGAATGCGCAACAGACCGCGACGTTGCAACAGCATTGCCGCGCCCAGGGCATCACCGCCAACACCTTGATTCAAGGCGCGTGGCTGCTGGTGTTGCAGCGTTATACCGGTCAGCACAGTGTGGCGTTCGGCGCCACGGTCGCCGGGCGGCCGGAAGGTTTGCCGAATGCCGGCAACATGCTCGGGCTGTTTATCAACACCTTGCCGGTGATCCAGACCCTGGAACCGGCCCAACGCCTGAATGACTGGCTGAGCGGGCTGCAAGCCTACAACCTCGACCTGCGCGAACACGCACACGCCCCGTTGGCGGATATCCAGCGCTGGTCGGGGCAGGGCGGTCAGCCGCTGTTCGACAGCATCATCGTGTTCGAAAACTACCCGATCGACCAACGTCTGGAACAGGCGCAGGGTGGGCTGCGTTTCGGCGCTTCGGCGAGCCACGACGTGACCAACTTCCCGATGGACCTCGCGGTGCACCTCGGTGAGGAGCTGTCGATCGAGTACCTGTTCCTGCGCGATCGCTTCAGTGTCGAAGCGGTCGAGCGGATTCGCCAGACCATGGAAATCACCCTGCAAGCGATGCTCGATGCGCCGCAGGAGCGATTGGGCAATTTGCAACGCCTGGCGCCGCAACAATGGCAAGCGCTGCAAGCCTGGGGTGGCGAGCCGCACGCGGTGCATCGTCGTGAATTGCTGCCGGCGTTGATCGCCGCGCATGTGGCCCAGCGTCCGCAAGCTGCGGCGGCCGAGTGTGCCGGGCAGGTCTTGAGCTACGCCGAACTGGAGCGTCGTTCCAATCAACTGGCCCATCACCTGATGGCCAGCGGTGCCGGTCCGGAAGTCGTCATTGGCGTGGCGCTGGAGCGTTCCCTCGACATGCTGGTGGCGTTGCTCGCGGTGCTGAAAAGCGGCGCTGCTTATGTGCCGCTGGACATCGATTACCCGAGCGAACGCCTGGCCTTCATGATCGAAGACTCGGGCATGACCCAGATGATCAGCCGTGGCGCGGCGGTGCAGCGTCTGCCATTGCCTGCCGGGTTGCCACTGCTGGATCTGGACCGTTTCGACGCGGATCGGTACCCCGACAGCACGCCGCTCGTGCAGGTTTCGGAACAGAGCCTGGCCTATCTGATTTACACCTCCGGTTCCACCGGCCTGCCCAAAGGCGTGGCCGTTACCCACGGCCCGCTGAGCATGCATTGCCAGGCAATTCGTGAGCTGTACGAGATGGACCACACCACCCGCGAATTGCACTTTATGTCGTTCGCTTTCGACGGGGCCCATGAACGTTGGCTCACCACGTTGGCGTTCGGTGGCACGCTGGTGCTACGCGACCATGAACTGTGGACGCCGGAGCAAACCAGCCACGCGTTGCAGAACCTGTCGATCGACATCGCCTGCTTCCCGCCGGCCTACCTCAAACAGGTGGCCGAATACGTGGAAGGCAGCGGCATGACTGCGCCGAAGGTGCGTATTTACTGCCTCGGCGGCGATGCCGTGCCGGAACAGACGCTGGCGCAAGTGCGCCGCATCCTGCGTCCGCAGTACATCACCAACGGCTACGGACCGACCGAAACCGTGGTCACGCCGATGCTCTGGAAAGCCGCCAACGATGAAGCCTGTGCGGCGGCGTATGCGCCCATCGGGCGGGTGGTCGGCCAGCGTTCGTTGTGGGTGCTGGACGATGATCTAAATCCTTTGCCGGAAGGCTTGTCCGGGCAATTGCACATTGGTGGTTACGGGGTTGCCCGGGGGTATCACGGTCGTCCGTCGATCACCGCCGAGCGCTTTGTACCGGACCCGTTCGGCGAGCCGGGCAGCCGCTTGTATCGCAGCGGCGACCTGGTGCGTTTGCGCACCGATGGCATCCTCGATTACGTCGGCCGGGTCGATCATCAGGTCAAGGTCCGTGGCTTCCGTATCGAACTGGGTGAAATCGAAGCCTGCCTGCGCGCCCAGGACGGCGTCAGCGATGCTGTGGTGATTGCCCGTGACGGTGTGTCCGGCAAGCAATTGATCGGTTACGTGGTCTGTGCGCAAGACGATGCCGGTGAGCGGCTCAAGTCCGCGTTGCGCGCGCAGTTGCCGGAGTACATGGTGCCGTTGCAGGTGATTTGCCTGGCGCGGCTGCCGATTTCGCCGAACGGCAAACTCGACCGCAAAGCCCTGCCGGAACCTGAATTCCAGGCTGAACACTACGTGGCGCCGCGCACGACTGAAGAGGCGTTGCTGGCGCAGATCTGGGCCGACGTCCTGCAAGTGGAACAAGTGGGGATCACCGATAACTTCTTCGAGTTGGGCGGTGATTCGATTCTCAGCCTGCAAGTGATCTCCAAGGCGCGTAACCACCCTGAGCTGAAACTCGACATCAAGCTGCGGGACCTGATGCGCTTCCAGACCATCGGCAACCTGTTCGATCAGCAGGTGGTCGCCCAAGCCGCCTCGGTGCCGGACACCACCCATGTGGCCCAGGCCGGTGCGTTTGGTTTGATCCCGATTCAGGCGTGGTTCTTCGACGAGAAGATGAGCGAACCGCACCACTTCAACCAGGCGATGATGTTGCGCGCCCGCCAAGGGCTCGACGCCCGGGCGCTGGAGCGCACGTTGCAGTTGATGCTGGAACAGCATGACTCGTTGCGGCTGCGTTTCTTCCAGGATGGCGGGCGTTGGTTCCAGCACTATCAATCGGTGCAGGACAGCCTGCGACTGGCCGAGCAAAACCCGTTGTTGTGGCTGCGCGAAGTCAGCGACGTCACGCAACTGGAGGCGCTGACCAATGAAGCGCAACGCAGCCTGAACCTTGAGGAAGGTCCGTTGCTGCGCGGGATGCTGGTGAGCCTGCCGGAGGGCGAAGTGCGTTTGCTGCTGGTGGTTCATCACCTGGTCATCGATGCGGTGTCCTGGCGGGTGCTGTTGCAAGACTTGCAAGTGAGCTACGAAGCCTTCAGCCAGGACCGCGAACCGGTGCTGGATGCGCGCACCAGCAGTTATCGCGCCTGGGCCGATGGCCTGGCGGCGCAAGTGCTGACCCTGGTCGACAACGAGCTGGCTTATTGGCTGGAACAGCTCGACCAACCGGGTCAGGACCTGCCGTGTGACAACCCTCGCGGCAAAAACCAGGTGCGTTTCCGTGAAGAGACGTTCATGGGCCTGGACGCCACTCGCACCGGGCAACTGCTTAAGCAGGCGCCAGCGGTGTACGGCACGCAGATTAACGACTTGTTACTGACGGCCCTGAGCCGCGTGCTGTGCCGCTGGAGCGAAGCCTCGTCGGTGCTGGTGCAACTCGAAGGGCACGGCCGCGAGGACCTGGTCGAAGGCCTGGACCTGAGTCGCACCCTGGGCTGGTTCACTAGCATGTTCCCGGTGCGGCTGGCGCCGGTGGCAGAACAGGATTTCGGTGCCTCCATCGTCGCTGTGCGCGATCAACTGGCGGGTGTGCCGCAGAAGGGTGTCGGTTACGGCGCGTTGCGCTACATGGCCGACAACGCCGTGCAGGCGCAACTGGCGGCGTTGCCTCAGGCGCGACTGACCTTCAACTACCTGGGGCAGTTCGACCAGACCTTCGATGAGCAGGCGATGCTGATGCCGGCCGAAGAGGGCATTGGCGACACCTACAGCCTCGACGCCGGGCTGGGCAACTGGCTGGAAGTGGTCGGCCAGGTGTTTGACGGCAAGTTGTCGATGCGCTGCATCTACAGCACTCGCCGCTATCGCCCGAGCACCATCGAAACCCTGATGCAGCAGTATCAGGCCGAGCTGGAAGCACTGGTCGAACATTGCCTGCAACACGCGACGGTGTAGTCGATTCCTCAACTTTTACTCAAAGGGTCGGTCGCTCGTGATGAGCGCCGGCCCGGGATGTTCTTCATGTCATTGAATTCTGAAGTGGCCGCGTTTCTTGATCTGATCGAAGACAATCAGGACGCCGCCATGGCGTTCCATCGCGTGACGCCGGACCAGGCGCGGCAAGCGTTTGAACAGTCCTCGCAACAAATGCGCTGGGCGGCGCCGGACGTCGACGTGAGCGAAGTGCAACACACCGCCCGCGACGGCAGTGTTTTGCAATTGCGCCTCTATCGTCCGTTGCAACGCAGCACTGAGTTACCGGTGTTGCTGTTCTTGCACGGTGGCGGTTTTGTGGTGGGCAGCCTCGACTCCCACGACGGCATCTGCCGGGAGTTTTGCGCACGCACCCCGTGCGCGGTGTTGGCGGTGGGCTACCGCTGCGCGCCGGAACATAAATTCCCCACGGCCCTGCACGATTGCGCCGATGCGCTGGACTGGCTGCGCAACCAGGCCGACGAATTTGGCCTCGACCTGTCGCGGCTGGTGTTTGGCGGCGACAGCGTTGGCGCGACCCTGGCGACGGTGTTGGCCCTGCAAGCACGCGAACCCGGCGGCCTCAAACCCTGCCTGCAACTGCTGTGCTACCCGGTGACCGATGCTTCCCAGCGCCGCGAATCCATGGACCTGCTGGGCGAAGGTTACCTGCTGGAAAGCGACACTCTGGAATGGTTCTACCAACACTACGCCCGCAGCGTTGAGGATCGCAGTGACTGGCGCTTTTCCCCGCTGTTGTGCCCCGATCTTCAAGGCGTGGCGCCGGCTTATGTGGCGCTGGCGGGGTTTGATCCGCTGGTGGACGAGGGCCGGGCTTATGCCGAGCGTTTGGCTGGGGTGAATGGGCTAGTGGAGTGCCGCGAATTTGGCGGCCATGTGCATGACTTTTTGCGCATGCGCATGGTGACGGAAGAGGTGGAGGAGATTTATCAGGTGTTGGTTGGGGTTTTGCGGGGGGGGATGTATTCGGCTTCGACTTGAGCTGACGGGACTGAGGCCCACCAAGCCGCTGCCGGGTAGCAGTGGCTTGGTGATACTTGACCGTCAGGTATACCTTTTTTCTGTTAGGAAATTGGGTTCTTTCCAGTTTGGACCTTTGATGGCAACGGGCCCTTCACCATTTGCCAGAACACCTTCTTTAAAAAGTCGTGCATAAGTGCTCAACAGTTCTCCATTCGCAATAACTTCAAACCGATAGCGACCAATCATTCTATCGAGCGAAGGGTAAGCAAGGCCGATGCCGAACGCTGTGACAATGTCTGCAATTGGCTCGTTTCTTACAATCTGTTCGATAGTGCTCATTGGGGCTCTCCTTTTAGAAGGTTTTTATATATCCGGTCGATCTGTTTGTTTGCGGCGTCCAGTGCCTCATCGGTATAAAGCAGCGCTTCACTGCTGCCAAGTTTGTAGTCTTCCAATGTTGCCGTATGGGCGTTGTTCCATTCGGGGGAGCCATTTTCTGGCTTGAAGTCGTCAGCCAGGCCCATTGCCCGGAATCTCTCCAATTCCCTGATTTCATGAGTGTAGTAACGCCGATCCGTATCGGTCATTTCCAACTCGCCTCT